>DATNGC010000018.1:0-43103 GCA_035606075.1 Elusimicrobiota bacterium
CGACGTGACGGGCTCGGTGACGCTGCCGGCGGGCGTGGAGATGGTCATGCCGGGAGACAACATCGACATCGAGTGCGAGCTGATCGCGCCGATCGCGATGGAGAAGGGCCTTCGCTTCGCCGTCCGCGAGGGCGGCCATACGGTCGGCGCCGGCGTCGTCGCCGACATTTTGAGCTAGTATTTTTACGGGGATATAGGGTATAATTATGGCCGAGACTAACAATCCGCAGCAGAGAATCCGCATCCGCCTTCGCGCTTACGACCACCGCGTCCTCGACGCCAGCGTCGGCAAGATCGTCGAGACGGCCCAGCGAACGGGAGCTGTCGTTTCCGGCCCCATCTTGTTGCCGACGCACATCAAGAAGTACACCGTGCTACGGTCTCCGCACGTCGACAAGAAGTCGCGCGAGCAGTTCGAGATGCGCGTTCACAAGCGCCTCATCGAGCTGAACTCGACGACCTCCAAAACGGTGGATGAGCTGATGAAGCTCGACCTGCCGGCCGGCGTCGACGTCGAAATCAAGCTCTAAGCGGGCTTGGCGGACGGCCTCTCTCCAGGCTTTCCAGCTGTAGGACGTTTTTTGTCATTTTTTTAGGAAGAGGATTATGAGCGAGCAGACGAAGGAAGCGACGGCCGCGAACGACGGAGCCAAGAAGGCCCCGGCGACGTTCCGCTCCATTCTGGGCGAGAAGATCGGGATGACCCAGGTCTATCACCCCAAGGATCACAACCTCTACGACGTCACCGTCGTCAAGGCCGGTCCTTGCCCCATCCTCCGGGTCAAGACGATCGACTCGAAGGACGGCTACAACGCGGTGCAGCTCGGCTTCGGCGCCGGCCGCGAGAAGTCCTGCACGAAGGCCGAGCTCGGCCAGTTCAAGGCCGCCGGCGTTCCCGCCCAGAAGCACGTCCGCGAGATCCGCGTGAAGGACACCGCGGGCCTCGAGGCCGGCCAGACGGTGTCCGTCGACGCCGTCTTCAAGATCGGCGACTACGTCGACGTCCAGGGCGTGACCAAGGGCAAGGGCTTCGCCGGCGCGATGAAGCGCCACGGCTTCCGGGGCCTGCCCGCCTCCCACGGCGCCTCGGACAAGCAGCGCTCCCCGGGCTCGCTCGCCTCGCGGCGCTCGCTCGGCCGCGTCATGCCCGGCCAGCGCATGGCCGGACACAAGGGCCATGAGGTCACCTCGACGCTGAAGATCGAGGTCGTCCAGATCGACCCCGCCGAGAACCTGATCTACCTCGCCGGCGCCGTCCCCGGCCCGCGCGGAGGCCTCGTGACGATCCATGAGACCGTCAAGGCCAAGAAGGCCCGCGTCGAGATCGTGCGCTCCACGATCAAGAAGGACAAGATGGGCAACATCATCAAGGCCGCGGCCAAGCCGGGCGCCGCGAAGAAGTAAAGAGAGAAAGCGATCATGGAAGCCAAGGTTCTCGACGTCGGCGGAAAAGAAGTCGGAAAGTGCGACCTGCCGGAAGCCATCTTCGGGCACAAGCCCTCGAGGACGTTCCTGCAGGAATACATCACGGTCTATCTGGCCAACCAGCGCCAGTACGGAGCCCATACGAAGGGGCGCTCGGAGATCTCCGGCGGCGGCAAGAAGCCGTGGAAGCAGAAGCACACCGGCCGCGCGCGCGCGGGCTCGATCCGCTCGGGCCTCTGGCGCCACGGCGCGATCATCCACGGGCCGCGCTCCGGGTATGGCTCTCACCTCGAGTTCCCGCGGCAGAAGGCGAAGCTCGCCCTCGCGCACGCGCTCTCGGCCCGCGCGCAGGACGGCGGGCTCGTCTGCGTCAAGGAGCTCTCCCTAAAGGAGGCCAAGACGAAGCTGATGGCCGGCGTCATCGAGAAGCTCGGCGGCGACAAGCGCGTTCTCGTCGTCCTCGACGCTCCGAACGCGGCCGTCAAGCGCGCCAGCCGCAACCTGCAGGCCGTCGAGCTCGTCCTCGCGGCGGACCTCAACGCCTACGACGTGCTGAAGTGCAAGAAGCTCATCATCACGCAGCCCGCGCTCGAGAAGCTCGGCGCTCGCTGGAACTAAGGGTACCGATCATGTCCGAGAAATCCATCCACGGCGTCCTGGTCCGCCCGCTGCTCACCGAGCGCGGCACGAACCTCCAGGAGAAGCACAACCAGTTCCTGTTCCAGACCTCGCCCGAGGCGACGAAGACCGACATCAAGCTGGCGGTCGAGGCGCTCTTCAAGGTGAAGGTCGAGAAGGTCCACACGATGATCATCCACGGCAAGTTCCGCCGCTTCGGCAAGGGCGGGGGCATCCTCCCCGACTGGAAGAAGGCGATCGTGACCGTCAAGAAGGGCCAGAAGATCGACTTCGGCCAGCAGGCCGCCTCCTAAGGAATCCCCATGGCTATCAAGGTCTACAAGCCGTACACGCCGTCCCGCCGCGGAATGACGTCCGCGGACTTCTCGGAGATCACCAAGACGACCCCCGAGAAGAGCCTCGTGTCGAAGGTCGTCCGCACCGGCGGCCGCAACAACACCGGCACCGTGATGGTCCGCCACCAGGGCGGCGGCCACAAGCGCGCCTACCGCCACATCGACTTCAAGCGCGAGAAGTTCGGCATCCCCGCGAAGGTAATGACGATCGAGTACGATCCGAACCGCTCGGCCCGCATCTGCCTGCTGAACTACCCCGACGGCGAGAAGCGCTACATCATCCACCCGGTCGGCCTGAAGGTCGGCGATGTTGTGGCCTCCGGCCCCAACGCTGAAATCAAGGTCGGCAACGCCCTTCCGCTCAAGAACATCCCGGAAGGCACCTTCATCCATAACGTCGAGCTGAACCCGGGCAAGGGCGCGCAGATGATGCGCTCCGCCGGCTCCCAGGCCCAGCTGATGGCGAAGGACGGCGGCTACGCCCAGGTCAAGATGCCCTCGGGCGAGGTCCGCATGGTCCCCGACACCTGCATGGCCACCATCGGCCAGGTGGGCAACACGGAGCACAACACGATCACGCTCGGCAAGGCGGGACGCTCGCGCCACCGCGGCATCCGCCCGACCGTCCGCGGCGGCGCCATGAACGCGACCGACCACCCGCTCGGCGGAGGCCGCGGCAAGAGCAAGGGCAACAACCACCCGCGCTCGCCGTGGAACCAGCTGTCCAAGGGCTTCAAGACCCGCAACAAGAAGAAGGTCTGGGGCTGGATGATCGTTTCCGACCGGCGCCGCTCGTCGCAGCAGGGATAAGAGAGAGACACCATGAGCCGATCCACCAAGAAGGGACCGTTCGTCGACCCGAACGTCCTCAAGAAGGTCCAGAAGCTGAACGCCGCCGGCGACAAGAAGCCCATCAAGACCTGGGCGCGCGCCTGCACGATCACGCCCGAGTTCGTCGGTCACACGTTCTCCGTGCACAACGGCCGCAAGTTCCTGCCGGTGTACGTCACCGAGCAGATGGTCGGCCACAAGCTCGGCGAGTTCTCCTTCACCCGCTTCTTCAAGGCGCACGGCGGCACGACGAAGGAAACGACGGCCAAGACCTAGACACAGGGAAAAAGAGAAAGACAATGGAAGCCACCGCTCACGCTCGATTTCAGAGATACGGAACGCGCAAGGTCGCGCAGGTCCTCAAGGAGATCCGCGGCAAGTCCGTCCTGGAGGCCGAGCGCCTCCTGCCGATGATCCCGCGCATCTGCTCGACGATGATCACCAAGACCGTCCGCTCCGCCGCCGCCAACCTCGTCACGCAGTCGGCGCGCGCGGGACGCAAGGTCGACCCCGAGAAGGTCTACGTCAAGGAGTGCTGGTCGACGATGGGACCGATGGGGAACATGAAGCGGATGCTGCCCGCCCCGCAGGGCCGGGCCTACACTTTCAAGCGCAAGGTCTGCCATCTGACCGTCGTCGTCTCCGACGAGCGCGCCGCAGGGAAGGGGAAGTAATCCAATGGGCAATAAAACCAATCCGAACGCGCTTCGCCTCGGCTACATCCACGACTGGCAGTCGAAGTGGTTCTCCATTAAAGACGCTCCGGCGTTGATTGGAGAAGACTTCAAGATCCGCAACCTCGTGCGCAACACGTTCCGCGCGGCCGCGGTCAGCTGGGTCGGCATCGAGCGCGCCGGCTCCTACTTGCGCGTCAACATCCACACGGCCCGCCCCGGCGTGGTCATCGGCAAGAAGGGCGCGGACATCGAGTCCCTGCGCAAGAACGTCGAGGACATGACGCAGCGCAAGACGTACGTCAACGTCATGGAGATCAAGGATCCCGAGCTCGACAGCCGCCTCGTCGCGGAGTCGATCGCGGTCCAGCTCGAGAAGCGCATCGCCCACCGCCGCGCCATGCGCCGCGCGATGGAGCGCACGATCCAGTCCGGCGCCCTGGGCATCAAGGTCATGGTCTCCGGCCGCATCAACGGCGCCGAGATCTCGCGCCGCGAGTGGAACCGCGAGGGCCGCGTGCCCCTGCACACGTTCGCCGCGGACGTCGACTACGGCACGGCCGAGGCGATGACGAGCGCCGGCATCATCGGCGTCAAGGTCTGGATCTTCAAGAAGCAGCACTTCGTGAAGTCCTTCAAGGAGCTGCAGCAGATGGCGAAGAAGGAGGCGGCGCTGGCCGCCGCCGCGATGGCCATCGAGAGCGGCGAGACGCCGTCGGGCGCTCCGGCCGAGGCCGCTCCCGCGGCCGAGGGGGCCAAGTAACATGCTGATGCCCAAGCGCGTCAAGTACCGCAAGCCGCACAGCCACCCGCGCATCAAGGGACCCGCCAAGCGCGGCGTCTCCCTCGTGCACGGCGAGTTCGGCCTGAAGGCGCTCGAGCCGAAGTGGGTCACCGCCCGCCAGATCGAGTCCAGCCGCGTCACGATCAGCCGCCACCTCAAGAAGGGCGGCAAGCTCTGGGTCCGGATCTTCCCGGACAAGGCGATCACGAAGCACCCCGCCGAGACCCGCATGGGCAAGGGAAAAGGCGCGCCCGACCATTGGGCCGCCGTCATCCGCCCCGGCCGCGTGCTGTTCGAGGTCGAGGGCTTGACGCTCGACGAGGCCAAGCACGCCTTCAAGATGGCCTCCTACAAGCTGCCGATCCTCACGAAGTTCATCGCCCGGGAGCACATCTAAGATGTCCGACAAGAAGAAGAAGCCCACGCAGGACCTGTCCGCCATGGGCGCCGCGGAGCTCCGCAAGGAGCTCAACCTGGCGCTCGAGAAGCGCGCGAAGATGGAGTTCAACCACACCGTCGCGCCCCTGAAGAACCCGCTCGAGATTCGGCACGTCCGCCGCGAGATCGCGCGCCTGAAGACCTATCTCCATCAGAAGGAGGCCGCGAAGTGACGAAGACCGCCGCCGTTATCGAGAATGCCGCGGAAGCGGCCCGCTCCCAGCGCAAGACGATGGAAGGAGTCGTCGTGTCCGACAAGATGGACAAGACGCGCACGGTCCGCGTGACCCGCACGGTCAAGCATCCCTTCTACCAGAAGGTCATGACCAAGAGCAGCAAGTTCCACGTGCACGACGAGACCAACCAGTCCCGCGAGGGCGATCAAGTCGAGATCGCCAGCACCCGCCCGCTCTCCAAGCTGAAGCGCTGGCGCCTGGTGCGCGTCGTGAAGGCGGCCCCGCGCGCCGCCGAGGCCAAGTAAAATGATCCAGCTCCGAACCATGGTCAACGTCGCCGACAACTCCGGCGCGCGCAAGCTGCAGTGCTTCCACGTGATGGGCGGGAGCTACCGCAAGTACGCGAGCCTCGGCGACATCATCGTCTGCTCCGTCATCGACGCGCTGCCCAACGGCGCGATCAAGAAGGGAACCGTCGTCAAGGCCGTCGTGGTGCGCGTCAAGCGCAACCTGCGCCGCCCGGACGGCTCCTACGTCTCCTTCGACGACAACGCCGCCTGCCTGGTCGACGACAAGAACGAGCCGAAGGGCACCCGCGTGTTCGGGCCCGTCGCTCGCGAGCTGCGCGACAAGGAATTCCTGAAGATCGTCTCGCTCGCCCCGGAGGTCGTGTAAGGCCATGAAGTTCAAGATCAAGAAGAAGGACACCGTCGTCGTCATCTCCGGCAAGGACAAGGGCAAGACCGGCGAGGTCCTCGAGGTCATCGCCGGGGACTCCTTCACGCCGGCCAAGATCGTCGTCGCCAAGATCAACGTCGTGACGAAGCACAAGAAGCCCACCCAGACCGACGCCGGCGGCATCGTGAAGATGGAGGCGCCGCTCGCGATGTCCAAGGTGATGCTCCTGGACCCCAAGACGAACAAGCCGACCCGCGTGCGCCTGAAGTCGCTGCCCAACGGCGACAAGGTCCGCATCGCGATCAAGTCCGGCGAGACGATCGCATAAAAGAGAACAATCACAATGGCTGAGAAAACCGACGCAGAGAAGGCGAAGGCGGCGAAAGCCGCCGCCCTCGCGAAGAAGGCGGGCCTCGAGAAGCAGGCCGCCTCCAAGGCCGGCCCCGCGTTCGAGGTGAACGCCGACGGCCGCGAGACCGAGCATGCCGTGCCGCGCATGAAGCAGCTCTACAGAGAGGCCATCGTGCCCTCGATGATGGAGAAGCACGGCCTCAAGAACGTGCACCAAGTGCCGCGCCTGAAGAAGATCGTCGTCAACATCGGCGTGTCCGAGGCGCGCGACAACGTGCAGACCCTCGACAACGCCCGCGAGGAGCTCGCGCTGATCACCGGCCAGCTCCCGCAGGTGCGCAAGGCGACGAAGTCGATCTCCAACTTCAAGCTGCGCGAGGGCATGCCCATCGGCGTGCGCGTGACCGTGCGCGGCGACCGCATGTGGGAGTTCCTGGACCGCCTGATCACGATCGCGATCCCGCGCATCCGCGACTTCCGCGGCCTGGAGCCGCGCGGCTTCGACGGCTCCGGCAACTTCAACCTGGGCCTCAAGGAGCAGCTGATTTTCCCCGAGATCAACGCCGAGCGCGTGCCGCGTCAACGCGGCATGAATATTTCATTTGTCATCGACGGCGGCAAGGACGCCCTCAGCCTCGACCTCCTGACCGAGTTCGGGATGCCGTTCAAGAAGCCCGCGGCCGCGGCCGCCGGAAGGAACTGATCATGGCCACGACAGCATGGCGTGCGAAGATGGTGAAGACTCCGAAGTTCTCGACGCGGCATCGCAACCGCTGCCAGATCTGCGGCCGGCCCCGCGCGTTCTACCGCGACTTCGGCCTGTGCCGCATGTGCTTCCGCAAAATGGCGCACGGCGGCCTCCTGCCGGGCGTGAAGAAATCCTCCTGGTAAGGTAAAAAATGGACCCCATCTCCGACCTGCTCACCCGCATCCGCAACTCGAACGTCCGCCAGCACGACCGCGTCGACGTCCCGATGTCCAAGATGAAGCTCGAGGTCGTCCGCGTCCTCAAGGACGAGGGCTTCATCGCGAACTACAAGTCGCTCTACAACGGGACGAACAAGCGCGGCACGATCCGCGTGTTCCTGAAGTACTCGCCGACGAAGGAGTGCGTCATCCGCGGCATCAAGCGTGTCTCGAAGCCCGGCCTGCGCGTGTACCGCTCCTACGACGAGATCCCCCGCGTGCGCGGCGGCTTCGCGGTGACCATCCTCTCCACTTCTCAGGGCATCATGACGGATCGCGAGGCCAAAGAGAAGAAAGTCGGCGGCGAAATCCTCTGCCAGGTCTGGTAAACAAACATGAGCCGAATCGGTAAGCAGCCCATCGTCATCCCCAGCGGCGTCCAGGTCAAGCTGGACGGAGCCGTCGTGTCCGCCAAGGGCCCCAAGGGGGAGCTCAAGGAGCCCCTCCACCCGTACGTCAAGGCCGAGATCAAGGACGGCAAGGTCCTGCTGACGGCCGACGTCGCCGCGTCGCGCGAGGCCTCCGCCATCTGGGGCATGACGCGCGCCCGCCTGAACAACCTCGTGACCGGCGTCGCGACGGGGTACTCCAAGCTCCTCGAGATCCACGGCCTCGGCTTCCGCGCCGAGGTCGCGGGCCAGAAGCTCACGCTCGCGCTCGGCAAGTCCCACCCGGTGTCCTTCGAGGCGCCCAAGGGGATCACGCTGACCGTCGATCCGAAGAAGACGCTCATCACCGTTTCAGGAGCCAGCAAGGACCAGGTCGGCGAGATCGCCGCCAAGATCCGCGAGCTCCGCAAGCCCGAGCCCTACAAGGGCACGGGCATCCGCTACCAGGGCGAGTACGTCCGCAAGAAGGCCGGTAAGACGGCCGCGGGCGCCGGCGCCGGGGCGGGAGGCAAGAAATAATCATGAAAGGCAAATGGACCCGCTATGAGCACCGCAAGACCGCCAACCGCAAGCGCCTGTTCGAGCATCGCGGCGAGCGCCCGCGGCTGTCGGTGCACCGCAGCCTGAAATACATCTACGCGCAGGTGATCGACGACGCGAAGGGCGTCACGCTCGCCACGGCGTCGTCTCAGGACGAGACGCTCAAGGCCGGCGCGAAGTCGGCGAAGAGCATCGAGGCCGCCAAGAAGGTCGGCGAGGCCATCGCGGCCAAGGCGATCAAGGCCGGCGTCAAGCAGGTGATGTTCGACCGCGGCGCGTACGTGTACCACGGCCGTATCAAGGCGCTGGCCGACGCGGCGCGCGCCGGCGGACTCGACTTTTAACGGAGATTGATTTAATGAGCACCGAAACCCAGCCCGTCCCGCAGCAGCCCGTTCCTCCGACGCAGCCGCACAACCCCGGTTCCGAGCGCGACTCGCGCGGCGGCGGGGACAATCGCGGAGGCGACCGCCGCGGCCCGCGCCGCGGACCCCGGCGCAACGAACAGCGCGAGGAGGGCGGCTTCAAGGAGACCGTCGTCACGATCAACCGCGTGGCGAAGGTCGTCAAGGGCGGCAAGCGCTTCTCGTTCTCGGCGATCATCGTCGTGGGCGACGGCGCCGGCTCGGTCGGCTTCGGTCTCGGCAAGGCCAAGGACGTCCAGGCCGCGATCATGAAGGGCAACGCCTCGGCGCGCAAGGCGATCATCAAGTTCGCGATGGTCGGCGACACGATCCCGCACGAGATCGTCGCGAAGTTCGGCTCCGGCGTCGTCTGGATGAAGCCGGCGGCGCCCGGCACGGGCGTCATCGCGGGCGGCGGCGTGCGCGCGGTCCTCGAGGCCGCGGGCATCAAGAACATTCTCACCAAGAGCCTCGGCTCTTCCAACCCCTTCAACACCGTCGGGGCCACCTTCGAGGCGCTCAAGCAGCTGCGCACGAAGGAAGACATCGCGAAGCTCCGCGGCAAGTAATCTTCAGCACCCGGGAAATCAAATGACCACCAAGACCGAAGCCAAGACGCCCAAGCTCTTCAACCTGAACACTCTCGAGTGCACGCCGGGCTCGCGCAAGAAGCACGTGCGCCTCGGCATGGGCGAGGGCTCCGGCACCGGCCAGACGGCCACGCGCGGCCAGAAGGGCCAGCGCTCCCGCTCGGGCGACGGCAAGCTCGTCGGCTTCGAGGGCGGCCAGACGCCCCTGCTGCGCCGCATCCCCAAGCGCGGCTTCACCAACGGCGCGTTCAAGGTCGTCTACCAGGTCATCAGCCTCGAGTCCCTCGAGCGCGTCTTCAAGAACAAGGTCGAGATCAGCCTCGAGGACCTGCGCATGCACGGCCTCGTCAAGGGCCGCAAGCTGGTGAAGATCCTCGGCGACGGCGAGCTCAAGCGCAAGCTGACGGTCTCCGCGCACGCCTTCTCCGCCAGCGCCAAGGCCAAGCTCGAGAAGGCCGGCGGCAAGGCCGAGGTCGTCAAGGCTTAAGATGGCCGGAATCGGCAACGTCTTCGAGGTCCCGGAGCTCCGGCGGCGCATCGGCTGGACGCTCGGCGCGCTGGCCGTGTTCCGCGTCGGCGCGTCGATCCCGATCCCGGGCGTCAACGCCGACGCGATCAAGGCCATCTTCAACGCGCAGTCGGGCAACCTGCTCGGCTTCCTGAACACGTTCTCGGGCGGCGCGCTGGGCCGCTTCTCCATCTTCTCGATGGGCGTGATGCCCTACATCAACGCCTCGATCATCGTGAGCCTGCTGCAGGGCGCGCACGTCTTCCCGGTGCTCGACCGCCTCGCCAACGAGGGCGAGCTCGGCCGCCGCAAGCTCAACAACTACACGCGCTACCTGACGCTCTTCCTCGCCGTCTTCCAGTCCTTCGGCCTGACCCTGGCGATCACGAAGATGCCGGTCCCGGGCGGGATCGCCGTCGTGCCCAACCCCGATTGGTACTTCTACTGCGTGACCGTGCTCACGCTGACCGCCGGCACGATCTTCGTCATGTGGCTCGGCGAGCAGATCACCGAGGTCGGCATCGGCAACGGCGTGTCCCTGATCATCTTCGCCGGCATCGTCGAGAGGCTGCCCTCGGCCTCGATGAGCCTGTTCGAGCTGGTGCGTCTCGAGGAGATCGGCCTGTTCTCCGCGCTCGGCATCCTGGCCGCCCTGCTCGTCGTGACGATCCTGGTCGTCTGGGTCGAGACGGCCCAGCGCAAGGTCCCCGTCCAGTACGCCAAGCGCGTGGTCGGCCGGCGCATGTACGGCGGCGCGCAGAGCTACCTGCCGCTCAAGGTCGACCAGTCGGGCGTCATCGCGGTCATCTTCGCGGTCTCCCTGCTGGCGGTCCCGATGACCGCGGCGCAGTTCTTCCCGCAGAGCGCGTTCGCGGTCAAGATGATGGACATCATGAACCGCGGCAGCTGGATCTACGACACGGTCTACGCCCTGCTGATCATCTTCTTCTGCTACTTCTACAACTCGGTGTCGATCAACCCTCAGGACCTGGCGGACAACCTGAAGAAGTCGGGCGGCTTCATCCCCGGCATCCGCCCCGGCGAGCCGACCGCCAAGTACATCGACTGGATCCTGGAGCGCATCACGCTCGGCGGCGCCTCGTTCGTCGCGGCGATCTCGGTCCTGCCCGACGTGCTCAAGCGCGACTTCAACGTCCCGTTCTTCTTCGGCGGCACCTCGCTGCTGATCGTCGTCGGCGTCGCGCTCGACACGATGGGCCAGATCGAGGCGCAGATGATCATGCGGCACTACGAGGGCTTCTTGAAGAAGGGCCGCATCGAGGGGCGCTGGTTCAACATCGGGGAGGAGACGCACTCGTGATCGTCATCCTCCTCGGCGCTCCCGGCTCCGGCAAGGGCACGCAGTCCGCGGGCCTCGTCGCCAAGTTCGGCTTCAAGCACCTCGCCACGGGGGATATTTTGCGCGGCGAGGTGGCGCAGGGCACCGAGCTCGGCAAGAAGGCCGAGGGCTACATGAAGGCCGGCAAGCTCGTCCCCGACGCGGTCATCATCGAGATGGTCGCCGGCAAGGTCGAGCCCGGCAAGAACTATCTCTTCGACGGCTTCCCGCGCACGCTCGACCAGGCGCAGGGTCTCGATCAGATCCTGAAGCGCTCCGGCTCCTCCGTGGATCTCGTCGTGTATCTGACCCTGCCGGTCGCCGAGGCCATCAAGCGCATGGCCTCGCGCCGCGTCTGCAAGAGCTGCGCGACCGTCTACAACGTGCTGTCGAACCCGACGAAGGCCGAGGGCGTCTGCGACAAGTGCGGCGGCCAGGTCGTCCAGCGCGACGACGACACCGAGGCCACCGCGCAGAAGCGCCTGATGGTCTTCGACGACCAGACGCACCCGCTCGTCGCCTACTACAAGGGCGAGCAGATCCTGAAGGAAGTCGACGCCAACCGCGCCCCCGACGCCGTCGCCGCCGCCCTCTCGGCCGCGATCGATTCGGCGAAGGCGGTCCGCTAGACATGTTCATGGAAAAGGCCGTCGAGGTGAAGAGCAAGGAGGAACTCGCGACCATGCGCCAAGCCGGCGCGGTCGTCGCGGACATCCTCGTTCTCCTGTCGGCGACCATCAAGCCCGGCATGACGACCGGCGAGATCGACAAGATCGCGCGCGAGGAGCTCAAGAAGCGCGGCGCCAAGCCCGCGTTCCTGAACTACCACGGCTTTCCCGGCGTGATCTGCCTGTCCATCAATCATGAGGTCGTGCACGGCATCCCGTCCGACAAGCGCAAGCTGTCCGAGGGTGATATCATTGGAGTGGATTTCGGCTGCGTGATCGACCGCTTCTACGGCGACTCCGCGGTGACCATCGGAGTGGGCAAGATCTCGGCGGAAGCGGAGAAGCTCATCCGCGTGACGCGCGAGTCCCTGATGAAGGGCATCGCCGCCGTGAAGGCCGGCGCGCGCGTCGGCGACATCGGGGCGGCCGTCGCGGCTCACGCCGAGGCCGAGGGCTACGGGGTGGTGCGCGAGTTCGTCGGCCACGGCATCGGCCGCGCGCTGCACGAGGAGCCGCCGATCCCGAACTACGGCAAGGCCGGCACCGGCCCGCGCCTGAAGGCCGGCATGACGATCGCCATCGAGCCGATGATCAATCTTGGAACGGCGGAAGTCGAGACCCTCGGCGACGGGTGGACGGCGGTCACGAAGGACAAGAAGCTGTCGGCGCACTTCGAACATACCGTCGCGGTCACCGAGACGGGCTACGACATCCTGACGCTGCCGAGCAAAATTTAATGACGAAAGAAGAGAAGATCGAAGTCGAAGGCAGCATCCTGGAGGCGCTCCCGAACGCGATGTTCCGCGTCGAGATCGCCCCGGGCAAGGTCGTGCTCGCGCACATCTCCGGCAAGATGCGCATGCACTACATCAAGATCCTGCCGGGCGACAAGGTCCGCATCGAGCTGTCCCCTTACGATTTGACGCGCGGCCGCATCACTTACCGGGAGTAAACAGATGAAAGTCAGAGCGAGCGTGAAGCCCATTTGTCAGAAGTGCAAGATCGTCAAGCGCAAGAACGTCGTGCGCGTGCTGTGCTCCAACCCGAAGCACAAGCAGCGCCAGGGATAACCCCTCGGATTTAAGCAAGCAGCAAGGAGAATAAGAGCATGGCGCGTGTGGCTGGAGTCGACCTTCCCAAGAACAAGCGGATCGATGTCGCTTTGTGCTACCTCCACGGCGTGGGCAAGTCCCGCGCGAAAGAGGTGATGCAGAAGCTCGCCGGTGCGGTCAAGCCCGAAGTCCGGGTCAAGGACCTCACCGAGCAGCAGATCGGTCTGATCAACACCCTTTTGACCAAGGAATACCGGGTCGAGGGCGAGCTGCGCCGCGAGACCGCCGCGCACATGCAGCGCCTGACCGAGATCGGCTGCTACCGCGGCCACCGGCATCGCCGCAGCCTGCCCGCCCGCGGACAGCGCACGAAGACGAACGCCCGCACCCGCCGCGGCCGCCGCAAGACCGTCGGCGTGGGCAAGGCCGCGTCGCCCACCGGCAAGGCGTAAGGATTTAGGAGATATCGAACATGGCTGACGAAAAGACCGCCGCCGCCGCGCCGAAGGGAGCCGCCGCCGCTCCCGCCGCGGCTCCCCGCAAGAAGGCCTGGAAGTCCGTGACCTTCGCCAAGGTCCACGTCCAGTGCTCCTTCAACAACACCATCGTGACGCTGACCGACGACCGCGGCGACGTGCTCGCCTGGGCGACGGCCGGCGGCTCCGGCTTCCGCGGCACGAAGAAGGGCACGCCCTTCGCGGCCGGCGTGACGGCCAGCAAGGTCGCCAAGAAGGCGGTCGAGCTCGGAGTCAAGCAGGTCGCCGTCTTCATCAAGGGCCCGGGACCGGGCCGCGAGACCGCCGTGCGCTCTCTGGGCGCCGCCGGCCTCCTCGTCGTCAGCCTCAAGGACGTGACGCCGATTCCGCACAACGGCTGCCGTCCGCCGAAAGCCAGGAGGGTGTAAAAGATGTCCCGCTATACCGACGCCGTCTGCAAGCTGTGCCGCCGCGAGCAGCAGAAGCTCTTCCTCAAGGGAGACAAGTGCTACACGAAGTGCGTGCTCGAGAAGAAGCCCGGCATCCCGGGCATGGCCAAGCCTCAGCGGGGCAAGCCCTCGGCTTACCAGATCCGCCTGCGCGAGAAGCAGAAGCTTCGCCGCATGATCCAGATGAACGAGCGCCCCTTCGCCGGCAAGGTCGCGGAGGCTTCCGAAGCCCGCGAGGCCTCGGGCGACCATCTGCTCCGCGCGCTCGAGCTCAGGCTCGACAACGTTGTCAAGCGCATGGGCGTGGCGACGTCGCTCAAGACGGCGCGCCAGCTCGTCAAGCACGGCCACGTCAAGATCGGCGGCAAGAAGGTCAGCATCCCGTCCTACCCGGTCAAGGCCGGAGAGGTCATCTCGCTGACCCCGAAGCTGAAGGAGAACGTCGGCGTCAAGCTGAGCCTCGAGACGGCCAAGAAGCTCAACAATCGCCCCAGCTTCCTCGAGTTCAACGAGGGAGAGCTGACGGCCAAGGTGCTCCGCATCCCGGAGCGCGCCGAGATGTCCTTCCCGATCAACGACCAGCTGATCATCGAGTATTATTCGCGCTAACGACGCGCGAATAACTTTTTCTTAAATAGCCCCGGAGAAAACAGACATGGCTTACAAAGAACTGATCCTGCCGCAGAAGCTGTCCGTCGACGAGAAGACGATGTCGGACAACTACGCGAAGTTCGTCGCGGAGCCCTACGAGCGCGGCTACGGCCACACCGTGGGCAACGCGCTGCGGCGCGTGCTGCTCTCGTCCCTCGAGGGCGCGGCCGTCACGGCCGTGCGCATCGAGAAGGCGACGCACGAGTACCAGGCTCTGCCCGGGGTCAAGGAGGACGTGATGAACATCCTCCTGAACCTGAAGAAGCTGCGCGTGAAGCTCTTCTCCAACGGCCCCGAGACCGTGTTCCTCGCGGTCAGCAAGGAGGGCGTCGTCACCGCCAAGGACATCCAGGGCAACGCGAACGTCGAGGTCGTCAACAAGGACCTCGTGATCGCGCACCTCGAGGCGGGCGGCAAGATCGACATGGAGATCGAGATCTCCAAGGGCCGCGGCTACGTCCCGGCCGAGGAGCTCCGCGCGCAGAACCAGTGGGCCGCCGGCTTCCTGCCGGTCGACGCGCTGTTCTCGCCCGTCGTGAAGGTGCACTACGACGTGGAGAACGCCCGCGTCGGCCAGGTCACGGACTACGACCGCCTGATCCTCGAGATCTGGACGGACGGCTCGCTGAACCCGGCCGAGGCGCTGATCCAGTCCTCGAAGCTGCTGCGCGAGTCGCTCAACATCTTCATCCCCGAGGAAGAGCAGCAGGCCGAGGCCGCCGCGGCCGGCGGCTTCGAGGCCGAGGGCGGCGCGACGGACGTCGCGATCGCGGGCCTCGACCCGAAGCTGCGCGAGATCCTCAACCAGCCGATCGAGATGATCGAGCTGTCCAGCCGCGCGTCGAACTGCCTCAAGGTCGCCCGCATCCGCACGATCGGCGAGCTCGTGGGCAAGCGCGACGAGGAGCTGCTCGCCGTCAAGAACTTCGGCAAGAAGTCTCTCGACGAGATCAAGGACCGCCTGAAGGACATGGGGCTGTCTCTCGGCATGCAGGTCGGCCAGGCCGCCTAACTGAAGTAAGGAGTTTTTTATGGCTTCAAAAGCACTCGGACGCCGTCAGCTCGGAATCACCAGCGCGCACCGCCGCTCGCTGCTGCGCAACATGGCCACCAGCCTGTTCAAGCACGAGCGCATCGAGACCACCATCGCGAAGGCGAAGGAGCTGCGGCCGTACGCCGAGAAGCTCATCACGCACGCGAAGAAGGGCGAGCACTTCATGGTGCGCCGCCAGATCCACGACAAGCTCGTCTACAAGAAGCTGTTCGAGGTGATCGCGCCCCGCTACGCGACGCGCCCCGGCGGCTACACCCGCATCCTGCGCATCGCGCCGCGCATCGGCGACAACGCGACGACGGGCTTGATCATGCTGGTTTCCTAAGAAAAAGCTAGAATAGATTAATGCTCGATTTTCTCTTCAGCCTGTTCTCCAACGACATGGGTATCGATCTGGGTACCGCCAATACGTTGGTGTACGTGAAGGGCCAGGGGATCGTCCTGAGAGAGCCTTCGGTGGTGGCCATCGACCGCGAGACGCGGCGCGTGCTCGCCATCGGAGCCGAGGCCAAGCGCATGCTCGGCCGCACGCCCGCGTCGATCATCGCGGTGCGGCCCCTCAAGAACGGCGTCATCGCCGACTTCGAGGTCACGCAGGAGATGATCAAGTACTTCATCCGCAAGGTGCACAACCGCCGCTCGCTGCTGCACCCGCGCGTCGTCATCGGCATCCCCTCGGGCATCACCGAGGTCGAGCGCCGCGCCGTGCACGAGTCCGCGCTGCAGGCCGGCGCGCGCCGCGTGCACCTGATCGAGGAGCCGATGGCCGCCGCCATCGGCGCCGACTTGCCCATCTCCGAGCCCCACGGCAACTTCATCGTGGACATCGGAGGCGGCACGACGGAGACCGCGATCATCTCTCTTGGCGGACTGGTCGTCTCCAAGTCGCTCGACATCGCGGGCGACGAGATGGACGAAGCCGTGATGATGCACTTCCGCCGCAAGTACAACCTCCTGATCGGGGAGACCACCGCCGAGGACGTCAAGATCCAGATCGGCTCGGTGTTCCCGCTCAAAGAGGAGAAGACGATGGAGGTCAAGGGCCGGGACCAAGCCACCGGCCTTCCGAAGACTGTGCTGATCACGTCGGAAGAGGTGCGGCAGGCTCTGATGGAGCCCGTCCAGCTCATCCTCGACGTGATCAAGAACACGCTGGAGGAGACTCCGGCGGAATTGGCTGCGGATTTGGTGGATCGCGGGATCATGCTCGCGGGAGGAGGTTCGCTTCTGAGGGGATTGCCGGATTTGATCCGCCAGGAGACCGAACTCCCCGTGCATCGTGCCGCGGACCCCTTGAGCTGCGTCGCGCTCGGGACGGGCAAGTTCCTCGAGGAGCTGGACAACATTCAGGACCGGCACCCCGACTTCGTCACGTCCTACCGGTACCGCTCGTAAGCTCGAGCTCCGGCCGCGGTCGTTTCCGCTCGTCGCGATAATCCCGGCTCAGGCCGGATGACATGCAACGCGAAACGCGGATCGCGCATTACGTCGTGGGCGTGCTCACGGCGCTCTCGCTGATCCTTCTGTCCCTGCCGCTCTCGTCGCCCGTGCGCGCCTTCAAGGCCTGCGCGAGCTACATCTTCGACCCGATTTCCTTCGAGGGCGAGCAGGGGTCGCAGAAGCTCGCCGAGGCGCCGTCACGGGTGCGCGAGCTCCTGTCGGCGGACATCGAGAACCGCCGCCTGCAGGAGCAGCTGCGCCAGACGTCGTGGCTCAAGTCGACCGTCGACGGCCTGTCGCTCGAGAACGACCGCCTGCGCAAGGCGCTCGGCCTCAAGACGCCGCCGGGACGGCATCCGGTGTGGGCGCACGTGATGGAGCGCGACCCGCAGCACTGGTACGGCTCGGTCGGCGTCGACGCCGGCGCCGACAAGGGCGTCTCGCTGAACGACCCCGTGCTCGGGCGCAAGGACGACGCGGTCGTCGCCGTGGGGCGCGTCATCGAGGTGCGCCCCATGACGTCGACCGTCCTGCTGCTGACCGACCAGCGCTCCGCCGCGGCGGCGTACCTGTCGTCGGGCACGCTCGAGGGCCTGGTGCAGGGCCAAGACGCGCCGCATCTGCGCATGAACTATCTGAACTCCGAGGCTCATCTCGTCGACGGCGACCTCGTCTACACCTCGCCCACGAGCGCGACCTTTCCGCCCGACGTCCTGATCGGCCGCGTCGCGAAGATCGACCCGCGCGACCCGTTCCTCGCCTTTCAGGCGGTCGAGGTCGCGCCGGCGCTCGACGCGGCCGCGCTCCAGGAGGTCCTGATCCTGCGCGCGCGCACCCTGCCGGGCGAGGGCCCGCTGCCGCCCGCGCCTCCGCTGATGGACCGCGGCTCGCTCGGCCCGTCCCCGGCCGTCTCCAGCGCTCCGCCGCCCGCGGCCGCGGCCGGCGCCAAGCGTCCGCGCCGGACCGCCTCCGGCGGCGTCTCGTTCTCGACCGCCGCCGCGGCCGCCGCCGCCCAGGGCGCCGCGCCGAAGGCTCCGTCGGCGCCGTCGCCGCCGCCCGGCGACGACGAATCTCCCGAGGAGGCCCCGCAGTGAGCTACGTGCGCGGAGCGGTCCTTTTCGTCCTCGCGATGTTCCTCCAGTGGTGGTGGAACTCCCATCTCGCCTATTGGGGCGCGGCGCCGCAGTTCCTGCTGGCGCTGACCGTCGTGGTGGCCGCCCGCCGCGGGCCCGTGCCCGCGATGCTCGTCGGCTTCGTCTGGGGCCTGTTTTCCGACTGCCTGCGCGCCGACCTGTTCGGCGCCGACGCCCTGCTCTACTCGCTCGCCGGCTACGCGGCCGGCATGGTCCGCAGCCAGGTCGACCTCGGCGCGCCCGAGCCGCTGGCCGCGACCGTGTTCCTTTTCACGTGGGCGTACGCGATCCTGCTCGGCGTGCTCGGCCACGTCTTCATGAAGTCCTTCGTGTGGGTCGGCTGGATCTCGTTCCTGACCGCGCCGTTCATGAACGCGCTCGTCGCCATCATCGGCGCGGGCTTCGTCGCCGAAAGGGGGAACGCGTGAACCGGTCCACGTCCGGTCCGCGCGAGCGCCTCGAGCTCCTGTGGATCGTGCTCGCCGCCGTCGGCGCGGCCCTCGGCCTGCGCCTGGCCCAGCTGCAGATCCTCGACTCGGCCGAGTACCGCCAGATGGCGGAGCGCAACGCCTCGCAGATGATCTACCAGGCCGCGCCGCGCGGCCGCATCTACGACCGCGCGGGCGTGCCGCTCGCGACGAGCCAGCCCTCGTTCTCGCTGATCTTCCTGCCCGGAAAGGGCAAGGCGCGCCAGGACCTCGAGCCGCTCGCGCGGGAGCTGGGCCGCCAGCTCGGCCGCGACCCGCAGGACCTCCTGGAGACGCTCGACGAGGCCGAACGCGAGCAGTCCGCCGCGCGCCTGGCCGAGAACCTGCCCACGGCGACGATGTTCCAGCTCTCCGAGCTCAAGACTCTGTACCCCGGCGTCGACCTGATCACCGAGGCGCGGCGCTATTATCCGAACGGCCGCTTCGCGAGTCATCTGCTCGGCTACATGGGCAAGATGAGCCCGGGCGAGTGGAAGCTGCGCAAGACGCAGGGCTATCGCGCGGACTCGCGCGTGGGCAAGATGGGGCTGGAGAGCGCGTTCGAGGACGAGCTCCGCGGCCGCGACGGCGGCATCCAGATGGAGGTGGACGCGCAGGGCCGCCTGAAGCGCAAGCTCGGCGAGATCCCGTGGCAGCCGGGCAGCAACATCCATCTCACCATCGACACCGCGGTGCAGAAGGCGGCCGACGAGGGGCTGCGCAAGTCGCTCACGGGCCGCGGCGCCGCGGTCGCCATCGATCCGCGCACGGGCGAGATCTTGGCGATGTCCTCGCAGCCCGATTTCGACCCGAACGCGCTGCTGTCGACGGATCCGGAAGAGGTCAAGCGCGTCTCGCACGACATGCCCGAGTTCAACAACGCGATCGCCGGCGCCTATCCTCCCGGCTCGACGTTCAAGCCGATCGTCAGCCTCGCCGCGCTCAACGAGGGGCGCATCACGCCCTCCGAGACGTTCTACTGCCCCGGCTATTACAAGCTCGGCAGCAAGCTCTTCCACTGCGACAAGCACGAGGCCCACGGGGAGGTCAACTTCCTCAAGGGTCTCGCGGAGTCCTGCAACGTCTACTTCTTCAACGTCGGCCTCAAGACCGGCGCCGACCGCATCGAGAAGTACGCGAAGATGTTCGGCCTCGGCCAGAAGACCAACGTGCCCCTGCGCGGCGAGAAAGCCGGCCACCTGTTCGGCCCCGAGACGCGGCGCAAGGCCGGCAAGTCCTGGTACGACGGCGACACGCTGAACCTCTCGATCGGCCAAGGCGAGCTCACCGTGACGCCGATCCAGATGGCGGTCGTCGCCGCGGCGCTCGCCAACCGGGGCACGGTGTGGCGGCCGCACTACATCCAGAAGATCGCCTACGTCGACGGCCGTCCCGATTTCGTGCAGAAGCCGGAGGCCCTCGCGCAGGTCTACGCGAAGGATTCGGCCTGGGACCTCGTGCAGAAGGGGATGGAGGTCGTGGTCTCCTCGGGAACCGGCTATCCCGCCAAGGTCCCGGGACTCCTGGTCGCGGGCAAGACGGGCACCGCGCAGAACCCTCACGGCAAGGACGACGCGTGGTTCATCTCCTACGCGGCGCGCCCCGGCCAGCCGCCGTCGATCGCGATCGCCGTCCTGGCCGAGAACGCGGGCTACGGCGCCGCCGCGGCCGCGCCGGTCGCGAAAAAGATGATCCTCGCGGCTTTCGGCATGCCCGACCCCGAGGTGGAGGCCGAGAAGCGCGCCGCCGAGCGCGCCGCCCGGCGCGCGCTGAGGCCCGCGGGCGCGCCCGCCCTGACGCGTCCGCCGCTGCCGGGAGGCGCGCGATGAGCGCTCTCAAGCAGCCCCAGCCCGGCATGGCGGGACGCGTCGACTGGACCTTCGTGTTCGCGGTGATCGGCCTCGTCGCCACGGGCACCGTCGCGATGCTGTCCGCGGCGAGCACGACGATGTACTACCAGGCCATCCTGCAGAAGCACTTCATCGCGCTCGCGATGGGCGCGGGCCTCTTCACGCTCACGCTCGCGTTCAACTACCAGGTGTTCCAGGACCAGTCCAAGGCGCTGTACGTGATCGCGCTGGGGCTCATGTTCGCCGTGCTCGTCGTCGGTTCCTCGATCCGCGGCCATCGCGCCTGGATCCGCCTGCCGGGCTTCAGCTTCCAGCCCGCCGAGCTCGCGCGCGTCCTGGTCGTGCTCGTCCTGGCCGACTTTCTCGACCGCCGCGCCCTGCGCGTGCAGGACCTCTCGACGGTCCTGATCGCCATCGCCATCGCCGCGCCGGTCATGCTGCTGATCCTCAAGCAGCCCGACTTCTCGACGGCGCTGACCTTCATCCCGATGATCGTCGGCATGCTGTTCTGCGCCGGCGCCGACGTGCTCCAGCTCCTGTTCATCTTCGGCTTCGGCGCGGCGACGCTGACGTTCCCGCTCGTCTACACGCTGTGCCAGGTCCGCTTCCCGAACTCCGCGCCCGGCACGCTTCCGGCGTTCGTGATCGCGGTCTCGAAGATGGGCTTGGCCACTCTGGCCCTGATGGCGGGCATCGCCGCCGTGTCCTTCCTGGTCTGGCGCATGCTGACCTGGATGCGCCTGCAGGTGAAGCCGTTCGCCTTCATCGCTTTCCCGCTGATCGCCGCGAGCGCGCTGCTGTGCGGCATCGTCATCAACGGCCACATGAAGAGCTACCAGCGCAACCGCTTCGTCGCCTTCGTCGCGCCCGGCTCCGACGTGCAGGGCGCCGCCTACAACGTGATCCAGTCCAAGGTGGCGATCGGCTCGGGCGGCGTCTGGGGCAAGGGCCTGTTCTCGGGCACGCAGTCCCAGCTCGGCTTCCTGCCCGAGCGCCACACCGACTTCATCTTCGCCAACGTCGGCGAGGAGATGGGCTTCATCGGGGCCGGGCTCATCCTCGGCCTCTACATGATCGTGCTCTGGCGCATCGTGACCGCGGCGCGCCAGGCGCGCGACCGCTACGGCTACCTCGTGTGCGCCGGCTTGGCGTCCATGTTCGCGTTCGTGATGGCTCTCAACATCGGGATGTGCGTCGGCCTCATGCCGGTCGCCGGCATCCCGCTTCCTTTGATCTCGTACGGCGGATCGAGCCTGGTGATCAACCTTTGGTCTCTGGGCATCGTCGCCAACATCTACGCGCGCCGCTACGCGCTGCTTTGACCCGGAGACTAACATGTCCAACGATAACGAACCTCTTCCCACGCAGACGGAGCCGAAGGCTCCCGAACCCGCCGCTCCTCCCAAGCTGATCCGCGTCCACGACGCCTCGACGCCCGGACCCGTTTCGGCTTCGGCGCCGACGCCCGCTCCCGCGCCCGTCGCGGCCGCGCCGGCGCACGTTCCGGCGCCGTCGCCGGCGCGCGAGGAGCAGTATCCGCGCGCCGACGGCCCCGTCGAGGCCGATCGCGACGTGCCTCAGACTCCCGAGCGCCGGCACGACGACGCGCCCGCCGGCGACATCGACGCCGACGCCGACGACGGCGACGAGGACGGAGATGACGACGCGCCGGAGTCCGGAAGCGTCTCGACCGAGACGGGGCCCGCGGCTCCGTCGACGAACGGCGGCGTCCCGGCCGGTCAGACGGGCGCTCCGGGACAGCCGCACGGCCCGCAGGGCCGGCAAGGAGAGACGGGCGAGGGCGGCCGGCGCCGGCGCCGCCGCCGTCGCGGCCGCGGCGGTCGCGGCGAGGGCCGTCAGGACCAGCCGGGCGGCCCGCAGGGCCAACAGGGCCAGCCGCAAGGGCAGGCGCCGCGCGCGGACGCCGGAGCTCCGCCGCCGGCGACCGACCAGCCGGCCGGCTCCCAGCCGCCCGCGCCGCGCGAGGAGCGCCGCGACGGACGCCAGGAGCAGGGCGGACGGGGGGGAGAGCGCGGAGATCGCGGCGGCCGCGACCGCGGCCAGCGCGGGGATCGGGGCCAGCGCGGCGAGCGAAGCGAGCGTGGCGAGCGTGGCGAGCGTGGCGAGCGAAGCGAGCGTCACGGCGGCCGTCAGGGCCAGCAGGGCCACGGGAACCAGCAGCGCCAGGAGCGCGGCCGCCGCGACGAGCGGCACGACGAGCGCCACCAGGGCCACGAGCGAACCAACGAGCAGCGCGGCGTGCGCGCGCCCGTCAAGCGCGAGGTCCTGGCGAACACGTCCTTCGAGGAGACGCGCATCGCCATCCTGGAGGACGGCCGCCTCGCCGAGCTGCATTGGGAGCGCAAGAGCTCGCAGAACATCGTCGGCAACATCTACAAGGGCACGGTCGAGAACGTCCTCCCCGGCATCTCCTCGGCCTTCGTCAACATCGGCTTCGACAAGAACGCGTACCTCTATATCTCCGACGTGCTCGGCGAAAAGAACGCGGCCATCGACGCGACGCTGAAGAAGGGCCAGGTCATCATGGTCCAGGTCGCCAAGGAGGCGATCAGCACGAAGGGCCCGAAGGTCACGATGGACGTGACGATGCCGGGCCGCTATCTCGTCTTCACGCCGTTCCAGACCTACGTCGGCATCTCCAAGCACATCGCCGAGCCCGAGGAGCGCCAGCGCCTGGAGAAGATCGTGGACCGGCTCGTCGCGACGCATCTCGGCGGCAAGGGCCTCGTCGTGCGCACCGAGGCCGAGGGCGCGACCGAGGAGGAGCTCGAGAACGAGGTGAAGTACCTGCTCGCGGCGTGGCAGAAGGTGCAGAAGAAGTTCGATGAGACGCCGCCGCCGACCTTGCTGCACCAGGATCTGAGCCTCGCGCTGCAGATCGCGCGCGACATCATGTCCGAGCAGGTCTACGTCTACATGACCGACAACAAGGACGTGCACAAGGAGGTCGTCGATTTCGTCGACGGCTTCGCCCCGGAGCTCAAGGAGCGCGTGCGCCTCTACGAGTCCAAAACGCCGATCTTCAAGGCCTTCAACATCGAGAACGAGATCGCCCACATCCGCGAGACCAAGGTCCCGCTGCCCAACGGCGGCTCGATCGTGATCCAGGAGGCCGAGTCGCTGTGCGCGATCGACGTGAACACCGGCCGGTTCACGGGCTCGAAGTCGCAAGAGGAAACGGTCACGCAGACGAACATCGAGGCGGCCAACATGGTCGCCCAGCAGATCCGCCTGCGCAACATCGGCGGCATCATCGTCGTCGACTTCATCGACATGCGCAAGGCGTCCAACCGCCAGAAGGTCATGGAGGCCTTCGCCGAGGCCTGCCGCGGCGACCGCGCCAAGATCCGCATCCTGCCGATCACGCGGCTGGGGCTCATCGAGCTCACGCGCGAGCGCAAGCGCATGTCGACGGCGAGCCTGCTCACGGCCGAGTGCCCGCAGTGCCGCGCGTCGGGCCGCGTGCTCTCGTCGGAGACCTTGCGCATCAAGATCCAGCGGGAGATCTTCGAGCTCACCGGCGGGCGCCCGGGCGGCTCGATCCGCGTGATGCTGCACCCGAACGTGGCCGAGGCGTTCCGCGGCCAGCACGCGATCATCGAGAAGAACGTCCAGCGCTCGGTCAAGATCCAGACGGACCCCCAGCTGATGTGGGAAGACTACCGGATCATCCTGGAATGATGAGACTCGCCCTGCTGACGGCGGCGCTTCTCGTCCCGGCCGCGCCCGCGCGCGCGGCCGGGACGGTGGCCGTCGTCGTGGCGGGACGGCCGCTGGATCCGGTCCCGTCCTACCAGGCCGGCGGCGAGCTGTATCTCGACGCCAAGCGCGTCGGCTCCATCTACGGCGGGCAGGTGTACTCGTATCCCGTCTCGGGCCGCGTGCAGCTGACCCTGCGCGGACGCACTCTCCAGTTCCTCGTGGACTCCAAGAAGGCGTCGTCGGGGGACCAGACCTTCGACCTCTCGGCGCCCGTGATCGTGCGCGTCTCCCAGGCTTTCCTTCCCGTCTCCCTGCTGCGCTCGGAGACCTTCGAGCGCTGGAGCGGCTACGACGCGCGCTGGGACGGCGGGACGCGCACCCTGCAGGTCGAGCGGCGCACGACGGCGGGGCCCGTGCACGCGTTCTCCTACAAGGGCCGCACCCGCATCGTCCTCGAGCTGGGCCCCGGCGTGGCGCATCAAGCCGTCGCCCGCGGCGTCGGCGCCGTCGAGGTGCTCGTGCCCTTCGGCGTCGTCGAGGGCGACGACCAAGTCGACGTGGACGACGGCGTCGTGGCCTCCTACGCGGTCCATCAAGAGTCGCGCGAGGCGCGCCTGAGCATCAAGTTCGCGGAGGCCGGCCAGCGTTGGACGACGGCGGAGCTCGCCGACCCGCGCCGCGTCGTCGTCGACGTCTACGCGCCGGGAGTCCTGCCGCCGGCGAAAGCGGACGCGAGCGCGGCCGAGGAGCCGCCGGCCGAGGCCCCGGCCCCCGCGGCGCCGCCCGCTCCCGTCGAGGTCAAGCCCGCTTCCGCCGCCGTCGCCGGAGCCGTCGCCGGCGCGTCGGCCGCCAAGCCCGCGCCGGCCTCCGCGGCGGCGTCCGCGGCCGCGGCCGCCGCCAAGACGGTCGTCGTCCCTCCGCCGCCCAAGCCGCGCCGGCGCGTCGTCGTCGTCGACGCCGGCCACGGCGGCAAGGACCCGGGCGCGACCGGAACGCGCGGCACGAAGGAGAAGGACATCACGCTCGCGGCCGCGCTCGAGCTCGCCAAGGTCCTGCGCGAGCGCGGCGACTTCGACGTCGTGCTCACGCGCTCCGACGACACGTTCGTGCCGCTGTCGGACCGCTCGAAGAAGGCCAACGACCTCGACGCGGACCTTTTCGTCTCCCTGCACTGCAACTCGGCCAACAGCCACAAGGAGCACGGCTTCGAGGTGTACTCGGTCTCCGAGAGGGCGTCGGATCCCGAGGCCGAGCGGCTGGCCGCGGTCGAGAACTCGTCGCTCGAGCTCGAAGGCAAGAACCCGGAGGACGAGACGGCCAAGGCCATCCTGCTCGCGATGACGAAGACCGAGATGATCAACGAGTCCGCGCCCTTCGCGGCCTTCGTCGAGCGCGCGATCGGCAAGCGCGTCGACGTCCCGGACCGCGGGCAGAAACAGGCCGGTTTCTACGTGCTGCGCGGCACCCACGCGCCGGCGATCCTGGTCGAGATGGCGTTCGTCAGCTACCCCAAGGAGGAGGCCGAGCTCGGCTCGCGCCGCTTCCGCCGCAAGATGATCGAGGGCGTGGCGGCCGGCATCGGCGACTACGCGCGCAAGAAGGGGTGGCTCGAATGAAGCCGACCGCGCGCTCGCCCATCGGCGTGTTCGACTCGGGTCTCGGCGGCCTGACCGTCTTCAAGGCGCTGGCCCGCCGCATGCCCGGCGAGTCGCTCGTGTACTTCGGCGACACCGCGCACGTGCCCTACGGCTCCAAGTCGCCGGAGGCCATCGCGCGCTACTCGACGGCGGTGGCGCGCTTCCTGGCCGGCCGCGGCATCAAGCTGCTCGTGGTCGCCTGCAACACGTCGTCGGCGTGGGCGCTGCCCGCGATCCGGCGCGCGGTCAAGGTTCCCGTCATCGGCGTGATCGAGCCCGGCGCGCGCGCGGCGCTGGCGGCCACGCGCGGCGGGCGGGTGGGCGTGATCGGCACGGAGGCGACGGTGAAGTCGGGCGCTTATCCGAAGGCCATCCGCGCGGTCTCTCCCAAGACGAGGACCGTTTCTCAGGCCTGTCCTCTCTTCGTGCCGCTCGTCGAGGAAGGCTGGTGGGACGGGAAGGTCGTCGACGAGGTGGCGCGCAAGTACACGGCGCCGCTGCGGGCCGCGCGCGTGGATACGGTCATCCTCGGGTGCACTCATTATCCCTACCTGAAGAAAACGATCGGGAAGGCGATGGGGCCTCGCGTGAAGCTCATCGATTCGGCGGAAGAGACGGCGCGCGAGACAGAACGCGTGTTGGCCGAGTTGCGCTTGCGGGCGCCCAACAGAAAACTCGGGAATAGGATGTTTTTTGCCTCCGACGCGCCGGAGCGGTTCGCGCGGCTGGGCAAGCGGATGCTCGGCGCGGCGGTGAAAAGCGTGAAGCTGCACCCTTTCGACGCATGAACGAACTGATCAAGAACGTGGGGCTGGCGAAGGTTCGCGTGGACGCGGGCTTCTCCAAGGTGGGTCGGCGGCTCAAGGCCGACGACCCCGCGGACCGGGCGCTGATGCTCTTGGCCGCGCGCGCGGTCTCGGCGGGCAACGCGCTCGTCGTGCTGTGCCGCGACGGGCACGCCAACGAGGCCCTGCCGCTGCTGCGCGCGGTCGCGGAGTGGTCCTCGTCGATGCGCTGGATCGCGGCGGCGGAGACCGGCCCCCGCGCGCGTGTCGCGCTCGCGGAGCTCGACGCGCCGCGCTGGGAGAAGCTCTGGAGCGACGACCCGCTCAAGGAGCGCGCCGAGGCGTTCGGCGTGCCGGTGTGGGCGGCGGCCGCGGCGCTGGGCTCGGCGCCGGATTTCGCGCGCGGCAACGCGCAGGGCCTGCCGTGGGGCCACGTTTTCGCGGAAGGGACTTTGCCGGGACGCAAGGCGGAGGAGACTTTGGCGGCGGCCGCGGTGTGGCTGGCGCTGGCGCTCGAGGCTTTGGACCGGAGATGGCCCGGGGATTTCCCGGGAGCGGCGGAGATGCGCGACGCCGCGCAGATTTCGAGAGGAAAATAAGATGATGAACGAAGAGAACGTCGGCGGATCGAGCGAACAATCGGGGTCGGCCCCTCAGGGAGGCGGCGCTCCGCAAGGCTCGGGCGGCGGCGAGCAGGGACAGCGCCAGAACCAGCAGGGCGGCCAGCACCAAGGCCAGCAGGGCCAGCAGCACCAGGGCCAGGGCGGCGGCCGGCGCCGGCGACGGCGCCATCGCGGCGGCGGCGGGGGAGGCGGCGGACAGCACGGCCAGCATAACCAGCAGCGCCAAGGGCAGCACAACCAGAACCGCCAGGGGGGCCAGTACGGCCAGTACAACCGGGGCAGCCAGAACGGCGGGCCGCGCCCTCCGATGGTCCCGCAGGCTCCGCAGAAGAGCGAGGCCGAGAAATTGTTCGCGTCGAAGACGCCGGTCGACCCCTACCAGTGGTTCCAGATGGAGAAGGGCTCGACCGATCCGTCGATGCGCGCGCTCGACCTGCTCGCGCCGATCGGCAAGGGCACGCGCGGCCTCATCGTCGCGCCTCCGAAGGCGGGCAAGACGACGTTCCTGAAGCAGATCTCGAACGCCGTGCACGCCGTCGATCCGAAGACGGTGCAGTACTGCCTGCTCATCGATGAGCGCCCCGAAGAAGTGACGGATTTTAAGCGTTCGGTGCCGGCCGAGGTCTGGGCGTCCTCCTCCGACCAGACCTACGACAAGCACAAGAAGCTCGGCGAGGACCTCATGAAGGTCGCCATCGAGAAGGTCGCGCAGGGCGAGGACGTGTTCATCCTGCTCGACTCGCTCACGCGCCTGGCGCGCGTGCACAACCAGTTCGCGACGGGCAACCGGACGATGTCCGGCGGCCTCGACTCGCGGGCGATGGAGATGCCGCGGCGCTTCTTCGGCGCGGCGCGCAAGCTCGAGGAGGGCGGCTCGCTGACGATCCTGGCGACGATCCTCGTCGACACCGGCTCGAAGATGGACGACATCATCTTCCAGGAGTTCAAGGGCACGGGCAACATGGAGCTCGTGCTGTACCGGCAGGCGGCCGAGATGCGCATCTTCCCGGCGCTGAAGGTCCGCGACAGCGGCACGCGCAAGGAGGAGAAGCTCTTCCCGCCGGCGTACCTGGACGGCGTCTACAAGCTGCGCCGTCATCTGGCGGGCTTGGGCGACCTCGAGTCGATCAAGGCGCTCACCGAGCTCATGCGCGCGCACAAGACCAACGAGAAGCTGCTGTCCGCGCTGAGGTAAGGCCATGAAGCGGACTCAAGTCATCACGGTGAAGGCGCCCGCCGCGATCGGGCCGTACTCGCAGGGGATCTCCTCGGGCGAGATGGTGTTCGTGTCCGGACAGACGCCGCTGCTTCCCGACGGATCGCTGGCGCCGGGCGGCGTGGCCGAGCACACGGCGCAGTGCCTCAAGAACGTCCTCGAGATCCTGATCGCTTCGGGGCTCACGATCAACGACGTGGTCAAGACCACGGTGTTCATGACCGACCTCGGGGAGTTCGCGGCGATGAACGAGGTCTACGGCAAGCACTTCCGCCTGCCGTACCCGGCGCGCTCGACGGTGCAGGTGAGCGCGCTGCCCAAGGGCGCGGACGTCGAGATCGAGGTCGTGGCGGTGCGGCCGTAGGCGCCGCGTCGAAGGAACGCCTGCGCGCGCCGCTGGCGGCGGCCGTCGCGTTCCTGATCGGCGGCGAGCTGCTGGCGGGGGGCCTCTCCGGGCTCCTCGACTTCTGGCGCTTCCTGTTCCCGTACCTGTGGCTGTTCCTCGTCTTCGAGGCGGCGCGCCGCCGAAGGAGGCTGCTGGACACGGAAGCGTTCCTGATCGGCGCGGCCGTCGGGCTCCTCGCGGACGGCGCGTTCGCGAAGACTCTCCAGGACGGCTTGTACTTCCTCGACATCGACTGGCTGGGCTCCCTCGCGTCCGCCTTCGACTGGGGCATGCTCTCCGTCGTGGCGCTGCATGTCGCCGACGCGTGTTTCCCGCGCCTCGAGGGGGAATCGTCCGCTTCCGAGTCCTCCGATCTGCTGGAGCTTGTCGCCCTCGTCTTCATCCCGGCGGCGGCGCTGACCATGTATCTGTTCGACGCCTGGGTGGGCCGCACGCGCTTCCAGCGCATGCTGGGCCCGGCTTGGCTCCTGGCCGACTTGCTGTTCGCCGGCGCGGCCTTCGCGCTGGCCCGCCGCGCCTTCGTCCGGTCGGAGGCCGCGGAGCCGGAGGAGCGCGACGCCTGGCTCTGGGCTCTGGGCGCTTTCTGCGCCTGGCTGCCGGGCGCGCAGCTGCTCGCGCGCGTGGGCGGCGGCGCGCTCACGCTGCTCTCCGGGATGTACATCGCCGCGTGGACGGCGGGCTTCGGCGCCTGGATGTGGCGGCTGTGGCGCGAGCGCGGCCACGTCGCTTGGGAGCCGCGGCGCGCGTTCGCTCCCATCCTGGCGCTCGCCGCGTGGCGCCTGCTCGGAGCGATCATCCTGTGCCTCGTCCTCGGTCCGGTCGACACGGACCCGCGGTCCGCGGCGGCCTTCGGCTTCCTCGTCGACCTGCCCAGCCGGCTCGTTTTCGTGACGATCTTCTTCGCTTGTCGCTTAGCGGTCTAGATTCGGCTGGCGCCGCGCGCGGCTGAGGCCATAAATAAAAATATCACGGCAACCCTCATCATGGTGAATCGGCGAGAGCTGAATTCGGAGCCGCTTTGCAGGGATCACATTTCTTCTTACGGGTCCCAGAAATGCGACACTCTGATCAATGGCGAGTGATCGGAAGCTCGACTCCGAGGTTAACGCTCTCTCGCGCCAAGATTCCGCGATCGCTGCCGGAATCGTTTTTGGATTCTCGGTGCTGTATTGGTTCGGGCGGAGCCTGACCTACGGACCCGGCGACAGCCCCCAGCATGTGTTTAGCGCCATCACCTGGGGCATTTCGTGGCCTCCGAGCTATCCGCTCTACGTTTTCCTCGGCCATTTGGCAGCACAGCTTCCTGGCTCAGCCGCCGGTAACGTCAACTGGCTTTCCGGACTTTTCCATGCCGGAGCGTACTCTCTTCTTTACCTGACCTTGAGGAAGTGTCGAGTCTCTGTTCTTCCGTCTTGCATCGCCGTAATTTCCTTGGGTTTGTCCCCATTGTTCTGGTACTACTCCGAGAATGCCGAAGTTCGTGGGCTAAATGACTTGCTCGCTGCTGCCACCGCCTTTTTCGCAGTAAGCTGGGTTGCCGATCGCCGGACTCGAGATCTATCCGGCCTTGCCGTCGCAATCGGTTTTGGTATCGGCCACCACCCGACCTATGTCCTGATCCTTCCTGCGATCGCCATACTCCTGTGGGGAACCATTCCCCCGAGACTTCTTCCTGCAGTATTCGGGCTAGCAACCGTGTCCCTCGCCAGTCCATACGCTCTTCTGGGGCTTCGTCTCGAGTTTGGACAACCGGCCTACAATCTGACCGGCGCCGAGCATTTTCTCGATGTCTGGGACCTCTTCATCCGTCGCAGCCTTGGTCCACCTTGGAGAGTCGCCGCTGGTGGAGGTCTTTTCGGGCCTGGCGGTTTCGACCCCGCAAGCTTCGTGCGCCATTTCCATTGGTTCCTACAGGCCCTATCCACTCATTCAGCGTGGATTGTTTTCCCGCTCGCGCTTGTTGGTGTCATCGCCTGCTTCCGCTCGGACCGGCGACTTCTCCTGTTCTGGCTCGCGTGGTTTTTCATCTCCGCGTTTGTCTTTATCGTGCTCGGAAGCCAGCAGCTGCACATACACGATCAAGATTTCGCCTACTCGGTAGCGGTGCGATTCTATCTGCTTCCGATGATTGCGCTCTACGCGCTCATGGCGCATGGCACGGATGCGGTACAGGGACGGCTTCGAACTCCCGCGCACGTCGTGCTTATGGGCCTCGCCATCATTCTCCCTCTCGCCTCGGGCTGGATATCCCTTCGCGGAAAGGATGTCGTCGCCGACTATGCCCGAGAGATCGTGGCCGAAACCGAACCTTCCGACATGATCGTGATCGACACGGATTCGACCTTCTTTGCCCTGGATTATATCGACTTAGTCGAGCATGGCCTGAATGATCGTGTTCTTCTCCATCCATCCTTGTTTTCGTTTCCTCCTTACCGAATGTGGCTGACTCGACGATATCCGACACTTGGGATCCCATCGCCGGAATCGATGATGGATTGGACGCGATGGCGAGCCCTCAATCCTGGAAGAGCTCTCTACGCCGAAGTGGAGTGGAAGGACTCGATCCGCACTTTACTTCCCAACAGCGCTCCCGCAGGCTTCATGCTTCGAGGCTGCACCGCGGATGAACAGTGCGTCGCACCATCACTCGCTGCGGATCGCCTTACGCACTCGGCGGTCGCGGCTTTTACACGGAAGGATCTCTACCCCTTCAGCCTGGATATCTATATCCTGAAGCATGAACGAGAAATGATGCTCTGGACGCTTGACGCATTGGGCACGTCCGAGCCCGCGATCTCACAAACGCTAGCGCAGAGAGTAGACAACATTCTCCGCTGAAATCGCACGTTTACGGTGGTCCAGCGTATGTCCCGCTCGACTATCCATTTATCAACTAGAACCATCGAAACCCCGCTTAACTTGACGATCTATCCAGGTGGTAATCTCAGGTGGAAGACGCGGCTTCTCGTCGGGAAATCGCCGTTAGAAAATGGCAAGCCCCAGTCCATTGCGCTCGCCGGGAATCGAACCTGGATATCTGCCTTCGCAGGGCGGCGCGGCGCATATATTCAATCCAGGCTGTGTCGACAGCTGCTCTAAAGGTCTTGAGCACAAGAGTCAGCGATGAGCAGTCCGAAGGCCCAGCTCGGACTAGGGCTCCTAGCTCAAAGTCGAGGTCCCGTCGGCCCAACCCCCGGACAGCCGTGGATGGCATACTGGCATCAGATGAAGTCTTTCTCGACCCTCGCCCTCGGCTTAGCCGCCGCGCTCTTCCTGCGCGCCGGCTCCGCCCCGGCGCAGGAGATCTCGCTGCGTTCCGCCGTCGTTCCGGCCGCGCCCATCGCGCGCGCGATGGCCGTCCCCGTCTCGCCGTCCGCCGCGCCGGTGCTCTCTCCCGTTTTAGCCGCGCCGTCGATCTCGCTGACGCCCGCGGCCGCCGCGCCGCTCGCCGCGGCGGCTCCCGCGCCCGTCGCGGCGGCGCCCATCGCCGCCCTTGCCGCGTCCGCGCCTTCTCTCGCGGCCGCCCCCGCGTCGGGATCCGAGCGCGCGCCGTCCGAGTCCGCCCGCGCCGGCGGCGCCCGGTGGTGGGACGGCTCGGCCGAACATGATGACGGCCCGCCCGACATCGTCGAGCTCGGGCAGGTCGAGCGCTTGGCCCAGCCCTATCGCACCAGCCGCCAGCTCGCCAAGCTCGCGAGCGCCCCGCGCCCCACGGGCGAGAGCTACCGCTTCGCCGTGATCGGCGACGCCGAGCCGGGCCGCTTCTGGTTCTGGCGCGCCCTGTTCAACCGCGACCGGGACGCGTTCTGGTCGAAGCTCCTGCCGAGCGCCGATCGCTCCGGCTCCGATTTCATCATGCAGCTCGGCGACATGGTCAGCCGCGGGATCGTCCGCAACTTCCGCGACTTCTTCATTCGCCTCCGCTCCTTCGCGCCGCGCACTCCGTACCTGACCGTGATCGGCAACCACGACCGCCACAGTCCGCACGGCGTCTCGAACTCCCGCGTCTATCGCAAGCTGTTCGGCAAGACCGACTACGCCTTCGAGCGCGGCGGCCGCCAGTTCGTCGTCGTGGACAACAGCTCGGGCCGGATCCTCCCGAGCCAGCTCGCGTGGCTGCGCTCGATCCTCTCCGCCGACAAGCGCGCCATCGTCTTCACGCACATGCCTCCCGCGCCGCTCGGCGAGTGGACCGACTTCGGGACCAAGGGCTCGGGCGGCTTCCGCGAGGGCTCCGCCGAGTTCATGCGCCTGATGTCGGAGCGCAAGGTCGAGCGCGTTTACATGGGCCACGTCCACGGCTTCGGCGTCCTCGAGCGCGGCGGCGTGCGCTACGTGCTCACCGGCGGCGGCGGCTCGCCGTTGTATCCGGGCCCGGTCAAGAGCCGCTTTCACCATTACCTGACCGTCGACGACGGCCCGAACGGCCTCGTGGAAACCATCCACCGCTCCGACGGCACGACCACCCGCTTGCCGCTGTAGCTCCGGCGCGCAGCGCCGCGAAGATCGGGCGGACTCTAGTGCGTGGTCGTATAGGCGAGCCAGACGATCCACGCGCCGAGCGACAGCGTCACCGCGAGGACCGTCATGAGCGCCCAATGGATGTGGCTCTTGTGCGCGTCGCTGATCTGCCGGTAGCCGTGACGCACGTGGTTGAGCCCGTGCCGGGTCGGCGCCTGACCGGTCTCTCGCGCGTGCTCGTGGCCGAGCGCCGCCAAATCCCACGCGACGAAGGCCAGGATCGCGAGCGCCGCGAGCGTCGGCAGGAACGGGATCACGCGGAACGCGCGGCACAGCGTGCCGATCTGATCGCCCTCTTCCTGGCACGTCCCGTACGAGACGTACAGCCACGCCGGCGCGGCGATCAGCGCGAGCGGCAGGAGCGCCCAACGCACGAGCCGCGTCTTCCAGTGGATTTTCCGGTGATGAGGCTCGATGTTCACCATTCGGCCCCCTTGGAGAACGGCGAGCCCAGGAAGTAGGCGCGCTTCGGACCGCCGCGGCTGGGCTTTCCCGCGTTCGCGGGATCCGCGTCGTAGGCGTCGAGCGCCCGGATCACCGCGTCGCGGTACAGCGTCCACGCTCTCTCGCAGGAGGGCGCCGCCGGCAGGCCTTTGGCGGCGGCGTCGGCGATCGCCTGGCAGGGCCTCTCCGAGAGATTATGCTCGAGCAGCGCCGCCTTGATCCCGCTGCCTTCGAGCGCCTCGGTCTCGGCGTGCATCAGCTCCGCCCCCGCGTAGCGGTTGCCGGACCGCGCGCGGCGCTGGAGCTCGGCCGCCGCGGCGAAGACGGGCTCGAAGGCGGGGCCGGCGCCGAGCGGGATGAGGGAGGGAGCCGTCGCGAGGTATTCCCGCCACAGCTCCATGCGCGCGCGCGAGGACAGCGGAATGTCGGGCGTCGTCGCGTCGAAGAAATGGCCGAGGCCGGTCGGGTACATCTTGGAGGGGTTCTTGATGCGCACGTGCGAGAACGAGTCGCCGTAGAGATGGAGCGCGAAGCCCAGGGCGCACTGCGCGTCGGCGCGCTCCCGCGGGTCCCGGGCGCCGCGCGCCCGCGCTCCGACGTTCTTGGCCGCGGCGGCGGCGATCGCGCGCACCGCCTCGGGACTGCCGCCGGTGAGCCCGTGCAGGAGCTGCTGGACCGTGACCATGCGGCCCACGGTCTCGTCCGGCCCGTCGCCGCCGAGCGACCAACTCGCGTAATCGAGCGGATGCTTCATCAAACGGCGGTACACCGCGATCGCGTTGAGCTCCGGCGCCTCGTCGGCGAGCTGGGCGCACAGCGCGCCGACCGCGCCGCCCGGACGCGCGCCGAAGGCCAAGCGGACCGTATAGTAGTGCTCGTCCCAGCGGTAAGCGGCGGCCGAGCCCGCGAGCAGGACGGCCGCGAGGACGAGCGCGCCGAGGCGTCCCGTCATCGGAAGCGCCAATCCGTCGACGAGATCTTGCGCGTCTTGGGCTCGCTCAAGGGCGTGACCGCGTCGTCGGCGCGGCAGAACGGACGGTCCTGTCCGGCGCGCACGGAGACGTTCACCCAGGCCTCGTCGCGCATGGCGGCGGTGACCTCGCGCGTCGCGACGATCCGGCGGAAAAGATCGTAGCTCGGCCGCGGGATCCGCTTGAGGCCGTGCGCGCGGTCGACGGCGGCGAGGCCGAACTTGGGGCAGTAGCCGTCCGCCCATTCCAGGTTGTCCGACAGCGTCCACTCGATGTAGCCCGCCACCGGCGCGCCGTCGCGCCTCGCCTGGGCGATGGCGGCGAGGTGCTCGAGCAGATAGGCCGGACGCAGGACGTCGGTCGAGTCGGCGATGCCGTTCTCGGTGACGATGATGGGCAAGGTCGGGAAGCGCCGGTGGACCGCCATCAGCGTCGTGTAGAAGCCGCGCGGGTTCACCGCGCGGCCCGCCTCGGAGTATTCCTCGTCCGCCTCGAGGGCGAGCGCCCCGTCGCGGATCCACTCCGCGCCGTAGTAGTTGATCCCGAAGTAGTCCATGCGCCCGCGGAGGCGCTCCGGAAAGCGCCAGTTCATGAGCGCGTCGACGAACCTCGCCGCGATCCGGTCGTACCAGGCCTTGCCCGTGTACAGCGCCATGTTCTGCGCGATGCCCAACCTGATCGCCGGATACTTCTTGTGAGCCCAATCATAGAGTTCGTCGTGCGCGTCGCTCATGCGGTCCATCGCCCGGACGGTCTCGCCTTTAAAGGGGCCGAGGGCGACGAGGGAGACGATCGAATTCCGCCCGCCGGGCGGCCAGAGCCCGTTCGTGTAGGCGAGAGGCGCGAAGACGTTGGCCTCGTTGAAGGTGACCCAGTACTCGACGTCGGGATTGAACTCGTCGATCATGCGCCGCGCGAACTCGAGGTAGTCGTCCTTCATCCCGTCGTCAAGCCAGCCTCCGCGCTGCTGCGCCCACCTCGGCACCGAGTGGTGCATCAAGGTGAGCATGACCTTCATGTGCCGGGCCTTCACCATCTTGAGGATCTCGTGGTAGCGCGCGATCGCGGCCTCGTCGAACTCGTGGCGGCGCGGCATCACGCGGCCCCAGTCCACGCCCATGCGATAGACCGAGATTCCCGTCTTCGCGGCCAGGTCCAGCTCGACTTCCGGCTTCGTCCAGAACTCGAGCCGCTTTTCCGGCGCGGCCTGGTTCGCGTACGCCGCGACCTTGCCGCGGTTCGCCCAGTCCATCCAGATGTCGGGAAGCTGGTCTTCCGATTGCCCCGGCGCCGAGGCGAGGCCGAAGAAGAACGGCGCCTCGAAACGGTCCTGGCCTCGAGCGGGGGAAACGGCCAGCAGGAAGAGGAGGATCGTCGCCAGACGCATCGCTTCATTATAGCGGACTCGATGAAGGCCCAAAGGTCCCTTGAAGACGACGGGAGGCGCGCGTAGTGAGGACGTCCGCTTCAGCGCTCGGACCGCGCTCCAGCGTCTCGGCCTCTCGCGCTGACGCGAGGAGACCGCTATAATCGCCGCATGACCGTGAAAATCTACGAGTACTCCGGCTGTTCCACCTGCCGCAAGGCGCTGAAGTTCCTCGAGTCCAACGGCGTCGCCTTTACGCCCGTGCCCATCGTCGAGACTCCGCCGTCCAAGGCGGAGCTCAAGACCATGCTCGGCTTCGCGGGCGAGCTCAAGCGTCTGTTCAACACCTCGGGCCTGCTCTACCGCGAGATGAAGATCGGCGAGAAGCTCAAGACCATGGGCGAGGACGAGGCGTTGACCTTGCTGTCAAAGCACGGCAAGCTGATCAAGCGCCCGTTCGTCCTGCTCAAGGACCGCGGACTTCTCGGCTTCAAGGAAGCCGAATGGAAGGCGGCTTTTCGTTAGCTTCTCAGCCGAATTGGTAACATGGAGGGATGAAGGTCTCGGTCCTGATCCCCGCCTACAATGAGGCCCGCACGGTCAAAGGGTGCCTCGAGGCCGTCTACGGACGCAATCCGGGGCGGGACCTGGAGTTGATCGTCGTCGACGACGGCTCCAGCGACGGGACGTACGAAGCCGCGCTTTCCGCGATCAAGCCCGGCGGCAAGGTCCTCAAGCACGCGAGGAACTCCGGAAAGGGCGCGGCCATCCGCACCGCGTTGGCCGCCGCGACCGGCGACGTGGTCCTGATCCAGGACGCCGACCTCGAGTACGACCCCGCCGACTACGCCGCCCTGCTCAAGCCGTTCGAGGAAGGGCGCGCCGAGGTCGTCTACGGCTCGCGCAACCGCAAGAACGAGAACGGCCGCTCGTACTCGAGCTACTACTGGGGCGGGCGCCTGCTGTCCTGGTGGACGAATCTGCTGTACGGCTCCTCGATCACCGACGAGGCCACCTGCTACAAGGTCTTCAAGACGCCCCTGCTCAAGTCGCTCGGCCTGACGTGCACCGGCTTCGAGTTCTGCCCGGAGGCCACCGCCAAGATTCTGCGCCGCGGCATCAAGATCGTCGAGGTCCCGATCTCCTACGCCCCCCGCAGCATGGAGGACGGCAAGAAGATCCGCTGGTACGACGGCGCCATCCATCTTTGGACCTTGTTCAAGCTGAGATGGTCGAGCGTCTAGACTCGCGCCGCTTCGACGCCGCGGCCTTCGCCTTGGCGCTGGCTTTGCGCCTGGCCTTCCTCGCCGTCTGGCTGATCAAAGACCTCGGGAAGGTCTATCAGCCCGACTTATACTACTCGCTGGCGCAGTCGTGGCTCGGCTGGACTCCCATGCCGGCCTTCGACGCCACCCACCCGCCCTTCTACACCGGCTTCATCGCCGCCGTGCTCGGCCTTTTCCGCTCGCCGAACCCGCTCTCCGTGCTCGTCCTGCAGTGCCTGCTGGGCGCCGCCTCCGTCGTGCTGCTGCGCCGCATCGCCGAGCGCTTGACCGACGCCAAGACCGCGCGCTGGGCCGCCCTGTGGGTCGCCGCCGATCCCGCGCTGGTGTTCTTCACGCCGCAGCTGCAGACCGAGACCTTGTTCGTCGCCATGGAGCTCGTTTTTTTCATAGGCCTCTTGCGGCTTCTCGAGGAGCCGCTCTCGTGGCGCCTCGTCCTGCTCGGCGTGTGGGGCGGGCTGTGCGCCCTGTGCCGCTCCGTGTTCGGCGCCTATCCCGCGATCCTGTTCCTCGCGCTGTGGAGGACCAAGGGCTTTACCCGCGCCTTCGCCCTGTGCGCCGTCCTCGGCATCGGCTGGTTCGTTCCGAACCTCGCCTGGACCGCGCGCAATTACCGCAAGTACGGCGGCTTCGTGCCCATGTCGGCGCAGATGGGCTGGACCCTGTACGAGGGCTTCTCGCTCGACCGCGAGGAGGTGCGCCGCCGTCCCTACGAGATGGCCGACGAGGCGAAATCCCGGGGACTCTCCGATCCGCGGGAAGAAGGGCGCTATTTCATGGCGAAGACGAAGGCTTTCGTCGTCGCGCATCCTCTCGCCGCCGCGAAGATCGTCGCCGGAAAGGCGTTTCTTTACTGGCGCCCGTTCCCGTACGATCCGCACACGTGGTGGCAGCGCGGCGCGCTCGGCGTTTATTACCTGATCGTCTTCGCGCTCGGGATCGCGGGCGCCTGTGCCGCGGGGCGTCGCGAGGCATGGGCGCCCGTTTGGGCGCTGTTCGTCTACCTTTCCTTGGTGCACGCCGTGTTCTTCACCTCTTTGCGCTACCGCCTGCCGCTCGAGCCGTTCTTGTGCCTGCTGGCCGCGGCCGGCGCCCTCAAGCTCGCGCGGGAGCGCCGCGGTGCGTAAGAGCCGCGACGAGGTCTCGGTCGGGACGTGGAGCGTCCTCGGAGTGCTGGCCGCCGGCGCGGCCCTGCGCCTGGCCGGGATCGCCTACGGACTGCCGCACGTCTACAACGCCGACGAGCCGCACATCGTCAACATGGCCGTCTCGCTGGCGGGCGGGCCCCGGCCGTACTCGTTCAAGTACCCGACGCTGTGGCCCGAATTCCTCGCCGCCGCCTACGGACTCTGGTTCGTCTTTTGGTCCGGTTTCGGCCTGCTGCGCGGCGCGCTGGCCTTCGCCGCCGAGTACGCCTTCCGTCCGACGGGCTTCTACCTGATCGGCCGCCTGCTGTCGACCGCGTGCCAGCTCGGCGCGTTCGCCCTGCTCGCGCGCGTCGAGCGGGCCGGCGATTCCAAGCGCTGGGCCTACGGCGCGGCCCTGCTCGCCTTCTCACCCACGCTCGTCGAGCTCGCGCACTCGGCCAAGCCCGACTCGTTTATGCTCCTGCTCGTGGCGGGGGCCACCGCCGCCGCCCTGCGCCACCAGCAGGGCGGCCGCCGCGGCTGGCTGCTGGCGAGCGCGTTCCTCGCCGGGCTGGCGTGCTCGGCGCAGTACACCGCGGTGCCCGCGGGGCTCATCGTGCCGCTCGCGTGGCTGCTGTGCGAGAGGGGACCGGGTCCGGTCTCCTGGCTGATACAGGCGGGGCTCATGTCCGCGCTGGGGTTCGCTCTCGGCACGCCTTACGCCCTGATCGACCACGTCCGGTTCGTCTCCGATTGGTCGGACTACGCCGACCTCGGCCGACTCGAGCCGCACGACGCCGCCGAGACCGCCAAGTACATCCTGAAGAACGCGTGGACCTTCGGCGGCGAGGGGTCGCTCGCGGGCGCGGCGGCGCTCCTCGGGCTGGGCCTGTCGCTCAAGCGCGGCTGGAAGCGCGCGCTGCTGCTCTTCCTTCCGATCGTCGGGTACGCCCTCGCTCTGTCCGTCAGCTTCAACGGCGGCGTGGCCCGCTATCTCCTCGGCGCCTACCCGATGCTGGCCCTGCTCGCCGCCGACGGCCTCGAGGCGGCCGGCGGGCGCCCGGCGTGGCGGCGCGGCCTCGTGCTCGCGGCCGCGCTGGCTCCGGGCCTCTATCTCAGCGGCCGCTACGACGCCGGGGTCCTGCTGCCCGACACGCGCGCCCAGGCGACGCAATGGCTGGCCCGCAACGTCCCCGCCGGCTCGACGCTGCTGCTCGACCAGCCGCACGCCGGCCCGTTCGCGATCATGACGAAGGAGCAGTGCGCGGAGCTCGCCGAGCGCGCCGCGCGCAACGGCTCGCCGCGCGCCCGCCTCTATCGCGCGATGACCGCCATGCATCCCGGCGGCGGCTACCGCATCTACCGCGTCCAGCGCGCCGCGCGCGACCTGTTCACGGCTCCGCGGCAAGTCGCGCTGTCGCAGGCCGACGGGGACTTTCTGGACGTGCGCCCCGGGCTCGACGTCGCGCGCGCCGCGCGCGTCGACTACGCGATCACGTCGAGCTACGGCGCCGACCCGCGCCGCACGCGCGAGCTGGCGAGCTTCTTCTCGGAGCTCGTCTCGCAGTCGGATTTCGTGGCCGAGTTCCCGTCGGAGCCCGGCGTCACGGCCGGACCGTGGCTGCGGGTGTACCGCCTGCGGCGCTAGCCGGGCGCCTACTTCGCCGGCGCCGGCTCCCTCATCGCCTGCACGATCACGGGCTTGATCGCGGCGGAGTGCGCCGCGACGCTGAGGGCATACTTGCCGTTGGGGTTGCCGTCGCCGTAATAGCGCCCGTACGCCTTGCGCTGAGCGACCGGATCGTTCGGCTTATAGCCGTTGAGGATGAGCAGGTGCGGAACGCTATAAGAGATCTGGTCGGTCCAGTCGAAGGGATTGCCTTTTCCGGCCGAGCGTTGAGTCGAGGGCTCGAACTGGAACGGGCCTAAGGCGCCGGTCTCGGAACCCTGAAGCCTTTGCCAGGGGGCGGGCAGCCGGTTCTCCCGGTTGAGGGCTTCCGCCGCCGCCATGTCGGCGGGCCGGCGCGCGACGCCTTTGGGCAGCGGCGTCTTGCCCATATTGGCGCCGAAACCCGACTCCTGCTGGCCGAGCGCGAGGATATCCCACGGCGGCACCCCGAACTGCTTGAACGCTTTGTCGAAGGCATCCTGGTACTTGTGATAGATGGGCCCGAGTCCTCGGGGCGGCACCTCGGTGGGAATATAGGGCGGTTCCTCGGGCTGGAAATCGGAAGCCGAGGGAGACCGGGAGCCCGCGTCGGACGGCGGCGCGCCGGCCGGGGGCGGAGGCTGCAAGGCGGCGCCGAGGGCGTTGGTGATCGATTTCTCGTCGGTGGGCTGGCCGTGAGCGGCCAGGACGGCGGCGGCGGCTCCCCGCTGCTGCTCGATGTCGGCCGACGGGCTCATGCCGGAGAGAGACCGGCGAAGATCTTGATCGACGGCGTGCTCGACGGTGACTTCCTTATCGATCGCTTGCCGAATCCCCGCCGGCGTCGTGAGATCGTCCGCGCTTTGCGCGCCGTTCTTGAGGCCGCGCGCCTGGGAGACGAAGCCGGCGGCGCGCAGCGCCGCCCGAGGATCGAGCGCCGGGTCCGGGGCGTCGCCGCCGGCGCTCCGCGCCGGCGGCCGTCCCGCGTCGGATCCCGGCTTTGAGGCGGTCTGCGCGGCCCTGGTCGGCGCCGGCGCGGATTCTCTCTCTTCGGCGGGAAGGGCGGCGAGGCCGAGGCTGCTCGTCGCCGCCGGCGCCCTCCCGCCCGACGGGAACGAGGGTGAAGCGTAGCCGGAGCCGTCGCTGCGGGCGGAGTACGACGGAACGGCCGAGGCGGGATATTCCGCGGGCGCGGCCGCCGCGCGGGGAGTGCGGCGCGCCGCGCCCGGCGGGGGGACGTCGGCGACGTCGAGCGGGCGCGGGGCTCTGGGCTGAGCGGAGACCGGCGCCGCGGAATCCGCCGCCGGGGAGGCCGCCGTCGCGGCGGTCTTCGACTTCGCCGCCTCCTCAAACGGCGGCTCGACCTCGGGGGCGTGATGGAGCGAGCGGCCGAAGACCAAGGCGAGAGCGATCAGGAAAGCCCCGCCTCCGATGCGGCGCGCCAGCTGGGAAGAGCGTCGGTCCATCAGTAGTCGATGCGGAAGTGGAAATGCGTATCGTGGCCCGGCCAATAGCTCATTTTGCCGAGGGCGTGCGCCATCGCTTCGCGCTCCTTCGCGGGGAGGTCCTTGTTCTGGGCCAGGTACTGCGTCATGTAGTTCTTCAGCGGGGTGTCGACGAAGATGCGGGTCACGTTCATGTTCCGGACCGCGGCCGCAGCCAAGGCCAGGTTCCACGGGACATCGAACTTCCCCTTCGAGTCGGTGATGAAAAAGACGTCGACGTCCTTGCCGACTTTGTGCGAGAGGTGGCCGCGGAACGAGCCGCCGCCCTTCTGCGAGATGTCGCCGATCAAGAGGGTCGGCGAGCGGATCTGCGCCATGTCCGCGGCCGTGGCCATGATCCCCTTCACCATGGCCTCCGTCCCGTAATTGCCGTAACGGACGCGGCGGTATTGCTCGGGGCTGTGGGAGTCCCGCGGCAGCTCCGTGTTGACGGCGGGATTTCCTCCGCCCCAGATCTTGTCGGCCGCCCAGCTTCCGGCCTTGACCGCGAGGTCCTGAGCGAAATCGGGCGCGTAGCGGTTCCAAACGCTGGCGGCTTGAGGGCGCTGCGCCGGCTGTCCCGGCGCGGGCGCCGGCTCGTAGGCGCCCGGGGCGGGCGGGGCGTAGCCCGGAGTCCATCGGCTGGCGCCGGCCTCGGGGATCGGCTTGGGCCTGTAGAGCTCGCGGGCGCGGGGCGAGAGCACCTCGGCGGGCGTCTGGAGCGCGGGTTCGCTCGCGACGGGCGCGGCCTTCGGGAGCGGCCCGGGCTCCGTCTTGGGAGCCGCCGTCAGCTCCTCCGGCGTCTTGCCGCCGAGATCGGAGGGCAGGATCGCCTTCTGGTCGACGAGATCGTGGAGATTTTTCGAGACGGTGAGGCCGAAAGCGGCGTCGTCGAGAGGCTGCTTCGGGCCGATGCCGTCGAAGATCCGGTTGACGACGTCCCACTTCTTGGAGATGTCCTCGCCCTTCAGATCGCTCATGAGCGCGCCCTTGGCGGGGCCGAACGACGCGGCGTAGGCGCGGTCGATGTTGCTCTCGATCTGCTCGGCGCTCAGGCCGGCCGGGGCGGGAACGGCGTTGAATTCGCCGCCGTGCCGGCGATAGAAATCCGCGACCTTGCCCGGGCATTCCGCCTTGTCCTTTTCGCTTCGCGGGCGGAGCAGCTTGGTCTTGGGTTTGGGTTTGGGCTTCTGCTCCTTCCGGTCGCCCTTGCCGTCGTCGGACCCGCCGAACAGCCCCGAGTCGCCGAAAATGGGGCCGCCGTCGTCGTCCGCCGCGGCGCCGGCCGGCGGGGCTTCGTCGGAGCGCTGGAGGAGCAGCCCCGAGCTGCAGGCCGCGTCGAGGAGCTCGGGCGGCGGGCCTATGGGGGCTGCCGCGCGGGCGAATCCGACGGCCGACAGGACCGCCAAGGCTGAGATCGCGAGGGGCCGACTCATGGGAAAAGTATGGCCGGAACTCGCCGGCCGCGCAACCCCTCAAGGCCCGATTTCCTATAATCTCCGTCACATGTCCAAGCCCAAGACGATCGTCGTGATGCCCGCGTACAACGCGGAGAAGACCCT
>DATNGC010000019.1:0-13664 GCA_035606075.1 Elusimicrobiota bacterium
CGACGTGACGGGCTCGGTGACGCTGCCGGCGGGCGTGGAGATGGTCATGCCGGGAGACAACATCGACATCGAGTGCGAGCTGATCGCGCCGATCGCGATGGAGAAGGGCCTTCGCTTCGCCGTCCGCGAGGGCGGCCATACCGTCGGCGCCGGCGTCGTCGCCGACATCATGGACTAAGGCCATGGGAGACCGACACATCGTCATACTCGGCTGCACCGTCTGCAAGAACAAGAACTACTACTATCAGCGCGGCAAGAAGAAGGAGTTCAAGCTCGAGCTGAAGAAGTTCTGCCGCGCGTGCGGCAAGCAGGCGCCGCACAAGGAAGTCAAGTAGCTCAAAATTCGGGTCTGGCTGGGGGTGTCCGTTAATTGGCTAAACGAGCGGTCTCCAAAACCGCCCCTCCAGGTTCGAGTCCTGGCGCCCCCGCCAGACCCGAGGATTTAAAACAATGAACACAGCGACGCAGTTCCTGAAAGAAGCGTACTCGGAGCTCAAGCAGTCCACCTGGCTCACGCGCGAGCAGGCCATCGACTCGACGAAGGCGGTCGCCATCCTCGTGGCGGTCATGGCCCTCTATATCGCGGGCGTGGACTACGTGCTCTCGACCCTCGTCAGGGCCGTCCTGGGACGCTAGGAGAGCCATGACCGATTCAACCGCCGCCACGACGCCCCGCACCCGCGGGTGGTACGTCGTCCACATCCAGTCCGGCTACGAGGACCGCGTCCACAAGACGCTGCTCCAGAAGATCGAGATCGAGAAGGTGCAGGACCGGATCTTCAACGTGCTGATCCCGACGGAGGACGTCGTCGAGGTGAAGAAGAACAAGAAGAAGATTTCCAAGAGAAAGTTCTTCCCTGGATATCTCCTGATGGACATGATCGTCGACGAGGTGTCCTACTGGCTCGTGCGCGGCATCCCCGGCGTCACCGGCTTCCTCGGCGACACCAACCCGGTGGCCCTCGCCCAAGAGGAGATCGACAAGATCCTCGAGCTGACCACGACCGCCGCCGAGGGCAAGCCCCGCCCGGCCGTCGAGTTCGACAAGGGCGAGAACATCCGCATCATCGACGGCCCCTTCCGGCACTTCATCGGCGTCGTCGAGGAAGTCAGCGAGGCCAAGGCCAAGATCAAGGCCATGGTCACGATCTTCGGCCGGCCGACGCCGGTCGAGCTCGATTTCCTGCAGGTGGAGAAGATCTAAACGTGATTTCGATGGTGGACCCGGAGATCATCCCCCCGCATCAGGACGCCGGACTCTCCGGCGTCCGCGTGAGCATCTCTCACGTGAAGTCGCTCGGCGTCATCGGCGCGCTGCTCGCGCTCTTGACCATGGGCGCGGCGGTGGGCTTCGGCCTGCTGATGCTGTTCGGCAAGGCGCTCGTCGCCGCGCTGATCGTCAAGCTCGTGTGGCCGCTCGTGTTCGGGCCGGAGTTCACGGCGATCGTTTTCGGTTCGCAGACGGTGCCGTTCTGGAAGGTGTTCCTCCTGCTCGCCGCCGGGAGCGTGGTCGCCAAGATGCTTTGGCCCTCCTCCTGGGGCCGCCGCTAGGAGCCGATTCAAGCCGCAAGTTAAGAGGTCATCACCATGGCGAAGAAGGTCAAAACCCAAATCAAGCTTCAGATCCCGGCCGCCGCGGCCAACCCCGCGCCGCCCGTCGGCCCCGCGCTCGGCCAGCACGGCGTCAACATCATGGATTTCTGCAAGCAGTTCAACGAGAAGACGCGCACGCAGGACGCCGGCATGCTGATCCCGGTCGTCATCACCGTCTACGAGGACCGCTCCTTCACGTTTATCACCAAGATGCCCCCGGTGTCCTCTCTATTGAAGAAGGCCGCGGGCCTCGCGAAGGGCTCCGGCGAGCCGAACCGCAACAAGGTCGGCAAGATCACCCAGAAGCAGGCCGAGGACGTCGCCAAGGCGAAGCTCCCCGACCTCAACACGAAGGACCTCGGCGCCGCCACCCAGATGGTCGCGGGCACGGCGCGCTCGATGGGCATCGAGATCACGAAGTAATTATCGGGGTCAGGCCTTTAGTTAATTTAGTTATTCCTCGCGGCCGAACCAGGGAATAACTAAAATAACTAAAGGCCTGACCCCAGCAAAAAGACCGAGCTCCCTGGGAGCGCTTGAAGGTCAGGAGACAAGAACATGGGCAAGAGATACGACAATCTGGTCAAGGACCTCGATTTGACCAAGCTGAACACGCTGGACGAGGCGGCGGGGATCGTCAAGAAGTGCGCCAACGCCAAGTTCGACGAGACCGTCGAGCTGCACGTCCGCTTGGGCGTGGACCCGAAGCAGGCGGACCAGCAGGTCCGCGGCACCGTGGGCCTGCCGCACGGCCTCGGCAAGAGCAAGAAGGTCGCGGTCGTCGTGCGCGGCGACAAGCAGAAGGACGCGCAGGGCGCCGGAGCCGACCTCGTCGGCGCCGAGGACCTCATCGACCAGATCGCGAAGGGCTTCACCGACTTCGACGTCCTCGTCGCGACCCCCGACATGATGAAGGACTTGTCCAAGCTCGGAAAGGTCCTCGGCCCCAAGGGCCTCATGCCCAACCCGAAGTCCGGCACCGTCACCATGAACGTCGCGCAGACGATCAAGGAGCTCAAGGCCGGCCGCGTCGAGTACAAGGTCGACGACTACGGCATCATCCACGTCCCGGTGGGCAAGGCGTCGTTCTCCGCCGACAAGATCGCCGGCAACGCGCGCACCGTCCTCGAGGCGCTGACGAAGGCCAAGCCGGCCGCGTCGAAGGGCGTCTACATGATCAGCATCGCGCTCACCTCCACGATGGGCCCCGGCGTCAAGGTGGACCACAACACGAAGTACGCGACCACCGCCGCCTGATCCGTCCGCCGCAATAAGCGAAGGCCCCCGCGCGAGCGGGGGCCTTTCTTTTTTCCGGAGCGCGGGGGCGCGCTACGGCCCGGAGATCGCGACGAGCGTCTTGTCGACGTCGTTGGCCCGGGCGGCGATGGAGAAGTGGTCCTTATCGGCCGTGATGCCGACGGCGCCCTGATCGTAAAGCGCGGCCGAGTCCTGCAGGAAGCCGCGCGGGTCCATGGAGACGGCCGCGAGGGCGAGCTTGCTGTCGGCGTAGCGCCCGTGCTGGAGCTTGTACGTCCGCTGGAGCACCGCGTACTCGCGCAGGCCGTCCTTGGCGTAGGCGACGGTCATCAGCCGCTCGTAGCGCGGCGCCCAGACGTTCTCCCAGCCGTAGAAGCCCGCGAAGCCCGCGATCAGCGCCGCCGCGGCGAAGCGCGTCGCGAAGGAGCGGCCGGCGCGCGCGGGACGGTCGGCGACCACGAGCGTGGCGAAAGGAAGGTCGTGCAGGGCCCGGCCGTTCGGGTCGAGCAGGGACCACAGGAAGCCGGCGGCGAAGAACTGGCTCACGAGGTAGCCGAGCGAGCGGCCGATGCCGTGCGCCAGGCTCGGCGCCTCGCCGTCGTGTCCGACGACGCGCAGGCCGAGCAGGCGCTTGCCGGGCGTGACGCGGCCCTCGCTGGAGAAGTACGCTTGAGAGGCGAGGAAGAGGCCTCCCCACAGCAGGGCGGCGGCGGCGCCCTTCGGGTGGGCGGTCACGGGGGCGCCCGCGTCCAGGGCCTTCAGCGTCAGGACCCAGCCCGCGAGGAACGGCGCGGCGTCGGCCGCGAAGGCGACGGTCCGCTCGGAGAAGCTCGCTTGGCGAGGCGTCGGTTGATGGCTCATGGTCTTCTCCTCACTTCGGCGCGGCCGGCATGGCCGTGTTCGATCCGCGGAACGAGCGCAGCACCGTCACGAGGCCGTCCTGGACCCCGCAGCGCTTGTCGACGTTGTCGGGGCTCGGGTCCTTGAAGCCGGAGCCGTCGCCGTCCATCTTGAAGCCGAGGGCCGCTTTGCACTTGGCGACGTTGACGGCCTGGCCCGCGCCGGCCCAGTTCTGCGTGAAGTATTGGTCCACGCGCGCCAGCTTCTGGTCGTAGAACGTGTCGTAGCCGGACCGGCTCTGCGCCGCCGCGTACTGCTTGGTGCCCTTCGTCTTGTACGCCGCGTTCAGCGCGGCGACGGCCTTGTTGACGCCGTCCGTGTAGGCGGCGTCGACCGTCGCGTTCAGGGCGTCGCGCTTGGCCTTCAGGTCCGCCGCGGCCTTGTCGGCCGGCATGTAGCCCTTGTCGGCCTTGATGACGCCGTCGTGCGCGGCCTGGACGGCGGCTTTCGCCTTCGCGTCGAAGTCCGCGAGCGCGGCGGCGCGCTTGGCGGCCGCGACCGACGCGGAGTCGTCCGGGTCGGAGGGCGCCGCGGCCAGCCGCGAGCGCGCGGCCTCCTGGCGCGCCTGCTCGGCCTCCGCGGCGTCGTTGGCCGCGGCCTCGGTCTCCACCCGGCGGCTCAGGCGGGCGTGCGCCTCGTCCGCGGCGGCTTCGTTGGCCTTCGAGTAGTACCGCTCGACGCTCCCCTTCGGGCTGAAGAGCTTGCCGAGGAATCCCTGGGCGGGAGAGGCTTTCAGCAAGGCGTCGTACGGGCTGGGCGGAGCGGCGACGACGACGGGCGTCTGGACCGGGCCCGGCAGCTCGCCGGCGGCTTTCTGCTGGTCGGGCGTCAGCGGAGCCGCGACGGCCGTCCCGGCCCCACCCTCGCCGCGCAGGGCCGCGAGCAGGGCCTGCGACTTGGCGTTCATGGGCGCGGTCCCGATGTTCTGGGCGACGGCCTCCGCGATGGTCTCGCGGTAGGCCTGGCTCTTGTCGAGCTCGGCGACGGCGATGCCGGAGTCGGTGACCTTCTGTCCGCCGATCGAGTACTGCAGGGCGCGGCCCTTCGTGGCCGCGTCGACGACGACGGAGGTCTTCGCCGCGTCGGCGCGGTACGCTTCGAGCTGTGCCTTGACCTCGGAGCCGTTGGCCTTCATCCAGTCGGAGTCGGGGTGGGCGCTCTCCTTGTCGTACATCGCGCTGAGATCCGAGTAGTCCTTCACGCCCTGCAGGTGGCGCAGCACCGCCGCCGACATGTCGGCCGAGGTCTGGTTGGCGGGCAGGCGATGGTCGGTCGCCAAGGCGCCGGCGACGCTCTGGCCCTTGAGCCGGGCCTTCGCCGCGTCGAGCGAGGCGGACACGGCCGCGGCGCGCAGGGCGAGCAGGTTGCGCAGGCCGTAGTCGAGCGGAGACAGCGCGGCCGCGGTGTAGGCGCCCGAGTCGTCGGCCTTCTTGATCGCGGGGTCGGTCAGGAACTTCACGGCGGCCTCGCGATCGCCGTCGGCGAAGGCGGCGTGCGAGCCGCGGACCTCGTTGGCGAGCGCGACGACGGCCTTGCGGAAGGCGGCGACGGCGGTCCCCGTCTTGTACTTCACGATCGAGACCTTCGGAGCGAGCGCGTTGGACTTGGCCGGCTTGGCCTTCGGCGCCTTCGGCGGAGCGTCATCGTCGAGGATCTGAGTGAACGCGGCCTTGAGCTCGGCGGGATCCTGGGTGGTGCCGGCGGGCGCCTCCGCCAGGGCGGCGGCCGTGTAGCCCTTGTCTTCCACGTACTGGTCTCCCGTCAGGCCCAGCGGCTTCAGCGCGGCCGGGGTGCCGGCGTCCGTCCGGGAGGCGACGCCGGTTTTCTCGGCGGCCGCCATGACGGCTTCGGACTGGGTCAGGGCCTCGCGTCCGAGCGCGTCCACGCGCTGATAGCGGGCGTCGGCGTCGATGAGGATCTTCAGCTGCGACGCGAGCCCCTTGTTCCACTCCGCCTGCAGGGCGGGATCGTTCCACTTCAGCCGCACGCCGCCGATGGGCTGGCGGGTCCTGGGATCGAGGATGGGCTCGCCGACGGGCTCGAGGACGGCCAGGGAATGCCAGACGGTCGCGTCGCAGAGCTTCGTGGGGTTGAGGATGTCGATGACGACGGGCTCCCCCGCGGAGGCTCCCGGCTTCAGATATTTATTGGGGTCGTCGATCGTGCCGCCGAGGGGCGTGTTCTGGGCCTTCTTGAGCCATTCGACGTCGCAGCGGTGCGCGGGACCGTCGGCGAGCGCGGCCGAAGGCAATGCGGCGGCGAGGAGCAGGAGCGCGGGGACTTTCATGGGGTTCTCCGGACCAACCCCCAAGCCGCCAGGAAGGCGGTGCGAGGCCGCGGACAGGGGGGTCGGCCTTAGGACGGAGGATAACCCCGGCCTCTTGAGTTGTCAAGCCCTAGACATCCAGGGCTTACAACTTTGACTAGTCCTCGTCGCCCCCGGAGCGGTCGCGCGGCGGCTTGCCGGCGGCGAGCCAGGCGAGGTAGGCCTCGGTGAAGGGCTCGAGCTCGCCGTCCATGACGTTCTGGATCTGGGACGTCTGCCAGCCGGTGCGCAGGTCCTTCACCATCTGGTAGGGCATGAACACGTAAGACCGGATCTGGTGGCCCCAGGCGATGTCGCCCATCTCGCCGTAGTGCTTCTCCACGGCGGAGCGCTTCTTGTCCAATTCGATCTGGTACAGCTTGGCCTTCAGCATGCGCATGGCGTTCAGGCGGTTCTGCAGCTGGGAGCGCTCGGTCTGGCAGGCGATCACGAGCCCGCTGGGCTTGTGGCGGATGCGGACCGCCGTCTCGACCTTGTTCACGTTCTGGCCGCCGGCGCCGCCCGAGCGGAAGGTATCGGTCTCGATGTCGGCCTCGTTGACTTGGATGTCGATCTCGTCCTCGATGTCGGGGACGATGTCGAGCGAGGCGAAGCTGGTGTGGCGGCGCTTGTTGGCGTCGAACGGGCTGATGCGCACGAGGCGGTGCACGCCCATCTCGCCCTTGAGCAGGCCGTAGGCGTTGGGCCCCTTCAGGAAGGCGGAGATGCTCTTGATGCCGGCTCCGTCGCCTTTCTGGTATTCGGTGACCTGCAGGGAGTAGCCGTTCTTCTCGGCCCAGCGCTCGTACATGCGCCACAGCATCTCGGCCCAGTCGCAGGCCTCGAGGCCGCCCGCGCCGGCGTGCAGGCTGATGATGGCGTCGTCCTTGTCGAACTCGCCGGAGAGCTTGAGGCGCATGTCCATGGCGCGCAGGAGACGCTCGGCGTCGACGACGCCGGCCTTCACTTCCTTGAGCTCGCCCTCGTCCTGCATCTCGGCGGCCAGCTCGCAGTGGACCTTGAGGTCGCTCAAGGTCTTCTCGGCGGCCTCGTATTCCGCCAAGGTCTTCTTGAGATCGTTGAGCTCCTTGGACTTCTTCTTCGCCTTGACGGAGTCCGCCCAGAACGACGGCTCGCCGGCCTCGGCCTCGCGCGCGGAGACTTCCTTGCGCAGCTTGGGGAGGTCGAGCAGCTTGGCGATCTTGGCGAGGAGCTCGAGCATCTCCTCGATCTTGCGGGCGGTTTCGGTGAACATCCACGACTATTTTAGCCGTTTTTTGGACCCTTGACGCGGGGCCATTTGTCGCTTATCATTAAGACATATGGCTAAACAACATGGCGCGAGCCGCGTCGCCGATGCCGTCTTCGCCGAGGTGGAGAACGTCCGCCGCGGCTATTCGTGGCATGTCGCCGGCAAGCTCCAGGAGGACCTGGCGATCCGGGACGAGGCATTCGCCGACTTCCTCGGGGTCAGCAGCCGGACGCTGACGCGGCGGCGCAAGGGAGCGGGAGTGCTCGACAAGGTCGCCAGCGACCGGCTTTACCGAATCATGCGGGTGGCGAAATTGGCCGGCTCCGTGTTCGAAGACGCGGCGCGGGGGTTCGAATGGCTTCGGCGGCCGCAGGTGGGCTTGGGCGGGGCGACTCCGCTGTCTCTTTTGGACACCGAGCCCGGCTTCGAGGCGGTCGAGTCCCTCCTGGAGCGCATCGAATACGGCGTCATCGCGTGATCTCGGGTTGGCGCCTCGACAAGGCGAAAAGGTCCCAGGGCGAGTCCTTTTCCGGCGACGGCGCTCAACTCGCCGGAGGCCGGTGGAATCGAAGAGGGGTCCGCGCCGTCTACCTCTCCGAGAGCTTAGCGCTCGCCGCGCTGGAACGGTTCGTCCACACTCAAGAAGAGGGCCGGCAAGTCGCCCTCGTCTCTTACAAGGTCGAGATTCCGAGCTCTGTAAAAGTCGATCGACCCAACCTCGAGGACCTGCCGAAGAATTGGAAGCTTCAGCCCGCGCCCGTGGAGGTCCAGGACTTCGGCACGGCATGGCTCAAGAAGGGCGCGCGTGCGGTCCTCTTGGTGCCTTCGGCGGTCGTCCCGAGCGAGCGGAATCTTCTTCTCAATCCCGAGCACGAAGATTTCCGCAAAATCCGGGTCGGATCCCGGATTCCTTTTACGATTGATCCGAGGATGTGGAAGTGAGCGGCAGGCCGGCGAACAGCGACAGCGTCCGCGCGTGAAGACGCGCCGTGTCCTGCGGCGTCGGTCCGTACCCGCCGCCCAGCGTGACGACGACCGGCACGCGGTGCATCAGGCAGGTCTCCCAAACGGCCGTGTCCCGGTCGAGGATCCCCCGCTCCGTGAGCTTGAGCCCTCCGAGAGCGTCGTGCTCCCAGACGTCCACTCCCGATTGATAGATCACGAGGTCCGGCTTGAATTCGAAGACGGTCCTCAGTGAGCGCCGCAAAATGTCGTAGTACTCGACGTCGCCCGTTCCGGCTCGTAATTCCACGTCGAGCGAGCTTTTCTCCTTCGCTTCCGGATAGAGATCCGATTGGTGCATCGAGAAGGTGAAGACGTTCCCGTCGCCCTTGAAGATCGACGCCGTGCCGTTCCCCTGATGCACGTCCAGATCGATCACCGCCGCCCGCTCGAGCTTTTTCTCCGCGCGCAGCTTCAGGATCGCGATCGCGATGTCGTTGAGCGCGCAGTACCCCTCGCCGTGATCGCGGAAGGCGTGATGCGCGCCGCCGCCGCAATGGAGCCCGATCCCGGCCTCGAGCGCGTGCCGCGCGGCCAGCACGGTCCCCCCCACGCCGAGGCGATGGGCGAGCGAGATCTCGGAAGAGAAGGGGAGCTCGAGACGCGAGACGTCGAAGGCCGACAGCTTCCCGGACAGGACCTTATCCGTCCAGACGGGATCGTGCGCCAGAAGTAGATCGTCGCGCGACGGCTCTTCGGGCTCGACGAGGTCAACGGCGGTCTTGAGCGACTTCGCCGTCAGCGAAAACTTATCGCTTGCGAAAGAATGCTCGCCATAGTCGACCTCGTACTGCGGAGAGAATACAACGCGGGGACGCATGCCATATTGTACGCATATCGCCGAGCAATCGTCGCCGGTGACCCACATCCCGTTCTTATCGGGGAATAACGAGTATGCTGAGATCGAGTCGAGCTCGGTCATTATTTCGGAAAATCATTCTGCGCGCCTCTTCCCTTTGGGGAAGGCGGACCTTTGCGCTTCCGGGGCCTTCGGCGATTGCCGCGGCGTTGGGATCGCCGGCAAGCCGGTCCTTCAAGAACTTAATTCCCGCATCGACGTCATTCAGATTGCAGCGATACTGATGGGCTTTGCTCAACAATGCAAGGTCGGAGATTTCTCGAACGGTCGAATCCGCCGTCTGGAGAGGCAGTTCGAAAGATTGCCGGACTCCGACCATCTGACCGAGCATCGAGTCCTGCTCCGTGACCTGGAATCCTCCATCGATGCTCCTTGCACCGCGGGCGTCTAATACGCGAACAGCCTCTTCGCCAACCTTCGAAGCATGGGACGACTTCAGCGTCAACTCATACCGCACCGGATACTCGGTTCCCTCGACGAAACCGCAGCTCGGCAAGTCCCCCATGGTGATCGGCACTCCCGGAGGCTGCTCCTTCATCAACGTGCTCCGATATGATTCCGATGCAATCAGAACCTCTGGAGGGATTTCCGGCGCGTGCGCGACGGATGGCAAGAGCTTGCGGCGATCCAACGGGATCGAGGTGTCCGAATTCACCCACGCCAGGTTCCAATTGTATCTGCCGACGACCGCCAAGCCGGGGGAATCGCGGTCGAGCCATCGGACGCCCGCGACCGGACGCAGGATCCCATTGCGCGCGGCCAGAGCGAAGAGTTCGTATTCCCCTCCCGTGGGGCTGACGCCCGAAGGAGGCTTCTGATATGGGCCAGGCGGGAGCCACTCGCTATGGAAACGCCCATAACCCTTACCGGTCTTCAATGGCGAATACAGCACCCACCCAAAGGTGTCGGGCGCGGCGATCTGGATTGAAGGCTTCCCGTCCTTGGTGCAGTACATTCGAACCTGCAATCCAAAGCCCCGCTCCCATCCTGGCAGCTCCTGCGGCACGGCGAACTGCTCCTGCGGACAGCCGGCCATTGCGGCGCGAATCTCTTGGGGCATGTCGAACAGCATGAAAGAAAGGTCCTTACCCGGAGTCAGCGTGAAATCGCCGTCATTTCGAATCAGCTGGCACCCGTAACCCGGCCGGCAGGCGAAGTCTTCGAATTCAAACCCGCCGCACCCTCCGATGATCATGTCGCTCACCATTCCGACGCCGGAGATCGACCGAGAGTAGCGACCTTCGGGATCCGTCACCGTATAGGCGGTCTTGACGATCTGAGTGCTTCGACCGCCGAGGCTCCCGCAGACCTTGTTGACGCGAGTGTCGATATAGGTGCCCGGCAATGGCTTGCCGCTCTGATCGAGGATACGGCCGGACCTTCGGTTCGAGTAGCGCGAGGGCCACATGCAGCCCGCGAAAAGCAACGGCGCGATCAGGAACGCTCGGAGCCGGGTTCTCATGACGGCGGCGCCCCGAGGAGCCGCAAAGCTTCTTGTATCCCGTCGTGATAGGGGAATTGGACGACACCGGACTGGTCCCTCGTGATGTTCCAGCCCATCGACTTTTGTTTTCGTAGATCAGCCGCACGCTCCGCCCATATGACCGGGCCCGTAGCCTTGTTTGAAGCCGTCATCAGAGTCGTCAGCAGCGGAGTAAGATCTCCGAACGCCGCCGTATGGCCGAGGCGATAAAGACGGATGACAAGCCCCGCGGTGAGTTCCGGCGGATGCACAGCAATTCGGCGCCGCAGAACCTTCGAATGATCCCCGCCTCTCCAAGCCCACCAGTCGGAGAGGATTTCCTTCGCTTCGGGATCGACGACGCCGACCAGCGCATCGAACGCCGCCGCCTTCACCTCGGCGTCAGAATCCGTCGCGAGAACCATGAGGGTTGGGGCCATCCCCAGCGCGCTTTGTCCTCCCGCCCCCACCGATACCGCAGCCTCTTTTCTTATCGAAGCGTTCGGATCTTGAAGAAGAGGCGATAGGATTCCGGCCGCCGGCGCCTCACGATACCAACCCATGCCGCGAATCAAGCGAATCGCCCGTGCCACTCTCAGCTTCTCGGAATCCGTCCCGTGAGCCCCGAAAGGACGCAGCCCTTGGTACGGATAATCACCCGCGACCATCGGCAGAGCCCGTACCGCGTAGGGGAACTCGTTCTCGTCGCCGTCCACGATGATCTTGGAGACCTTGTCGATCGTCTCCATTCCCGCGAAATCGTTCGCGCCGAGAAGGACCAAGGCGCCGTGGCGGACCGCGGGATCGGGGTTGTCGAGCGCCTGCCCCAGTTTTCGTCCGAGGCGCGCGGCCCGGAAGCGGCCGATATGCTGCAGCTCCCCCGCCTGCGCCTCGGGATGCAGATAATTCGGACTAACGTCCGGCAAGCGCGAAAGGACGGCGACATCGCCGATGACCACCAGCGCCGCGGCGATTGCTAACCGCGTCGCCCATACCCGCTGACGATACGCCGCCCAGCCGACGAGGGTTCCGATCAGCGCCGCGGGAAACACCCCGACTGCCATGTAAAGTTCGATAGCCCAGTCCAGACGCATCGGAGGACCGGCGTGCACCAAGACAGTTCGGGCGATCAACGTCGCCACGGGCGCGATGAGAAATTCCGGCATGTCCCGCAGTCGACGCACACGTGTCATCCCGAGAAATGCACCCGAAACGATCCCCGGGAAAAGAAGCACGCAAGTCAGGAAGACCACTGGGTGCGATGACAGCCCCATGTCCATGGTCTTCGGGAACACCACGTAAAAGCCGACGGCTCCCGCGAACGACAGCGCGATCGTGATTAATTGCGCGGCTGCGAAATTCAAGCGCTGGCTCGCCTCCTCGGCCCGAACCGCCTCCTCCGCCGCCACCGCGGGAGCGCCGGCCAACGTGACCGCGAGCCATGCGTAGACCGCATCCATGATCAATGAAGGCGCGGCGGCCCCGAGGCTGCGGACGATTCCGGCGATGTAGAAGCGGCTGAACGCCGAGCTCATCGTTTCGTAGCCGATGAAGGGCAGATATCCCAGGAGGTCGGGGGGCGGGTGATAGATGAAATCAACCGGTTTCAAGACGCGATAGATCGCGTGGAGGCCGAAGATCGCCGTCAGCGCCCGGAATTGCGTCCTTTGGTCCGGGACCCTCCGCTTGAGAAAACTGAGGGCATAGGTGGAGGCGCTAAGGGCAATGCCCACATACACGACCCAAAAGATTCCGATCGCGCGGCTTTGCGTATCGAAAGCCAGTCGGAGGAGCAGGACAGCGCTCCAGGCCCCGAGGAGTTTGAGTGCTCTCGCGCGGTCGAACGAGTTCGAGCTTTGCCCTACGTTCGGATGTCCCGCGGCCGACTGCGAATCGTCGTTAGCCATGGCGCGGTCAGAAATGTAACAGACGGCATAAATGCGCGCAAGGGAGAATCGCTGGTTAGTCCGCTCGCGCCGAACTCAGGCCGCGACCGGCGCACGCGAGAAGCGTCAGAAGCAGGCAAAGCATCCCCAGCCAGTCGCCGTGCCGGCTATAAAAGGAACGCGCCGGAAATGGGTCGGAAAGCGGCACGTCGGCGTCGAGGCGCCCGCGCGCGCCGAGGGGCAGTTCGGCCGTGACCACGCCCCACGGGTCGATGACGGCGGAAATCCCCGTGTTTCCCGAGCGGATCACCGTGAGGCGGTTCTCGATGGCGCGGAACACGTTGGCGCCGAAGTGCTGGTAAGGCCCGAACGTGTCCTTGTACCAGCCGTCGTTGGTGACGTTGACGAGCAGCTTGGCCCCGCGCGACGCGTCCAGACGCGCCCAGCGCGGGAACATCGCCTCGTAGCAGATCGTGGCCGACGTCGGGCCGAACGGCGTCTGAAGAAGCGGCGGCCGCTTCGGCCCCGGGCTCATGTCGCCCAGGTTGTCGAGGACCTGCAGCCAATGCTCGATCACGAAGCGCGGCACCATCCAGCGGAACGGCACGTACTCGCCGAAAGGCACGATCTCGCGCTTGGCGTAGAACCCCCCCACGCGCCCGTCGGGCTCCACCAGCTGGATCCCGTTCGTCGGCCCGGACTCCTCGTCGGGCCGCGCGATCACGCCGACGAGATGGATCGCGTTCTGCTTCTCCGCCCAATGAGCCGCCTCCGGCGCCGCCGCTCCGCGCGAGATCCAGCGCGGGATCGCCGTCTCGGGCCAGACCACCATCGCCGGCTTCGGGCCCGGACGCGACAAGAGCTCGTCGAAGCCGTCGAGGATCTGCTGAACGTACGCCTGGTCCCACTTGCGGTACTGGTCGATGTCGGGCTGAAGGATCTCCACGCGCGCCGTCGCTCCCCGATCGGCGGGGCGCTGAAGAAGGACGCACTCCCCATGAATCCAAACGGCGGCCGTGAGCGCCAAGGCCCCGGCGAGCGGCCAAACGGCCGGCCCGCGCTCGCCCGCCTGCGCCTCCACCCACGCCTCGGCGAGAGAAGCATTGACGAGCACGACCAGGAAGCCGATCACGTGAGGACCGCCCCAC
>DATNGC010000020.1:0-11878 GCA_035606075.1 Elusimicrobiota bacterium
GGTCGCGTTATTACAAGCGGTTTGACTTAAATCAACATCCGCGTCACGCGCGGATGATACAATCGTCACGAAGCGTGCGGCATCCGATATAAGGAGAAAATCCGAGATGGAAGCCACTCCCGATAGCTCTTCGAAGTGCTCTTGCCGCGTGATCGAGTTCCTCGAGTCCTCGATCGGCAAGAAGATCATGGTCGCGCTGACGGGGCTGCTGCTCTGCGGCTTCCTGATCACCCATCTGGCCGGCAACATGTTCTTGTTCGTCGGCCCGGCCGCCTTCAACCACTACGCGGAGTTCCTCGAGAGCCAGGCCCTGCTCCCGCTCGCCGAGGCCGGACTCTTCCTCCTGTTCCTGATCCACATCGCGCTGTCCGTGAAGGCGCGCTTCGCCAACGCCGCCGCGCGGCCGGTCGGCTACCAGGTGTCCGAGGACAAGGGCGCGCGCACGCCGGGCTCGCGCACGATGGCGGTCAGCGGCTCGCTGATCCTGCTCTTCCTGATCGTCCACGTCGGCACGATCAAGTACCACCTCGGCGGCCTGCGCGGCGACACGCTGTTCGCGCACGTCACCGGCTGGTTCTCCAACCCGCTGTACGCCGGCTTCTACGTGCTGGCCATGATCGGGCTGGGCCTGCACCTCTCGCACGGCGTGCAGAGCTCCTTCCAGACGCTCGGTCTTAATCACCGGCGTTACACGCCGCTGATCAAGGGCGTCGGCCTCGCCTTCGCCGCGATCGTCGCCCTGCTGTTCGCGAGCATGCCGATCTATTTCCTCTTCTTCGGAGGCGCCAAGTGAAGCTCGACTCGAAGATCCCCACCGGCCCCATCGAGAAGTCCTGGGACAAGGCCCGCTTCGAGCTGAAGCTGGTCAACCCCGCCAACAAGCGCAAGTTCAAGGTGCTCGTCGTCGGCACCGGCCTCGCGGGCTCCTCGGCCGCCGCGTCGCTGGCCGAGCTCGGCTACCAGGTCGAGGTGTTCTGCATGCAGGACTCCCCGCGCCGCGCGCACTCCATCGCCGCGCAGGGCGGCATCAACGCCGCCAAGAATTATCCCAATGACGGCGATTCCGTTTGGCGCTTGTTCTACGACACGGTCAAAGGAGGGGATTTCCGCTCCCGCGAGCAGAACGTCTACCGCCTGGCCCAGGTCTCCAACAACATCATCGACCAGTGCGCCGCGCAGGGCGTGCCCTTCGCGCGGGAATACGGCGGGACGCTCTCGAACCGCTCCTTCGGGGGCGCCCAGGTCTCGCGCACGTTCTACGCGCGCGGCCAGACCGGCCAGCAGCTCCTGCTCGGCGCGTACTCCGCGCTGATGCGCCAAGTCGGCGCGAACGCGATCAAGATGCACACGCGCCGCGAGATGCTCGACCTCGTCGTCGTCGACGGCGCGGCGCGCGGCATCGTCGTGCGCAACCTGATCACCGGCGCCGTCGAGAAGTACGCCGGCGACGCGGTCCTCTTGTGCACCGGCGGCTACGGCAACGTGTTCTACCTGTCGACCAACGCCAACTCCTGCAACGTGACCGCGGCGTGGCGCGCGCACAAGCGCGGCGCGGCGTTCGCCAACCCGTGCTACACGCAGATCCACCCGACCTGCATCCCGGTCAGCGGCGAGCATCAGTCCAAGCTCACGCTCATGTCGGAGTCCCTGCGCAACGACGGCCGCGTCTGGGTCTCCAAGAAAAAGGGCGATACGCGCTCCCCGGACCAGATCCCCGAGGACGAGCGCGACTACTACCTCGAGCGCAAGTATCCCGCCTTCGGCAACCTCGTCCCGCGCGACATCGCCTCGCGCGCGGCCAAGCAGATGACCGACGACGGCCGCGGCGCGAAGGGCACGCTGTCGGTCTACCTCGACTTCCAGGACGCCATCAAGCGCATCGGCGAGGACAAGGTCCGCGAGAAGTACGGCAACCTCTTCGACATGTACCACCATATCACCGACGAGAACCCGTACAAGGTGCCCATGCGCATCTACCCGGCGGTGCACTACACGATGGGCGGCCTCTGGGTCGACTACAACCTGATGACGACCATCCCCGGCCTATTCTGCCTGGGCGAAGCCAACTTCTCCGACCACGGCGCCAACCGCCTCGGCGCCTCGGCCCTGATGCAGGGCCTCGCGGACGGCTACTTCGTGATCCCCTACACGCTCGGCGGCTACCTCGCCGGCAGCAAGCTGCCCAAGGTCGGGACCGATCACGCGCAGTTCGCCGCGGTCGAGGCGGACGTCAAGGCGCGCACGGCCAAGCTCCTCTCCGAGAAGGGCAAGGCCAGCCCGCAGGAGCTGCACCGCAAGCTCGGCCACATCATGTGGGACGACGTCGGCATGGGCCGCACCGCGAAGGGCCTCAAGGACGCGCTGCAGCGCATCCCGGCGCTGCGCGAGGAGTTCTGGAAGACGGTCGCGGTGACGGGCTCCGGCGACGAGTTCAACCAGACGCTCGAGCGCGCCGGCCGCGTGGCCGACTTCATGGAGTTCGGCGAGCTGCTGGCCAAGGACGCGCTCACGCGCGAGGAGTCCTGCGGCGGCCACTTCCGCGAGGAGCACCAGACCCCGGACGGCGAGGCCAAGCGCGACGACGAGAAGTTCTGCCACGTCGCCGCGTGGGAGTACAAGGGCGAGGGCAAGGAGCCCGAGCGCCACGTCGAGCCGCTGACGTTCGACAACGTCCACATCGCCCAGCGCAACTACGCCTAAAGGATCATGACCATGAACACCGAAAAGAGCGGCGGCATGAATCTCACGCTGAAGGTCTGGCGCCAGAAGGGTCCCGAGGACCGCGGCGGCCTCGTCGAGTACAAGGTGACGGGCGTCTCCCCCGACCAGTCGTTCCTCGAGATGCTCGACGTGCTCAACGAGCAGCTCGTGGCGCGCGGCGAGGAGGCGATCTCCTTCGACAGCGACTGCCGCGAGGGCATCTGCGGCATGTGCGACCTCGTCATCGACGGCCAGGCGCACGGCCCGGACAAGGGCGCGACGACCTGCCAGCTCCACATGCGGCGCTACAAGGACGGCGACGTGGTGACGGTGGAGCCCTTCCGCGCGAAGGCGTTCCCCGTCGTCAAGGACCTCGTCGTCGACCGTTCGGCCTTCGACCGCATCCAGGCGGCCGGCGGCTTCGTGTCGGTCAACACCGGAAACGCCTGCGACGCGAACAACATCCTGGTCCCGCACGACCGGGCCGAGAAGGCCATGGACGCGGCGGCCTGCATCGGCTGCGGCGCCTGCGTGGCCGCCTGCCCGAACGCCTCGGCGATGCTCTTCGTCGCGGCCAAGGTCTCCCAGTACGCGCTGATGCCGCAGGGCCAGCCCGAGCGCGAGAAGCGCGTGCTCGCCATGCGCGAGGCGATGGACGACGAGGGCTTCGGCCACTGCACCAACGAGTACGAGTGCGAGGCCGCGTGCCCGAAGGAGATCAAGGTCAGCAATATCGCGCGCCTCAACCGAGAGTATCTGCGCGCGACATTGCTGTCTGAGTGAACGTCCTCGCTTGAGACTCAGCGAGGATTTCGGCGTCAGCCCGTCGAAGCTCGACGCCCTCAAGGCGCGCATCGCCCGTCTGAGGATCGACCTCGCTAAGGTCGAGGAGTCGTTCTCGCGCGGCGGCGGCAAGGGCGGCCAAAAGATCAACAAGACCTCCAATCGCGTCCAGCTCGCCTACGCGCCGCTGGACCTGCGCGTGGCCTGCCAGCGCGAGCGCAAGCGCAGCCTCAACCGCTTTCTCGCTTTGCGCGAGCTGGTGGACCAGATCGAGATGAAGGCTTCACCGGAGACGTCGGAGCGCCTGCGCGAGATCGAGCGGCTGCGCAAGAACAAGGCCCGCGCGTCGGCCAAGTCCGCGGCGAAGCACGGCGAGCCCGAGTGAAGCACTTCACCGTCGCCGAGGCCGAGGCGCTGATCCCCGAGCTCGAGAAGATATTCGAGGGAGTCGCGGAGCTCGCGGCCCAGGCCGAGATGAAGTCCGCGTCCCTGCGCCGCCGCCAGGACGAGGACGACGGCGACCTTGCGGCCGCCGCCATAGAACGCTCCCAGCTCCAGTTCCTCGCCCAGGGCATCAACGACCGCCTGGCGAAGATCGTCGAGCTCGGCGCGCTCCCCAAAGGCGTCGACCCGGCGCTGGTGGACTTCCCGCACCGCCTCGAGGGACGCGACGTGTACCTGTGCTGGCGCCTGGGAGACAAGCGCCTCACCCACTACCACGGCACGGACGAGGGCTTCGCCAACCGCCAGCCTCTGCCGAGGCGCCGCTCTTAAAATCCCCGCGTTTCCCTCGGAAACGGCCCTTGACAGCCTTCCGGGGCCGGGCTAACCTAGCAGGACGGAGAACCCCTGATGAGACCCCCTCTCCTCCTCGCGGCCCTGCTTTTGGCCCCGGCCCTGGCCGCGCCGGCCTTCGCCCAGAAGGACAAGCCGCCCCAGCCCCACGTGGGCGACGCCGAGGTGATCGCTCCCCTGCCGCGCGTGCGCGCGCTGGTGCTCGAGGGCGCGGCCGCCGCCGCGGTCGCGGCCGAGCCTCCGAAGGCGAACGGCCCGATGAACAGCCTCCTCGCGTCCATCGGCTGGAAGGCCGTCGAGGAGGAGGCGCTGGTGCGCAAGACCGGCGCGGACAAGGGCTACGTCCCGGGCAACTATCTCAAGGAAGCCGACATCGAATGGAAGGACGGGAAGCTGATCTTCTCCGGCGGCGAGGGGATCGATCCGAAGCTGCTGCCGATGATCCTCGACGGACTCTGGGTCTTCGTGAAAGCGGGGACGCCGCCGCCCCTCGAGGTCGGCAACGCGCTCGCCAAGATGGGCCTGCCGCCGGTGATCGACGGCCGCAAGCTCGTGAACCCCGACGGCACGGCGACCTACTACGGGCAGATGCTGGCCATGATCTACGCCGAGAAGCCCGAGGCCCTGGAGCGCGCGGGCGCCGAGCGGCTGTCGCAGGCCCTCGATCTCCTGGCCCATGCGCGGGAACAGGCCTTCAGCAAGCAGTCGGCCGACGTGGCCATGACCGACGTCGACCGGGCGAAGCTCATGCTCTTCTCCCCCCGCCGCGCCGGCGAGACGCCCTTCGGGATCAAGGCTTACGACGCCCTGCCCGGCACGCTCGAGACGCTCGAAGGCCGGCTGCGCACGGACGTGACCGCGGCCGAGTCGGCCGGCGATACCGTCCGCGCGAAGGAGTCCGCGCGCGCCCTCGATGTCCTGCGCACGCTCCAGCGCCAGAAGTACCACCCGAAGGCGGGGCTGCCCGTCGTGCCGAAGCCCGGCACGGCGGCGCCCGGCGATGACGACGACGAGCCGGAAGCCCAAGGCCCCACGAACGAGCCCAACGAACCGCTGGCGAGCGGCCTGCCCGTCGTGCTGCGCGCTCTCGACCGGATCAACGGCAAGCCGCTCACCCCCGCCCAGCAGGAGAACCTGATCAAGTCCTTCCCGATGGGAGACCTCGTCTGGCGGCTGGGCGCGCAGGACCTCTGGCGCCAGGGCCTGACCGGCAAAGGCGTGCAGGTCGCGGTCATCGACAGCGGGATCGGCCGGCACGACGAGCTCGCCGACGCCGTGAAGACGCGCGTGAACATGACCGCCGACCGCGGCAAGGCCCTCGTCGACGAGCACGGCACGCACGTCGCCGGGATCATCCACGCGATCGCGCCCGACGCCCAGCTGCACGGCTACACCGTCTTCGCCAACGACGCCGGCAACCCGGACCTCAAGGAAAGCCCCGACCCGCTCATCATCAAGGCCATCCGGCGCGCGGTCGCGGACGGGAACACCGTCATCAGCCTCAGCCTCGGCGGCGGCGGCTCCCCGTCGGACGTCATGGCCCGGGAGATCGAGAAGCAGGCCGCCAAGGGCGTCATCTTCGTCGTCGCCGCGGGCAACGAGCACGACAAGAACGGAGTCGAGGCTCCCTCCGTCGCGTCGAGCGCGCTGACGGTCGGCGCGCTGGACGGCGCGGGGCGCGCCGCCGACTTCAGCTCCTACGGCGCCAATTACGACGCGCGCAAGCTCAAGCACGTCGTGAAGTCGATCTTCATGCTCCCGGGCACCAACATCTACTCGACGGTCATGGACGACGGCGACTCGGCGTACGCCCTGATGGACGGGACCTCGATGGCGACGCCCGCCCTCTCCGGCGTCAGCGCCTTGCTCACGCAGGCCGCGCGGACGGTGACGGCCAACCCCGTCGAGCTCAGCGCCCGCGTGCGCGACGCGCTGGCGGAGGGCTCCGAGCCGCTCTCGTACGACAAGGTCCCCTCCAACGCGCCGATCGACCAGCCGTTCCTGGTGGTCAAGCCCCTGCAGGCGCTCGACGCGCTGCGGGCCAAGGGCGCCCCGGCCGTCGGGAAGAAGTGAAGCGGCTGGCGCTTCTCGCCGCTCTCGCCGTCCCGCTGAGCGCCTGCGCGGCCGGCGAGCATCGAGCGGTCCGCAGGGGAGCGATCAGCGTGGGGATGTCGATGGACCAGGTCTCGGAGATCTGGGGCCCGCCGGCGAACGTCGTCCGCGCGACGTCGGAGCTCGGCGAGGACGTGCAGTGGATCTACTCCGACGGCCGCCTCGCCGACTTCGACGGCGGCGCCGTGAAGAGCTTCGAGGACCCGGCGTCGCCGCCGAAATGAGGCGCGCCGGCGGCGTCGGGGCGCCGAGGGTCGAACTCGGAACCTCGTGGTCCCAAACCACGCGCTCTGCCAATTGAGCTACGCCCCGCCGCCGGCAAGCCGATTCTAGCTTACTCGAACTTGACCTGGCTCGGGTCCTGAGACAGCAGCTCGGAGATGCGGTGCGGACCGTGCGGCTCGGGCATCGGGATGCGCGGGTCCGGCTGGCAGAACTCCTGGCGGCGCTGCTCGTTGCAGCGCGACGCGGTGCGCGCCGCGAAAGAGCCCAGCGGCGAGCCCGAGGCGCTGAACGCGACCGTCCAGCTCTCGTCGCACGGGTCGTACGACGTCTCGACCAGGCACCGCTCGCTGCCCATGTTCTCCCAGTCGCTCCAGCGCTCGGTCGGGCCGGTGACGACGTAGCCGCGCGCGCTGGCCATGTCCACGGGCTGTCCGATGTCGGCGCCGCGCAGGGTGAAGTTCCCGTCGGCGGGATTGCCGCGGAACGGCGCGATGATGTTCACGTCGGGGCGGCCGGCCTGCTTCACGCCGATGGCGAGGGTGCCCTTCTGGTCGCCCTTCTGGATCGTGATCTCGGCGGGACCGGCGACGAGCTCGGCGTGCGAACCGGACTTGTCGACGAGCGGGATGTTGGAGGTCCCGGTCAACGCGATGGAGCCTTTGCGGGTCTCCTTGTCGTTGCAGCCGGCGGCGGCGAGACAGGCGGCGATGAGCACGAACGGCAGTCGTTTCTTCAGCACTGATGCTCCCTGCGTTTAAATTCCCCTGGTTTGGATTATACACGAAGTCTTGTCATTTCGATCAAGCGATCTGAAACTGCTAAAATATCGATTCATGAAGCGTCTCTCCCTCCTCCTGCTGCTCGCGGCGCTGTCCGCCTGCTCCGGCGCGCTGAAGCCCGAGTTCATCGAGGACGAGGACACGCCGAAGCCCTCCTCCGCCGGGAACTACGCGCCCGAGGACCGCTTCGCCGTGCCGGACCACGCGGACGACGCCGAGAAGGCCGCCGCCAAGGCCATCCGCGACATCGAGGACCGCGTCGCGAAGGGCGAGCTGCCCAAGATCAACTTCGAGTTCGACAAGGCCGACATCCTGCCCGAGTCGACGCCGACGCTCGACTTGATCGCGGAGGTGCTGCGCTCCGACGAGCACCTCAAGCTCATGATCTTCGCCCACTGCGACGCGATCGGCACGGACGCCTACAACCTCGACCTGTCCCAGCGCCGCGCGAAGTCCGTCAGCGACTACCTCGCCGCCAAGGGCGTCCTGCCTCCCTCGATGCGGCACCACGGGTTCGGCTCCTCCAAGCCCATCGCGACCAACGCGACCGAGGAAGGGCGGGCGCAGAACCGGCGCGTCGAGTTCTACATCATGTCGCGCGACTGGAAGTCCGTCTACTAGCTCACCCCGCGAGGCGCCAGCACGTCACGGCCTCGGCGAAACCCTTGAGCTTCACCCCGTCGCGCCGCTCGCCGGACCGCCCGGCCAGCGACGCGTACAGCGCGTCCGACGCCACGATCTCGCCGCGCTCGGCGATCGAGCACAGTCGCGAGGCCAGGTTCACGGTGGGACCGATCGCCGCGAACTCCATGCGCTCCTCGTAGCCGACGGCTCCCAGCACGACCGGCCCGGCCGCGATGCCGATGCCGACCTCGATTGGCCGCTCGAAGGCCCCGCGCGCGTTCAGCTCGCGGAAGGACCGCTGGATCTCCGCGGCCGCGTCGGCCGCCCGGACCGCGCGGTCCTCGCCCTCGAAGACCGCCATGACGGCGTCGCCGATGAACTTGTCGATGCTTCCGCCGTGACGCTCGACGATCTCCGCCTCCTGCCTGAGGTATATATTGAGCATCTCGATCACGCGGTCGGGCGCGATCTGCTCGGAGACGGCGGTGAAGCCGCGGATGTCGGAGAACAGGACCGCGACCTCGCGGGCCCGGGCGGCGAACGCCCCGGCGTCGGCGCCCTTCTCGGCCGTCGCCTCGGCGATCACGGCCCGCGTGTGCCTGGGGATGAAGCGCTGCATCGCGAAGCGCTCGCGCAGGCCGCGCAGCATGCCGTTGAAGGCGTCCCCGAGCGTGCGCAGCTCGTCGCGCGTGCGGACCTTGACCGCGTCGTCGTAGCGGCCCGCGCGGACGGCCTCGACCCCCGCGATCAGCACGTTCACGGCCCGCGTCAGCGACAGCGCGAGCGGCAGGGAGAGCGCCGCCGCCAGCAGGAGCGCGGCCGGCAGGATCCACAGCTGATGCAGCAGCTGACGGCGCGCGCTCGCGAGGAAGTCTCCGACGTCCTCGTCCACCTCGATGAGACCCGAGATCTGTCCGTTCCGCCCCGCGAGCGGCGCGAAGCCGCTCACGAAGGTCGCGAAGTTGTCCGTGTAGAGGGGCGTCGCCTCGGCCTTTCCCCGCCGCAGGACGTCATAGAGGACCGGGCGGATCGAGGCGGGCGGCGTATAGCCCCGTTCGCCGTTCCACGGACGCAGGGACGCCGTGAACTCGAGCGTGCCGTCGGGCAGGGGCTTCAGCGTGTAAAGGTCGTAGTCCGCGAGGCCGTTGGCCTCCTTGACGCGCAGGAGCGCGAGGCGAAGCCGGTACTCGCTCGACCCCGGGTCGATCCAGCGGGCCGCCGTGGCCGCGATGGCCGTCAGACGGGCCCCGGTGCTCCTCTCCAGCGCAGCGCGCTGGACGCGGTATTCGTTGACGCCGACGAAAGCGAGGACGACGGCCGCGACGGCGAAAGAGGCCAGCGTGATCTTCAAATACAGGCGCATCCGCGATGAATGTACCCGGCGAGCCGCGAAAACGCAAGGGCCGCCGCGCGTGTCTATTTTAATAGACACGTTTTCGAGACCACGCGGCGGACCGGACGCCGCGCGGCCGAGCCGCCCGCGAGAAAAAACACCATGAAAGAGAGGCGCCCCCGGCAGAAAGGCCGGGGGCGCGCGGCGAGAGACGTCCGAAGGACGCTTACTTCGCCTTGGCGATCTCGTCGAGGCGGGCCGCCGCCTTCTCCTTGATCGTCTGGTAGGCGACGCCCGTCAGGATCTCGATGCCCTGCGCCACGGTGTCGACCGCGTAGATGTGGAACTTGCCGTCCTTGATCGCCTGGGCGACCTCGGGGGCCAGCTGCAGGTCGGCCACGTTCGTCCTCGGGATGATGACGCCCTGGTCGCCGGTCAGGCCGCGGTGCTTGCAGAGCTCGAAGAAGCCCTCGATCTTCTCGTTGACGCCGCCGATGGCCTGCACGTTGCCGAACTGGTCGGCCGAGCCGGTCACCGCGAACTTCTGCATGATCGGCACGCCGGACAGCGCCGACAGGATGCCGTAAAGCGTCGTCGACGTGGACGAGTCGCCGTCGATGCCGCCGTAGTTCTGCTCGTAGGAGACCCGGATCTGCGCCTTCAGGGCCTTCTTCTGGCCGAACTCGTTCATCATGAAGCTGTACTCGTTGCCGAGCGCCTTGTTGAAGCTGGAGCCCGTGGTGCCGGCGACGTGGTCCACCGAGACGAGGCCCGGCGCGCCGGGACCCGCCACGAAGGTGATGCGCATCTGCACGCCGTGCGAGCCCATGACGGCCAGGCCGTTGATCTGGCCGACGGCCGAGCCGGCCGTGTCCACGCGGAACACGTTCTTCTGGTAGAGCTCGCTCATCCGCTTGTAGTGCACGTCCTCGCGGTCGATCTTGGCCTTCAGGGCCGCGTCGACGTCCTCGCCGCGGACCTCCGTGCGGCCGGCCTTCTGCGCCGCGTAGGAGGCCTCCTGCAGGAGGCCGTGCAGCGCGCCGAACTGGGCCGTGAAGTACTTGTTGCTGTCGGCCAGGCGCGCGGCGTGCTCGAGCACGCGGGAGATCGCGTCGCGCGTCAGGTTCATGACGTCCGACGAGCCCGCGGAGTGGTGCAGGAAGTTCAGGAAGCCGTTGACGGCCTCCTCGGTGATCTTGATCGTCGGCTGGAACTGCGCGACGCCCTGGAAGTTGGCCGCGAAGTCGCCGTCGTGCTCGGTCAGCAGCATCTGGATCATCGGCGAGCCGATCAGGACGATCTTGACCTTCGCCGGCAGGTGGAAGACCTCGCCCTTCATCGAGGCCATCCCCATGAAGCCGCCGTCGGTGATCTCGGCCTCGCCCGTGCGCACCGCGTTCATCAGCGCGGGCCAGACGCCCGGGTTCTTGAGGACGCTCATCGCGTCGAGGACCAGGAAGCCGCCGTTGGCTTTCATGTATGAGCCGGTCTTGAACGTCGGACCGCCGGGGCCGTCGGCCTTGACCACGCCCACGCCGGGGATGACCATGTTGCGCAGGTTGCCGTCGGCCTCGCCGAACAGGCGCTCGTAGGTGGGGTTGTTCTCCCAGACGACCGGCGCGCCCTTGGTCGCCGCGTTGTCGGTCAGCACGCTGACGCGGAAGAAGTCCTCGGGATCGATCGGGCGCGACCCGGGCATCGGCTTGATGCCGTCGCCGCCCTCCTTGATGCCCATGAAGATCTGGTAGTTCTCGGCCGCGAACTGGGCGAGAGACCGCACGTACGCGAGGACCTTGGCGGACTCCGGGCCGGGCTTGGGCTTGGCGGCCTGGAGCGCTTCGTGCTCCTTCTCGGTGACGGCCATGAACTCGGCGGCCTTCGCCTGGAGCGCCGCGGCCTTCTGCGCGATCTGCGCCTTGGCCTCGTCGTACTCCTGCTGCGTGACCTTGCCGGCCGCGATCAGCTTCGCGGCGATCGCGTCGTCGACCGGCATCTGGCCGACCGCCGGGACGGCGTGCACGACGGGGCCGTTGGGCGTGTTGCCGACCTGGACGGCGACCGCGAACTTGCCGAACTTCTGCTGCGCGAACTTCTGCAGCTCCTCGTTGATCTCGGCGTCGCGCTCCTCGGCGCGCTTGGCGAACGCCTCGTCGGCCGGCGTGGCCGGCCCGGCCGTCGCGATCTCGGCGAGCTGGCTCGCGTAGTCGCTGACCATGCCCGAGACGGCCTGCTGGTCCAGCTTGGCGACCATGCCGGAGACCTTCTGGATCATCTCCATGTTGGCGGACATCATCGCCTTGAACGCCTCGAGGATGCCGGCCTTCTTCTCCTGCAGTTCCGTCATCGCCTGCTGGAACTCGGCCTGCGTGAACGCTCCGGAGGCCATCTTCGCGTCGGCCTCCTCCTGCGTCATGCGCTTGCCGTCGTGCGTGACCGTGATCCCGAGCCGCATCTGGCCCTGCTCGCCCTGCTCCGCGTGGAAGTACACGCCGAACTTGCCGGCCAGCTTGATCGACGCGATCTTCGC
>DATNGC010000021.1:0-8903 GCA_035606075.1 Elusimicrobiota bacterium
GAGGTCGTTGATGTCGAAGAATCGCCGGTAGTTGATCTCGTCCGACGCCGCCTTCCAGTACGAGAGGCGGTATCCCTGGGATTCGAGCAGGCCGTGGAGCGCGTCGAAGCTGCGCGCCTCGCCGGGGATCCCGTTGAAGAAGCGGAGCGCCTCGTCGATGTGCCGCCGCACGCGAGGAGACTCGGCCGCGAGCCTCTCCAGCCGGGCGCGCGCTTCCTCGCTCTCGCGTCGGCGCGCCTCCGGACGGCCCGCCTGGATGTCCGAGCGCGAGGGCAGCTTCTCCAAAGCGGCCAGGACGCTCAGGAACTCGGCGGCGGCCGGAGCGGAGCCGAGGTCGCGCGCGAGGTCGTCGAGGCCGTGGCGCAGGACCTGCGGCGCCTGCTGGGGATCGACGGGAAGCGGACCGGCCGGCGTCCGCAGGGAGAAGCGCCCTCCCTCGAAGGCGAGCTGGAGCTCCCCCCGCTCGAGGGTCGCTCCGTATTGGTCGCCGAGGATGGGCAGGAGGACCTTGTTCTTCAGCTCCGGCTTCTTGGGGTTCCAGACGATGTCGAAGTGGTCGGCGTAGAGTGAGGCCGGCCCGTTCTCCAGCACGTCCCGCCACCACGGATTGGCGGCCGCGTCGGCGGCCATGTGGTTCGGCGCGAAATCCAGCAGATGGCCGAGGTCCCGCGTTTTCAGAGCGGCCGCGAAGCTCTCATAGCCTTCCTCTCCGCCCAGCTCCGCGTTGATCCGGCCGTGGTCCGTGATGTCGTAGCCGTGGGTGCTGCCGGGCCGCGCCTGAAGCACGGGCGAGGTGTAGCAGTCGGTGACGCCCAGCGCCGCCAGGTAGTCCGCGAGGGCGGCCGCCTCGCGAAAGCCGAAGCCGCGGTGAAGCTGCAGGCGATACGTCGTCAGCGGCGTGCGGCGCCGTTCGAGCAGGGGCGCAAGATCGAGCGTCATATCTCTTCCAGGATGACGGCGCCGGGTCGATAGAACTGCACGCTGGCCTGAGGACCGTCGAGCCGGCAGGCCGGAGGGTGCGGATCGCAGCTGTACGCCGCCTCCTCGGTGCTCAAGAGAACGCGCCAGCGCGCCTCGGGCCGCGGCAGCGCGAGGTCGGAAAGGTCGACGCGTCCCGCCCGGCGGAGCTGGACGAGGATCAGGTACGGGCGCGCCGCTCCCCGGCGGTGCAGCGCCACGCCGTCGCGGTTCGGCAGCGTCATGACGGCGAAGCCGCCGGCGCGGGAGAATTCCGCCCTCCTCAGGCGCAGCAGATCGCGGTGAAGCTTGAGCCGGCCTTGCGCGCAGATCCCGACGCGCTCCTCCCATTGGAGGCGGCTGCGCTCGAAGGTCTCCGCCGCCTGCGGGTCGGGGATGCTCTCGCGCGCGGCGGGGTCGGAGAAGCGCTCGAACGCGGCGAACTCCCGGCGGCGGCCCTCGGTCACCTTCCTTCCGAGCTCCGGCTCGTGGTCGGTGAAATAAAGGAACGGCGTCTCGGCCCCCCATTCCTGCCCCATGAAGAGCAGCGGCGTCTGCGGCGCCGTCAGCAGGAGGACGGTGGCCGCGAGGAAGGGCGCGGCGTCGATGCAGGCGTTGAGCCGCTCCCCGTGCGCGCGATTGCCGATCTGGTCGTGGTTCTGGAGGCAGAACACGAATCGCTCCGGAGCGAGACCGTCGGGACTCGTCCCGCGCGCCCGTCCCAGATGCGCCGAGTGCTGGCCCGTGTAGAGCCAGCCCTGCCTCAGGATCGTCGTCAGGTCCTCGACGCGGTCCTCGAAATCCCGGTAGTACCCGTCGCGGTCCCCCGCGAGCAGACGGCGGACCTGGTGGTGGAAGTCGTCGGCCCAGACCGCGTCGAGGCCGAAGCCTCCTCGCGGGGGCTTGCGGATCAAGAGGTCGAGGTTCCGGTCGTCTTCGGCCACCAGCAGGGCGCGGCGGCCCGCGAGCGCCTCGGCGGAGACGCGCTCTCGGAGCTCGCGCAAGAAGTGGCGGCGGCTGTCGTCGACCAGCGCGTGAGTCGCGTCCAGGCGCAGGCCGTCGAGATGGTACTCCCGGATCCAGCGGACGGCGTTCTCGATGAAGAACTCGCGGACGTGCCGGCATTCCTCGCCGTCGAGGTTCACGCCGTCCCCCCAGGGACTGCGATGCCGGTCCGTGAAGTAGAAAGGGCTGAAGGCGCCGGTGTAGTTCCCGTCCGGTCCGAGATGGTTGTAGACGACGTCGAGGAAGACCGCGAGCCCGCGCGCGTGGGCGGAGTCGACGAGGCGGCGGAAGGAGTCCGGGTCCCCGTAGGCCCGGGCCGGGGCGAAGATGGCGGTCCCGTCGTAGCCCCAGTTGCGAGAGCCCGGGAAGTCGCCGACCGGCATGAGCTCGATCGCGGTCGCGCCGAGGTCGGAGAGCTCTCCGAGCCTCGCCGCGACGCCGTCGAACGTTCCCTCCGGCGTGAACGCTCCGACGTGCAGCTCGTAGAAGACCAGCTCGCCCGGCGGCACCCCCTTCCACCCGCCGTCCGTCCAGCGGAACGAGCCGGGATCGACGACGAGCGAGGGCCCGTGCACGCCGCGAGGCTGGAAGCGCGAGGCCGGGTCGGGGAACGGTCCCGCGCCGTCGACGCGGTAGCGGTACTCGTCCCCGGCCGCGGCGCCGGCGACAAGGCCTTCGAAGCAGCCGTCCTGAGTCCTCCGCAGGGGGCTGGAGGCCGGCGGCCGGGCGCCGCGCTCGAGCTCGACGGCGACGCTCCGGGCCCGGGGCGCCCAGACCCGGAAGAAGACGCCCTCGGGCCCGGGGCGCGCGCCCAGGAGGCCGCTCAGGACGCGCGTTCCCGAGGCCCGTGCTTCCTGAGGAAGTAGATGATCCATTCGCCGCCCTCGGCCGGCTCCGGCCAATGGTTGAAGCCCTTTCCGGCGAGGACCCGGCAGAGGAACGTCGGCTCGAAGCCGATCCGGATCGCGAGGATCCGCCCCGGAAGAAGGCCCTGGGCTTCCTTCATGACGGTCCTGATCGCGGCCATGCCGTCGGCGGCCGCGGTCCGGCAGTCCAGCTCGACGTCGGGGGCGCGGGCGAACCAGGCGGGACGGCGAGCGCGCGCGGCGGACGGTTTGTCGGTCAGAAAGCCTCCGGTACCACGAGGACGTTTAGAGAAGAAGCTGCGCGTGATTTTAGCTCACCGCGCCGCGCGAGCCCATGACGGGCGAGTCAGCTTTTGTCGGAGGAGTTATGACGGGCGCCAAGGCGGTCTTTCGCTCCAAATAACTTCACGTCGAGTCGACGGGAGTTTCTCCGCGCCGGGCCTATACTGAAGCGACGGAGGCTCGGCCTCCGGGAGGCGTTTATGAAGCTCACTGAGATCATGACGAAGAACCCCGCGACCTGCGAGCCGCGGACGCCGCTGAGCGAGGTGGCGAAGATGATGTGCGACAACGACTGCGGGGAGATCCCGGTCGTCGCCGACCGCCGCAGCCTGAAGCCGGTCGGGGTCATCACGGACCGCGACATCGCGTGCCGCGCCGTGGCCAAGAACAAGAATCCGCTCGAGCTGACCGCCGCCGACTGCATGAGCGGACCGTGCGTCACCGTCAGCCAGGACGCCGACGTCGACGCGGCCGCGAGGACGCTCGAGGAAAAGCGGATCCGCCGCGTTCCCGTCGTCGACGAGGAGGGCCGCTGCGTCGGGATCGTCTCGCAGGCCGACCTGTCCCTGCGCGCGGATCCCAAGCTCGCCGCCGACGTCGTGCGCGAGGTCTCCCGCGTCTGAGGCGGTGTCATCAATCCGACAAGATTGCGTGGCTCCCCCGCACTACCGCGCGGAAAATGGCCGTGCCTATAATGTCGACGGCCGATGAACGAGCCGTGCCGGACGCGCGGGACGGCGGGAGCGGAAGATGAAAAAGAGACTCGATTCGCCGCGGCGCGGGGCGGCGCCGAAGAGAGGCCGGAAAGGGACGCGCAAGTGCCCATGCTGCGGCTCGACGCCGTGCTCCTGCGAGAAGAACTGCTTCTGCCAGGAGCTCAAGGGCGGCCTCGACGACGACGACGAAGCCGACGTGGAGAGCGCCGGGCTCGACGACGACCTCCAATTCGCTTTCCTCCGTTACGGGGAGCAGGGCGTTTAGCCGTCGTCGCGCACCTGCCAGGGCGCCTCTCCCGGCCGGCCGCGGGGCGCGAGGAGGCGCGCGACCTCCTCGCGCAGGTAGGCCGGATCGAAGGGCTTGGTGACGTAGGCGCAGGCGCCCTTGTTCAGGGCGGTCACGGCGGAGTTCACGTCGGTGTCTCCCGTCAGCATGACGACCTGGACCGCCGGCGCGAGGCGCAGGGCCGCGGACAGGACCTCGAGACCGTCCATGTCGGGCATGGAGAGATCGAGGAGCATCAGGCGCGGCCGCGCGCGCTGGAGCAGGCAGAGGGCGTCGATGCCGTTGGAGGCGTCGAGGACCTCGCACGCCGGGGCCAGGAGCCCGCTCAGCAGGCGGCGCATCTCGTCGTCGTCGTCCACGACAAGGATTCTCGGGTGCTTCATGCCGCAGCCGCTAATCCGTTCCGAGCGCGGCGGACGGCTTGGCGGAGTCGGCCGTCACCGTCAGCTCCCGGTCCTTATGGATCCAAAACAGGGGCGGTCCGGTCGGCTGAGCGGCGTCGCTCGACGTCTCGGCCGTCACGAAGAACTCGAACTCGTGCAGGGGCGTGGTCGTGCTCAGCGCTCCGTTGAGATCGGGGTCGATGACCAAGGCGCCGACGTTCTGCGGCGGGGACTCCCGCTCGCTCTGCACCCAGGCGACGTAGGAATAGCCCGGAGGGTCGAGCTTCTCGGGATCCTTGAGATTCTCGATGCGCAGCGTGATCTTCGTGCCTTTATAGAGGGTCGGCTTGAAGGTCACGGTCCCTTTCGCCTTCGAGAGCGCCGGGGCGCTCGACAGCCGCGGAGCCGACGCGCACGCCGCCGACAGGGCGGCTGCGGCCAAGACGCCGATGAATCGGTTCATTTGCGTTCCTCCTCTGCTTCGCGCGCAGTATAAGCGGCGCCCGTTCCGGCGCCCACTGCCGGGCGGTCACTTTATTTTCCCGGGACGGTGAAAGGCTCTCACGCCGCGGTTACAATTGCTTGACCGCCGGACCATCGCAAATCCCGGGACCCGGGGTTATTCTCCCGGCATGTTTCTGTCGACGCGATGGACGCGCTGAAGATGAAGGGACGAATCTCGGTCCTTCTGGTCGAGCGGGATCCTCAGTCCGCGCAGCTTCTCCTGCTCCTGCTGGCCGCCCCGGACGCGCGGCGCTGCGAGACGGCCCGGGTCGAGCGCGCCGAGGAGGCGCTGCTTCACATGGAGCGCGGCGAGCCCGTCGACGCCGTGCTCCTCGGCCTCCCCCTCGGCGCGGGCCGGCCGCGCGAACGCCTGAGGGCCCTGCGCCGCGGGGCTCCGGAGGCTCCCGTCGTGGCGGTCGTCGACCCCGGCGCCGAGGCGCTCGGACGCCAGGCGGTGGCGCACGGGGCGACGAGCTATTGGGTCCGGAGCGCGGACGCCGGCTCGCTCAAGCGGGCCGTCAAGGCGGCGGTCGAGCGCGGGACGGCCGCGGAGCGCTCGCCCGCGCCGGAGACGGCCGATCTGCCGGCGGCCCCGGCGCTCTTTCCCGCGGCCGTCGCCGCCTAGCCCTTCGGCAGGGTGAAGAAGAACGTCGACCCGCGCCCGTCGGAGCTCTCCGCCCAGATGCGGCAGCCGTGAGCGACGAGGATCGACTTGACGATCGAAAGCCCCAGGCCCGTGCCGCGCTCCGTCGTCGAGCGCGCGTTCGCCGCGCGATGGAAGCGGTCGAAGATCCGCGCGAGGTCCTCCTTGGGGACGCCGATGCCGGTGTCCTGGATCGAGACGATGATCCGCTTGCCGACGACGCTGGCGGCGACGGTCACCCGGCCCTTCGGGCGGTTGTACTTGATGGCGTTGGAGATCAGGTTCTGGAAGATCTGATTCAGCTCCGACTTGTTGACCGCGACCTTCAACTCGGGCGCCACCTTCAAGCGGATGCTGACGTTCTTCTTCTGCGCGACGGGCGCCAGGCCGAGGAGTAGCCTCTTGACCTGGGCCTCCAGCGGGACGGTATCGACGGCCTTCTTATGCCCCGCCTCCGAGGTCGACAGCTGGAGGAGGTCCTCGACGAGCTGGGCCAGGCGGTCGGCGTGCTTCTCGATGATCTGGATGAACTTGAGGCGCTTGCTCGGCGAGTCCAAGGCCCCGCCGACGAGCGCCTCCGAGTACCCCTTGATCGCGGTGATCGGCGTCATCAGCTCGTGGGAGACGTTGGCCACGAAATCGCGCTGGCGGCCCTCGCTCTTGCGCAGGGCCGCCGACTCGGCGGCCTCCTTGCGCTCGGTGACGTCGGCGAGCGTGATCAGCAGCCGCCGCTCCTCGCCTTCGCCTCGCGCGAGGGGCCGTCCATCGATCGCCAGCGTCCGCGTCCCGCGGGCCGGCAGATCGAAATCGCCCTCGTGCTCCGTGAACGCCGCGCCGTCGCGGCCCAGCGCGTGGAGCCTCTCCTGGAGCGGCCGGGAGCGCCACAGCCCCTTCTTGCCGAGCTTGAGCAGCGGGCGGCCGGCGGCCTTCGCGGCCGAGGTCTTGAAGCTCTCGTAGAAGGACGCGTTGGCCTCGAGCACCTTGAGCGCGGGATCGACGACGACCCACGAGACCCGGAGCGCCTCGAGCGCGGCGTTCGCGCAGTCGCGCGACGACCGCAGTTCCAGCGTCTCGCCGAGGCGCCGGGTGACGTCGATGAGCGTCAGGCTCACGCCGTCGAAGCGCTCGCCGCACAGATGCGGGCGGATCCAGAGGTCGTAGGCGCGGCCGCGCGAGTCGCGGACCTCCCGCGAGAGCGGCGCCTTGCCGCGCAGGACCGCCGCGGCATCCTCCTTGAGGCGGGGCAGCGGGATGTCGAGCAGGACCGACGGCGCCTCCTTGCCGGCGTCGGAGGCGCGCAGGTCGAACGCGGCCTCCGCGGCCGGCGTGAAGCGCCGGATCCGCAGGTCCTTGTCGAGCACGAGGACCGGGATCTCGGCGCTGGCGGCGAGGTCGGCCAGAGCGGCGTTCGCCGCGCGGAGATCGGCGCCGCGCCGGCTCAGGTCCTCGTTGGCGGTGGCCAGCATCTCGTTGGCGGCCTCGAGCTCCTCGTTGGCGCGGCGGAGCTTCTCCACCGCCGAGTCCGCTCCGCCCGCGGCCCGGCGTCCGTCGCGGACGCAGGCCTGGCCGAACTCGAGCTGCTCGCCGGCCGCCTTCCCGGGGCGCCCGCTCGATTCCGCCCGAGGCAGCGGCGCGAAGAGGACGAGATAGCGCCGGCGCCTCTCCAGCGGCGTCTTCACCGGGATCACGTCGATCTGGAGGTCCGCGGCGCCGTCGCGCAGGAGCGCGCCGACCCGGCGCTTGACGGGCGCGTTCTCCATCTTGGCCCTCTGCACGGCGGCCCCCACGGCGCGCGCCAAGGCCGGGTCGGACATCGTCGCGAGGCTCGTGCTGACGACGCCCGAGGGCAGCTCCAAGTAGCGCCGCGTCGCGCCGTGGGTCTGGAAGATGTCGAGCGAATCGTCGACGAGGACGCCCGCCGGCGTATACGAGTTCAGCAGGATCCGGCTGACCTCCGCCTCGAAGTCCGGCGTCGCCTGGACGCTTCCCGGCGCGGCGAGGCGGCGCTCGGGGAGACTCGGCCACTCGACGCCCTCGCGCGTGAGGGCGAACGCGGCGGCCCCCTCCCGGCCGGCGCGGTCCTTGGCGTAGATCCTCGCCTTCTTGTCGACGACGCGGAAGCGGGCGGGCGTCTCGGAGGCGCCGATCATGAGGCATCCGCCGGGCTTCAGCGCGTGGTGGAGCAGCGGCAGGACGCGCTTGAGAAGCGCCGGCTCCTGCAGGGTCCGCCAGCTGATGAGGTCGACGTTGGCGAAGGGGACGTCGAGCGCGGCGTCGTGCCGGGCGAAGACGCAGACGTCGCGGAGGGCCGCGGCCGCGCGATAGCCGCCCTTCACCTTGACGAACCAGCGCGAGAGCCGCTCCGGCGAGAGGGCCGCGGCCGCTTTCTCCGTGAAGGTCGCTCCCCGCGCCTTCGCGAGGACGCCTTCGTCGAGCGTGGTCGCGAAGACCCGGACGGCGGTCGGGAGCCCGCTCGCGTCGAGATACTCGAGCAGGTTCAGCGCGTGAGTGTACGCCTCCTCGGCAGACGGGCAAGCGGCGACCCATATCCGGACCGGGTCCGCCGCGCCGGAGAGCTTGAGGTTGGGATAGACCTGCGTCTTCAACGCCTCGAACGCTTGGGGCTCTTGGAAAAAGCCGCTCGCGTGCGGCCGAGGCTTCGTGTTCGCTCGAATGCTCACCCTCAGATCATAATAATTATAAGGCGCGTCTCGCCCGTCCGGGCGGAAAGGAGGAGCCCCCGGAAAGAGGGCTCCTCCTTCTTAAGGCCGCGCTCGGCTCAGCTCTCGGAGAACTGCTTGATGCCGTCCCGCGCCGCCGACACGGCGCCCTTCGCTCCGCCCTTGATCGCTCCGGCGGCTCCGCCCACGACCGCCCCGGTCTTGATCCGCGACGGCAGAACGTCGCTGACGCGGGCGAACAGCTCGCGCGCCCGCTCCATGCCGCGCTGGCGCCACTCCTCGATGTCCTCGCGCGTCTCGACCCCGCTCTGCGGCGCCAGCAGAACCCCCGCGGCGGCTCCGACGATCAGCCCTCCCAGCAGGTACCAAAAGGGCGACGTCGACGACTCCTCATCTCGAATATCCATGCGACCTCCTCGTTGAACGGCGACGGGAGATTATCAGGATCGCCGCCGCGCGGCCCATGGAGAGCGGGTCAAGAGAATGTGTCGGGCCTCTGACAACGCGCTTGGTCATATTTCGGGCACAAATCCATGACGGCCGTGCAATTTGCTCGGACCGCGCATTCGAATAGAATTAG
>DATNGC010000022.1:0-44507 GCA_035606075.1 Elusimicrobiota bacterium
ACGCCGATGGAGATCGACCGCGTGGCGGAGGCCCTGCAGAACCTGGTCGACATGCGCTCGACGTGGGCGCAGAAGTCGAGCGGGGCGGGGCTCGAGGCGGTCTACGCGCTGACGCGCCTCAACGAGAAGGGCGAGCGCACCTGGACCGTCGACCAGTGGCTGACGCCGGGCGAGGTCGACGCGCGCAAGGACTTGGTCAAGCGCGACGGCCGCCTGTTCATCAATCTCGAGGTCGTCGGCGACCCCGACCATCCCGGACGCATGATCCGCGTCGACCCGACGGACCCCCGTTATAAGGACCGCGCGCTCGTGCGCTACGAGGTGATCGGCGGCGTGGACGCCGCCCAGGCCGAGAAGGACGCGGCGGCGAAGGGCCTGGCCGACAACAACACCGCGCTCGCGCTCGCGGACGCGATGGACGCGAAGAAGCACCCGAACTCCGACTTCGTGGCCGTCGGCGATCACGAGTTCGCGAGTCTCACCTTCGACCAGGTCTTCGTCGGAGCCCAGAGCAAGTACGCAGAGGGCCGCTTGTTCTTCTTCCGGGCCACGCCGGCCAAGGACAGGACGGTGCTCGATCAACTGACTCCTCTGGCCGCGCTTTCCATGCCGCCCGACCGGGTCGTCATCAAGCTCTTCGGCGGGCCGAAGGACATGATCCCGCCGCACGACCGGTTCCCCACGCTGGAGAGCCTCCAGGGTTCCGACGCGGCTGCGAGCTTCCATACGCTCGCTGTGTCGCCGTCCGGCGCCGCCCAGCTCGCGAGCCACGCGCGCGCCTACCAGTACGCCCAGGAGCGCCGCGGCTGGATCGAGGTCAAGCTCAACAGCTACGGCTTCGCCCGCGACGAGCACGGCGGCGTAGTTCAGCTCTTCCGGACCAAGGACGACTACTCGGCGGAGTGGAAGGCGTTCATCCACGCCCAGGACGATCTCGCGAAGGCGAAGGCGGACCTCGCGCAGGCGAAAAACGAGGAGGCCGACGCCAAGAAGAAGGCGGACGACGCGCAGACCGCCTACACCGCCGCGATGCGCGCCTTGTCCGCGGTGCGCGAGTCGCCCGAGGCGCGGAAAGCCATGGAGCGCCAGCAGGCCGCGGCCCAGGCGGTCAAGGATTCGGGCCGAACTGACGGCCCCGCGAAGAAGGAGTTCGACGCCGCGGTCCACGCCTATCAGGCCCTCCTCGACGCGTCGAGCGCCAAGAAGGCCTTCGACAAGGCGGCGAAGGCTCAGAAGGAGGCGATAGAGAAGTACAAGGACGCCCGGGCCAAGTCCACGAACGCGGACAAAGCGGTCGCGGATCAGACTGACATCCTGGACCACTCCCATCATTGGACGCTGTACCGCGCCGACGCGCTGGCGCTGTCGCTCGATCATGAGAAGGATGTCGTCCGCGCGTCCGCCCCGGCGGAGCGGCCGATGGCGGACTCTCCGGCCCTCGCTCTCGACCAGAAGGTCGACGGCGGCGGGCCCATCGAGTCGACGCTGACGGGCGAGCTGGCCGCCGCCGTCGTGGACACGGACGGCCGCCTCGTCAATTCGTACGCGACCGGCGCGGAGGTGGACGCCGCGGTGCCGAACTGGCATCTGATGTCGGTGACGCCGACCGGCGAAGTGGACGCGCGTCTGCCCGGCGAGCCGGTGCGCACGAAGGTCCGCATCAGCCATTACGAGGAAAACGATCGGCCGGTGCTCCTTTCCGAGAAGTATCTGATCGAACGCCTCGACGCGAGCAATTCCCTGAAGAGCAAGGCCGACCATTGGGCCATCATGCCCTACAATTGGGGCAACATCCTCCTCGAGATCCCGCGCGAGGTCGCGCAGGCGCCACTGGAGCTCATCGACGGCCGCGACCTGACCTCGTCGCATTACCTCGGCCGCGCGATGATGTACAAGACCGAGGGCGGCGAGGTCGAGCATCATGGCTTCTTCCGCACGGCTCTCGGCTGGGTCGACGTCCTGAACCTTCTGCCGGATCCGGTCCAGCGCTTCTACGACCCGAGCCAATTCCCGGACGCGGTCACCGTGAAGTCGCCGCTGGCCCCGGGACAGATTCTGGCGGACAAGAGCCCGCGCGCCCAGCGCAACGGCAAGACCTACGACGTCAAGTTCGGCATCGGCGCTGCGAGCCGCCAGGTCCGCGAGGCGGCCGAGGACCTCGACGCGGCGCGGCAGCGCACGCTGGCGCGCTTCAACGGCGGCGTCGAGGAGCTAACGGTCTCGATGGTCCGCGGCCGCGCGGGCGATTACGAGGATTCGCATCGCGTCGTCCAGTCCGGCGGCGTGAAGGACACCGACGCCGAGCTCGCGATGAGCCCCGCCTCCAACGGAAGCCGCCCCTTCACCGACACGCAAGACCCACGAGGGCTGTTCGTGGATCGCGTGACGCGCCGCGTGATCGTTTACCCCGGCGCGGCCGGCTACGAGCGCCAGGCGGCGGCGATGGACGGATACGCGAAGCACGTCGAAGACCAGGACGCGGCGGCGCGCAAGGCGCACGACGGACTCGTGACCGCCGAGAGGGACGCCGGCGTCAAGGTGGACCGCACGGCGGCCGACCGCGACGCGGCGCTCAAGCACGAGCAGGAAACGTGGATCAAGTTCCACGAGCTCGCGCAGCGCATCGGGACGCAAAACGAGCTCGAGCAGCGCATCAAGGCGCTGCTGGCCGAGATCAACGACTTGAAGACCGAACTCGCGTGGTGGCAGAACTACGCGTCCCAACTCGAGGCCGCGGGCCGCGGCGAGGGCCCGACGGTGCCCGGCCAACCCGGCAATCCGAACCATCCTGGGCAGCCTTGGGGCGGCAATCCGATGTTCTGGGCGTGGATGCTCGTCCTGTTCGGCCTCGGCGCTCTGGCGTCGGCCGTCTGGTACGGCCTCAACCGCCGGTCCCGCGTCATTTAGGGCACCTCCGTCTCCCTCCTGCGTTCGCGCGACGGCCTTCCCTGGCGGCTTATGTCCCAGGATACCGCGGTCAAGAGCGAGGCGCACCGGCTGTACGAGGCGTCGGTGTGGCGAGAGGCCGAGCGTGTCGAGGCCGGGCCGTCCTTCGACGGCGTCGCGACGGGCGAGCGGACGGCCGAGTCCGTGCAGGTCGAGAGCGAGCGGCTCCGGTCGCGCGAGCAGGAACTGGCCGCGGACGCCCAGCGTCGTCAGCGCGAGGCCGAGGAGCGGGCTCCCTGGGAGGCGCTCAGGCAATGGGCCGGCGTGGCGTGTCTCTACGCGCAGCCCGGTCCCGCCGACTTCGACGGCGAGCGCGACTATCTCCGCACGCATTTCGTGATCGTCGGCCGCTCCGACATCGACGCGTGGATGGCCAAGGACCAAAAGGCGGGTTATAAGCTCTCGTCGTGCCAGCGCGAGTTGATCGGCCTGGCGCGCGACGCGTCCGGTCCGCTGGACGCCGAATGGGTGATCAAGGAGATGGACTACCGGCGCGGCGGCGGAGCGCTGGGCGTCTTCGTCCGCGGCGGGGCGAAGGTGATCTCCGCTATTCCCAAGGGGATCGGCTACGGGATCGTCTCGCTCGGGGAGGCGCTGAGCGCTTCGGACGGCGACGGAGGTTCCGTCTCCCAGTATCGGAATCCCTCGGACTCGGCGCGCTCCCGCGGGAACAATGACGTCGAGGAATCGATGCAGGCGACCTTCAAAGCTCAGCACGAGCAGTCCGAGGCGGACGCGAGGGGCTTCGCGCTCCGCTTGCACGAGATCTTCAACGACGCCGACGGCAAATCCTTCGATGGCAACAAGGCCTCGAAAGTGACGCCGCGCTGACGCGCGCGCTCGAAGAAACGTCTTGCCGCTCCGGAGGGGGCCTGTTAGCCGGCGCCGTCGTCTCGCAGCCCTGAGCTAGCGGCGCCGCAGTCCGAGGACGCGCTGCTTCAGGTCGACGACCGACTTGGCGACGTCGCGCAAAGTCGAGACGGCGCCGAAGCGCGAGACCCTCATCCACGGCACGGCGATCGGCTCGCCGCCGTATTTCTCCTTGTAGCCGCCTCCGCCGCCCATGTCGAAGAACGAGATGCCGCGCGCCTTCCAGTACAGCATCGCGCGCCAGATCAGGGCCTCGTTGGGATGCAGGTGCTGGTGCTCGCGCCAGCTCGCCGCGCCCCAGAAGATCATGCGCCGGCCCAGCGCGGGGAACAGGCCCGTCGCGATGCAGCGTCCCTCCTTGTCGCGCGCGCGGAGCAGGAGCAGGTTTCCCGTCGGTAGCACGTGCTCGATCAGCGCCTTGACCCGCGAGATCTTGTAGGTCGGCACCAGCGACTGCTTCGCGAAGACGTCCACGAGCTGCGCGTAGTAGTCCTCCGCGAAGCCCGGGTCGCGCGCCTCCTCGATCGTGACCCCGTACTCCTCGGCCTTGCGCACGCCGCGGCGCCGCTCCTTGTCCATCCGGTTGAACAGTTCGTCCACGTCCCGGCGCAGGTCGATCTCGTAGCCGCGCACGAGCCGGTAGTCGTAGCCGGCGGCGTGCGCGTCCTCCTCGGTCGCCTGCCGGTCGAACACCTCGACGTGCGAGCAGCCGAAGGTCTTGAACGCGAAACTCCGCAGGCCCTCGAGCGCCTTCCGGCGGCGGTACCACGGGACCAGGTTGAAGCCCATGTAGGACGTCGTCCAGCCCGGGAACGGGCTGCCGAGGACCTTGAGGCCGTACTTGCGGACCGCGAGGGCCGTGAAGTAGCCGACCGTCTCGCCGCCGTCGCTGAGCGAGGCGACGACGGGACGCGCGCCCTGCGTCGCCCGCACGAAGGCGAACCACTCGGGCGTCTGCTGGACCGTGCGGTCCTCGAAGGCGTCCAGCCGGCCGAAGTCGAACGTGCGCGGATCCTGCGGCTCGAATTTGAGCGTCATGGGCCCTCCCTTCGCGGCATGCGGCCTCCTGCCGGCGATCGTAATACGGCGGCCGGCCGCCGGGCCATGGAAGATTTGTCAACCTTTGGTCTGAATCAATTCACCCTCCCGGCACCGGAAAATCCCTCCGGGCCGCCCGGGAGTATTTGCTAGACTCCGCGCATGAGCGCTTGGCTGCTGGCGGCGATCCTCTGCGCCCCCGCGTCCGCCCAGGTCTTCGAGGCCGGGGGGGCGGCGGCTCCCGCCGCGCCCGTCCCGGGCGCGATCGGCGCGTCCGCCGGCGCCGGGGCGCCCGTCTCTCCGGTCTCCGCGGTCCCGGGCGCGTCGGTCCTGGCGCCCAGCCTCAACAGCGCCGTCCTCGCCGTCTTCCCCGGCCGAGCCGCGACGAGCCTGCCGGCGGGCGCCGTGCGCTTGGCGCCGGCGCCGCTGCCCGCGCTGCCGGCCGCCGCGGCCGTCTCGGGCGCGGCTCCCGCCGCCCCCGCGAGCCGTGACGATCGAGCTCCTCAGCCGGGTCCCGCTCCGGCGCGGCGCGACGTGGTCCCGCCGTCGCTCGCGCCCTCCGTCGCGGCTGCGCGCGCGGTCGCCGCCGACCGCCGCCGCGGCGCGGAGACGGACGCTTCGCCCGAGCGCGCGTCGGCGCGCCTCGGCCCGGCCGGCCGCGAGCTCGCGGCGCCCGGCGAGGACGCGGGCGGGCTCGATCTGCTGTCCGCGGAAGGCTCCGCCGAGCTCGGCCGCAAGCTCTTCGACCGCGTCGAGGATCGTCCCGCCTTGGGCGACGGGGCTCCGGGCGGCGCGCCCGGAGAGCTCATCGCCGACGGCGCCTCGCCCGCCCGCGACCCTCTGCTGACGCCGTCCGACGGAGCGGACTCCGGCGTCGAGACTCTGCGCGACGCCGTCGCGTCTCCGATCGCGATCGCTCCGCTCTCGCCGGCCGCGGCCGCGCCGGCCGGCGCGCTGTCCTTCTTCCGCCGGCCCGCCGCGCTGCTCGGGTCCTCCGCGCGCGGAGCCGCGTCGCCCGCGAGCGGGGCCGCCGCCCCGCGAGGCGCCGCCGCGCCCGTCTCGTTCGAGAAGCTCACGCTCGAGCTCGGCAGCGGCCTAGTCGTCAGGGTCCAGGCCGCGCTCGGCTTCGCGAGCTCGTCCCGCCCGCTCGCCGCGCCCGCGCCGAACGGCGCGGCCGCCGTTGCCGCGCCCGTCACGTCGACGGAATGGCTCGAGCGCCGCGGGCTCCTCGAGAGCCTGTCCGCCTCGGAGGCCGCGGCCGTCCAGCAAGCGGCCTCCGGCTCCGCGGCCGGCGCGGGGCTCGCCGTCGCGAACGGCCTGGCCCCCGCGGTCGCGCCGCACGCGTCCGCCGCCCGGTCGCGCGCCGCCGCCGCCCCGCTCGCTCCCGCCGCGCCGGCCCCCGTCCCGGCGCCGGTCTGGTGGGCCCTGGCCTTCCTGCCCGCCGGCCTCGTTCTCCTCCGGGAACTTCTGTAATCTAGGCCCGGCTCGTCGTCGTGGCCGGAGCCTTGACACGCCTCCGCCCCGGACTTATCCTGGGTGGGTCCATGAGCTGGCTCAGATCGGGTCTGTCGCGCCGTTTCGCCGCGGTCATGGGGGCCTTGGCCCTCGCGCCGGTCCTGTTCCTGTCTTGGCGGATGATGTCCTCGAGCCGGCGCGGCGTGCAGGACGCCGTGCTCGAGCTGCACGGCAAGCTCGCGGAGAAGAGCGCCGACGGCGTCGAGCAGTGGATCCAGTCCGTCGACGGGCGCGTGCAGATCGCGATGCTCGCCCTGCAGGCGCGCATGGACTGGGGCGACAAGCAGGCCCTGCTCAAGCACCTCGTCGAGAGCGACTCGGGCGTGGCCTCGGTCACCCTCCTGCGCCGCGAGGGCGGAGCGATCCTCGAGGTCTTCAATCCCGACGTCGCCGACACCCAGGCCGTGCTGGATCCCGCTTCCGCGCGCGCGGCCCTGCGCCGCGCGCTCGCCGCGCGCGGGCGCGCCGCCGAGGTCGTCAACGGCAGGACGGGACCCCTGCTCGTCCTCCATTACCCTTTCAGCGAGCAGGTCTTCGCGCGCGTCGTCGTGCCGCTGCGCGGCATCGCGGAGCGCGTCGCCGCCGAGCGCGTGGGCGGCACCGGCTTCGGCCTGCTCGTCGACTCCAGCGGCTCCGCGCTCGCGGCGCCGGAGGGGCGCGCGCTCGGCGCCGTCAAGGACTGGGCCATCACGCGCGCCGCCCTGGCGGGCCATACCGTCGGCTCGAGCGAGTTCACCGACGCGACGGGCGTCGAGTACGTCGGCGCCTACGCCCCCGTGCCGACGCTGGGCGGCGCGGTCCTGATCCTCCAGCCGCGCGCCGAGGCCTACTTGGCCGCCAACGAGGCGCGCCGCGCGGCGGCGGCCGCCGTCGCGGTCGTCATCCTCGGCTCGCTGCTCGCGGCCGCCCTGCTGGCCCGCCTGCTCACCGCGCCGCTGCTGAAGCTCACGCGCGCGGCGAACGCGGTGGCGCACGGCGACTTCGAGTCGCGCGTCGAGGTCTCCACGCACGACGAGCTGCAGGAGCTCGCCGAGACGTTCAACGCGATGACGTCGCGCCTGCGCCAATACTCCCTGCTCCAGGTCGACCGCCTGATCGCCGAGCAGCGCAAGACCGAGGCGATCCTGTTCTCCATCGCGGACGGCATCGTCATGGCCGACACGGAGGGCCGCGTCCAGCTGGTCAACCGCCGTGCGCGCGAGATGCTCGGCGTCGCGGCCGGAGCCGACATCGAGGGCAAGCCGGTCGCGGAGGCCTTCCCGGACGGGGCGCTGCGCGCCGCGATGCTCGCCTCGGCGGCCAAGCCCGGCGAGTACAAAGAGGTCGACCTTTCGACGCCGCAGGACCGCCGCTTCATCCGCGCCACGGCCAGTCCCGTCGTCTCGCCCGGCAAGGCCGCCGAGCTCGGGGGGACCGTGTTCGCCCTGCGCGACGTGACGCTCGAGCGCGAGCTCGAGAAGATGAAGGAAGACTTCCTGCACTACATCACGCACGACCTGCGCAACCCGCTGGGCTCCGCGGTCGGCTTCCTGGACATCCTGCTCAAGGGCAGCGCCGGCGTGCTCAACGCCGACCAGCACTCGATCGTCTCGTCGGTCCGCCGATCGACCACGAGACTGATGGGCCTCATCAACAACATCCTCGACATCGCCAAGATGGAGGCCGGACGCGTGCGCCTGCAGCTCAAGCCCACGTCGCTGGCCGGCATCGCCGGCCGCTCGATCGGCATCCTCGAGCAGCTCGCGAAGGCCAAGCACATCGCGGTCCACCTGGTCGCCGTCGAGGAGTTCACCGTGCAGGCCGACGGCGACCTGATCGAGCGCGTGTTCACGAACCTCCTCGGCAACGCGATCAAGTACACGCCGGACGGGGGGACGATCACGCTCTCGCTGCACGACGACGGCAAGGACATCGTCTGCTGCGTCGAGGACACCGGCGAGGGCATCCCGGCCGACTACCTGTCGCGCGTGTTCGAGAAGTTCGAGCAGGTGCAGGGCAACCGCCGCGGCGGCACCGGACTGGGCCTCACGATCTCGCGCTTCTTCGTCGAGTCCCACCACGGGCGCATCTGGGTCGAGTCGGAACTCGGCCGCGGCTCCCGCTTCTACTTCACGGTCCCCAAGGACCTCGCGGCCGACGAGGACGGGCAGGCGCGCCGGGCGTCGGCGGCGGCTTGAGGCTCCTCGCGTGCTTGGCCGTCCTGGGGGTGCTCGCCGGCGTCCCCGCGCGCGCCGCCGAGAAGGACGAGACGGCGTTTCAGAACGTCGTCGTGCGCCCCGGCGACACGCTGTGGGGCATCGCGCACAAATATTTAAAAGACCCAGCCCGATGGGATGAAATCCTCAAGCACAACAAGCTGCCGACCGCCGATCCGACGGTCGCCCTGCCCGGCCTGACCCTGCGCGTGCCGGTGAAGCTGATCAAGAACAGCCTGCGCGCGGCGCATCTCGTCTACGAGGTCAACCGCGTGGTATTCCGCCGCCGCGACACGGCGGACTGGAAGGACTCGGCGCGGGACATGGAGCTGTTCCAAGGCGACACGCTGCGCACGCTGGAGGAGTCGCGCGCGCGCGTGAAGTTCCTGAACAAGGAGCTGCTGAGCCTGGAGCCGGACTCGATGGCGGTGATCAAGCCGGTCGAGGACGCGGAGGCGGACGTCGTTCTGAAGGCGGGTTCCGTCTTCGCTGGTCATGCGCGGGTGGTCACCGCGAGCGCCCGGGTCACGCCGCGCACGATGGACACGCGCTACTCCGCCAGCATCGAGCCCGACCTGACGACGCGCGTCGAGGTGTTCAAGGGCGTCGCCGCCGTCGACGCGCAGGGCAGCTCGGTCGACGTGCCGGCGGGCATGCAGACGAGCGTGCGACCGGGCTTGGCGCCCGAGGTCCCCCGGCGTCTGGAGAACGCGCCGGCGCTGGAGGTCCGCGCGCAGGAGTACGCCTCGGCCGTCGCCGTGGGCGGCGGCGCGGCCCCGAACGTTCGCCTCCAGGAGGCGATCCCGGTTCCGTCGGCCGACGCCGCCACCCTGCGCGGCGACATCGACTCGCTGAGCGTCGGCGTGCCCATCCTGGGATTCCACGTCCAAGCCGCGTCCGACCGCGAGTTCACGAAGGTCCTCTTCAGCCGCAAGTACGAGAACGACGAGCGCTTCTCGCCGGCGGACGCGGGCCTGGCGCCCGGCGCGTACTGGTGGCGCATCGCGGTCGTCGACCTGCTCGGCACCGAGGGGACGTACTCCGAGCCGCGCTATTACACGATCGGCGTCAAGCGCCCGGAGCGCTCCGCGAAGGTGGAGCTCAACGACCTCGTCACGATCCTCTCGCCCGAGTCGGGGGCGACGGTCACGGGCGACAGCATCCGCGTGGTCGGCGTCCTGCGCGACGACACGCTGAAGCTCGAGGTCGCCGGCAAGCCCGTGCGCATCGACGCGGACGGCAACTTCGTCGCCGTCGTGCCGATCGTCGACGGCGTCAACGAGATCCCGATCACGGTCTCCGACGGCAAAGGCAACGTCACCCACATCTCCCGCCGCGTCACCCGGTGATGGGGTCAGGCCGAAAATAGGGTCAGGCTTTGACGTTTTGACTTATTCGTCCAGGCGCGTGTCCTCAGCGAATAAGTCAAAACGTCAAAGCCTGACCCTACCTTTCCAGGCGGACGGCGGGGACGCGGGCGGGGGAGGCGGCTTTGTCGAGGACGGGCTTCTGGGTCTCGAGCGAGCCGAGCAGGCCGAGGATGCGCGGCGGCTCGCCTCCGAGGGCGAGGACGACGTAGCCCCAGCGGGCCGGGTTGCCGCGCAGGAGGGCGCGAGGCACCGAGACGCGGATTTCCGCCTTCTCGGCGTCGTTCTCCACCTCGAGCTTGGCGACCTCGTCGGGCTCGTCGCCGGCGCCGGCTCGCAGCAGGCGGGCGTCGCTCCCGGTCACGGTCAGGGCGAACTCCCAGGCGTCCTTGGCCACGGCGAAGGCGCCGCGGCCGTCGAGCAGGCGGATCGAGCCCGCGCCGACGAGATGATTCAGGTCGACGTAGACGTCGTACGCGGGCCGCGCGGCGCCGGGCGCCGCCTCGACGCGTCCGGGCATCAGGCGGAAGAGGACGCGATCGTCGTCCCACTCCACGCGCAGGCCGCGCAAGCGCCAAGGGTCGGCGTTCGGCGCGCCCTCGGGCGCGCGGGCCGACGTCCCGAGGGGGTTGTCGAACTCGACCCACGAGGGTCCCGAGGCGGCATGGACGCTCGTCGGCGTCTCCGTCTCCTCGGACCCGGCGGAGGAGCGGCCGCCGGCGGGCGCGCCGGCGTACAGCGCGTCCGGCGCGGGCGCCTTGATGCGCTTGTAGACCGCGAGCAGTGCGGACCGCAGCTCGGGCGGCAGCGCTGAAGCGCCGGGCTCGGCGGGCCGGAAGAACTTCGCCGCCTGGGCGCGGCGGAGCTGCAGCGTGGCGCCGTCGAGCACCTTCATGTCGGCGGCGCCGGAGTTCCGGTACGTCTGGACGGCCTTCGCGGCCGCGACGTAGGCGTCCCACGCCGCGAGGGCGCCAGGGTCGGTCGGAGGCGCGGCCAGCGCGCCGTCCCAGCCCGGCCACGAGGCGACGCTCTCCGCGGCGGCCCGTCCGCCGCCGGCCGCCGCGACGAGCTCGGTCACCGTCGCCCAGCCGTTCTTGGGCCGGTCGGAGAGCGTCCCGAGCGCGGCGACGAGCGAAGACTCCGTCCGCGTGGACTCGTCGACGACCGAGGCGCCGGGCGGCGGCGCGCCGGCTTCCGGCCAGGCGCGGGCGGGGACGAAGACCGCGCGGCCCTCCGCGGCCCACGAGTCCGCCGAGACGTCGTAGGGGCCCGCGAGGATCCACGACGCTCCGGAGGCGCCGAGAGGCCCGACGAGCGAGGCGTCCGCCGCGCCGGCGCCGGGCACGAAGCCCCCGACGGGGACGCCGAGACGCTTGGAGACGGCCTCCAGCGCCTCCGCGGAGCGCTCCAGGGCGTCGTCGGGCCGCGGCGCGGCGGGCACGGAGGCCACGAGCGGCAGGACGGGATCGCCGTGCACGCGCGCGGCGATCTCCACGCGCCCCTGCGCGACCCACGGCGCGAGCGCGGCCTTGGCGAGCGGGGTCGCCATCTGCGGGGTCAGGGCGACGGTGAGCTTGAGCTCGGAGCGGGAGCGCAGCAGGCCGTCGACCTTGCTCCACTGAGTGTAGGTCTCCGGAGGCAGCCAGACGAGCGCGGCGGCGAGGAGGGCCGGGATCATTTGATGACTCGGAGCGAGACCCGTCGTCCCTCGGGCCCGTCCGCGGTCCCCGTCGAGGGGTCGACCCTCGGCTCGCCGTCGTCGAGGAACAGGTACTTGTGCGGGCCCGGGCGCAGCGGCACGACCAGGGTCCAAAGCCCGCCGGAGCCGCGCTTCATCTTCAGCAGGCCGGGCTTCCAGGCGTTGAAGTCGCCGACGAGCTCGACGGACTTGGCCTTGGGCGCCTTGTGCTTGAACTCGAAGGTCTTGAGCTCGGGCTCGGCGGTCTCGCGCGGGCGGCTCTCGTGGGGGGTGAACGTGGTCGGCGCGGGCTTGAGCGGCGTGGGCTCCCAGCCGCTGGCGAACCGCGCGTAGTCGTGCAGGGCCTCGATCCATTGCACCGACGGGATGCTGATCAAGGCCAGCACGACGATCACGAGGGCCCAGAAGGTCCAGCGGTTGCGCCAGTTCACGGCCCGATTCTACACAAACGAGCGCGAGAAGTCCCGCACCATGCGCAGGAGCCCTTCCGCGGCCTTCTCCGGGATCTCCTCGCCCTCCCAGTTCACCGAGAAATGGGCGTTGCGCTGGGTAGGCTTGACGTACGTCTCGTACATAGGCAGGACGGTGGTCAAGATCTGATGCTTGGCGCCCTCCACGTCGCGGCCGCGCTCGACGATGTCGCGGGAGATGCGGCGCAGGGCCGCGGTGGCGATGCCGGTGGAGACGAAGATCTTGTAGTCGTAGAGCGCCAGGAACTCCTTCTTGTAGAGCGCGTAGAGGCCCTCCACGATGATGAGCTGGGTCGGCGCGACGGGCGCCGGCCGCGGGCCGCGGGTGAAGGCCTTGAAGTCGTACACCGGCTGGCGGATGCTCTTGCCGGCGCGCAGGGCCAGCAGATGCCGGTGCGCGAGCTCGAAGTCGATCGCCTCCGGATGGTCGAAGTTGTACTCCTTGCGCCGCTCCAGGCTCAGGCGGCCGAGCGGGCGGTAGTAGTTGTCCAGGGAGAACATCTGGCCCGTGATGCCGATCGCGCGGCTCTGCTCGAGGACCTTGCGGGCGAAGGTGGTCTTGCCCGAGCCCGAGCCGCCGGCCACGCCCACGATGATCCTGCGCTTGGCGCTCATGTCGCGGCACACTATAGCACTTCGGAAAATATAGGATTCATGACATGTGCGGCATAGCCGGCATCGCGAGCCACGGCGCGCCCCTCGGCCGGGACGAGGCCGCGACGGTCGGCCGCATGCTCGACGTCCTCCGTCACCGAGGGCCGGACAGCCGCGGGATCCTCTCGGACCGCCGCTGCGTCTTCGGCAACGCCCGGCTCAAGATCATCGACCGCTCGCCGGCGGCGGACATGCCGATGAGCTCCGAGGACGGAAAGATCTGGCTCACCTACAACGGCGAGATCACGAACTTCCGGCAGCTGCGCGCCGGGCTGGAGGGCGGGCGACGCTTCCGGTCCGCGTCCGACACCGAGGTGCTCCTGCGCCTGTACGAGGAGCGCGGCATCGGCTTCCTGAACGGGCTGGCCGGCATGTTCTCCTTCGCCGTGTACGATCAGCGCGTCCAGAAGCTGCACCTCGTCCGGGATTTCTTCGGCCTGCGCCCCCTTTTCTACGCGCGCGGCCCGGGCCGCCTTTCGTTCGCCTCGGAGATCAAGGCGCTGATGGAGACGCCCGGCTTCGACTCCTCGCTCGACACCGGCGCCGTCTCCGACTACTTCTCGCTGGGCTACGTTCCCGGGGCCGGAACGCCGTTCCGGAGCGTGCGCGAGCTCCAGGCCGGCCATCGCCTGGAGCTGGACCTGCGCAGCGGCGAGCTGTCGGAGTCGCGCTATCACCGGCTGTCCTACGAGACCGACGCCTCGCCGGGGGAGCGCGAGACCGCGGCGCAGCTGCGGACCCGCCTGCTGGACTCGGTCGGGCGCAACCTGGTGGCGGACGTCCCCGTCGGCCTGGCGCTTTCGGGGGGGATCGACAGCACCTCCCTGCTCGCGCTCGCCCGGGAGCTCGGCCGCAGCCGCGATCTCCACGTCTTCTCGATCAAGCTCGAGGAGCCGAGCTTCGACGAGTCCCGCTGGCAGAAGCTCGCCGTCGACGCCGTCCCCTGCGTCCATCACCAGGTCGCGGTGGGGCCCTCCGCCATCCTGGAGAACCTCGAGGCCTCCGTCGCCTACATGGACGAGCCCTCGGTCGACGGCGCGGCGGTGCCGCTGTACCTCCTGGCCCGGGAGGCCAAGAAGCACGTGTCCGTCCTCCTGCTGGGCGAGGGCGGCGACGAGATCTTCAACGCCTACGAGACCCACCGCGCCTACCGCGTCCGCGAGGCGTATCGCCAATGGGCGCCCGGCTGGCTTCGCGCCCTGCTGCGCGAGGCCGCGCCGCGGCTGCCGGCGTCGTACCGGAAGCTGAGCCTGGATTACCGCCTCAAGCGCTTCGTCGAGGGCGCGGAGCTCTCCGTCCCCGAGTCCCATCTTTTCTGGCGGCACGTCTTCTCGGACGCGGAGAAGGAGCGGCTCCTGCCCGCGCTGCGCGGGGGCGCGCCCTCCTCGGCGGCCTTCGTCGAGGCGTTCGAGCGCCTGGGCTTCGACGACGATCTCAACAAGCTCTCGCTGCTGGACATCGAGCGCTATTTCGTCGACGACCTGATGGTCAAGGACGACCGCATGGTCATGGCCCACTCGATCGAGGCGCGCTACCCGTACATGGACCGGCCGCTGGCGGAGTTCGCGTCCACGATCCCGACGCGGATGAAGGTGAAGGGGTTCTCCGGGCGCCACATCCAGAAGGTGGCGATGCGCGGCCTCCTGCCCCCGGCGATCCTGGGGCGGACGAACATGGGCCTCGAGATGCCGCACTCGCTGTGGTTCCTCAAGGAGTTCCGCCCGCTGGCCGAGAAGTACTTCTCGAGGAAGAACGTCGCGAAGACCGAGCTGCTCGATCCCGCGGCCGTCGAGTCCTTCTGGGAGCAGCACCGCGCCGGCCGCAAGGACTACGGCCGGCCCTTGTGGGCCGTGCTGAACTACCTGATCTGGTTCGACCTGTTCGTCTACAACAAGGACTACAAGAAGCACCTGCGATGAACGGCCTCAAGGCCAGCGTGGTCATCCCCGTCCATAACGCGGCGCGCGACGCCGCCGCGCTGATCGACGGCGTCCGGGCGACCGGCCTGCGCGGCTACGAGATCATCGTGGTCGACGACGGCTCCTCCGACGGGACGTCCGCGGCGTGCGCGGCGAAGGAGGGAGTGCGCGTCGTCACTCTCGCGGCCAACGGCGGACCGGCGCGCGCCCGGAACGTCGGCGCCGCCGCCGCGCGCGGAGAGGTCCTGATCTTCCTCGACGCGGACGTCGTCCTTCCGCGCGGCTCGGACGTCCTGCGCGGCATGGTGGAGGTGCTCGACGCGGACCCCTCGGTCGACTTCGTCGTCACGATCAGCGACGCGCGGCCCGTCGCGCCCAGCGCGGTGGCCTACAACTACTCGGTCTATCACGCCTACTACATGGAGCGCCTTCTCGGCGGCCGCGAGGAGGTCCGGGGGCGGCTGATGTTCTTCACGACGCGGCTCGGGGCGATCCGGCGCGAGAAGTTCCGCCGCGCCGGCGGCTTCTACGAATCCTTGCGGACCGTGATGAACGAGGACGGGGAGTTCGGGACGCGCTGCTGGCATCTGGGCTACCGGGGCTGCTGCCGCGCCGACCTCGCGCACTCCCACCGCTACGCGACGGGCTTCGGGCGCTTCGCGCGGAACTACTTCCTGACGGCCATGGTCCAGGCCTTCATCTCGGCGAAGATGGACACGTCGCCCGATCCCTCGGTCGCCGCGCCTGAAAGGGCCCGCCGCCTGCTGGCGTTCGCGCTCCTGCTCTCCCCGCTCCTTCTCCTGCGGCTCCCCGCGCGTCTCGCGTGGGCGGTCGTCGCGGGGCTGCTGCTTCTTCTGCTGGCGTCCTTCGGCCGGCTCCATGCCCTCGTGCGGCGCAGCGTCCCGGCGCGCGACCGGCCGGCGTGGTACCTCGTGTACGTCGCGATCACTCCCGCGATCCTGTTCGGCTATCTCTACGGGCGCGTGCTGCACGTCCTCGGGCTCTCGCCGCTGCGAGGGCGCCCGTCGGAATCCGAGTTCTTCACGACGGAGCCGGCCGCATGACGGGCTCCGCGCGGCGCGCCTGGACGTTCGCGAGCCGGCTGGCGGCCGGCGTCCTGAGCCCCGGCCGGCTTTCTTATCTCGTCCTCTTCGTCACCGACGACTGCAACGCGAGATGCCCGCACTGCTTCAACGTCTTCCTGCCCCATCTCAAGAAGGAAGGACCGCCCGCCGGCGGGCCGCCGCTGACTCTCGACGAGTACGCCCTCGTCGCCGGGAAGCTCGCGCCCCTGTTCCAGGTGGTCTTGAGCGGTGGCGAGCCGTTCCTGCGCGACGATCTCCACGCGATCGTCGAGACGTTCTACGCGCGGGCGGGCGCGCGGCTCTTCTCGCTCCCGACGAACGGCTCCCTGCCGGACCGGGCGCTGGGGCAGCTCGAGCGCATGTCCGCCGCCTGCCCGGACGCCTCGTTCAACCTCATCGTCTCGCTCGACGCCTGCGGCGCCAAGCACGACGAGCTGCGGCGCCTTCGGGGCGGCTTCGAGAAGGCCGTGGGGCTTTGCCGCTCGGTCTTGGAGCTCGGGCGGCGGAGACGGAACGTCGGCCTCGTCGTGACGACGGCGGTCGCGGAGGCGAACCTCGACGACGTCCCGGAGCTCGTCGGCGTCCTGCGCCGGACGCTGCCTCCCGCGGGCTGGAAGCACAACATCCAGTACGACCAGCGGCTGGGGTCGAGGCTGGCGCGAGATCCGGCCTTGCGCCGCAAGGTCGGCGAGCTCGAGACGCTCGCCGCGCGCGCCGCGGGCGGGAGCCTCTGGGACCGCGCGGTCGACCGCTGGTACGTGCGCTTCGTCAACTCGTTGATCCTCCATCAGCTGTCCGAGGACCGGATGATCTACCGCTGCGCGGCGGGACGCAAGCTCGCGGTGCTCATGCCCGACGGCTCGGCGTCCCCGTGCGAGCCGTTCGTCTTCGAGGAGCGCTACCGGGCCTTCCCGCGGTTCGACATCCGCCGCCATGGCTACGATCTCGGGGCGCTCCGCCGGGACCCGGAGTTCGCGCGGCTGCTGCGCTTCATCGCCGAGGGGAGATGCGCCGCGTGCCCGTGGAGCTGCGCGGCGATCGCGAGCGTGACCTACGACTGGCGCAACTGGGGCCTGCCGTTCACCGTCCCGTCAGCTTCTCGCTCTCCGCGCGGATGAGGCGCGCGGCCTCGGCGTTCCTCAGGAGGGCGGGCCGCGAGAGCGCCCTCCGGTACAGCGCGAGCGCCTCGGCGCGGCGTCCGAGAGAGGCGTCGAGGGAGCCGAGGCTGAGGTAAGGCGCGGACAGGTCCGGATCGAGGCGGAGCGCCGCCTTCCAGTCCGAGACCGCCCCTTCGCGATCGCCCCGCACGGCCCGCAGGAGCCCCCGATCGCTGCGCCATTCCCCGTCGGAAGGCCGCGCTCGGACCCGGCGCTCGGCGATCTCGAGCGCGCGAGCGTACTCGCCGAGACCTTGGTAGGCGAGCATCACCGCGCGGGAGCCGTCGTCGTCGAGGTCCAGCCGGCCGGCGGCCGCCAATGAGCTCAGCGCCGCGGCGCGGTCGCCGGCCGCGGCGGCGGCCCGCGCGGCTTCGAGGCGGGCGCGGACGCCGTCGCCCTGCCGCCCGCGGACCCTCGCGGCGCGGTCCGGCTCGGCGAGGGCGTCGTAAACCTTCGCCAGGCGCTCGGTCCGCTCCGCGTCGAGGCGCATGTCCTCGACGATCTCGAGGAGGTCCAAGACCCGCGGCCGCGGGGCCGGGCGACTCGCCATGTCCAGGATACGGTCGGCCTCCGCCGGCGAGTCGAGCTTCAGTTTTTTCAAGAGCGCGACCGCTCGTTGAGGGGCGCCGCTGTCCCAGTCCACGAGCGCGGCGCGCCGCGCTTGCCCGGGGTCCAGCGGAAAGGAGCTTTCGGCGAGCGCGAGGAGGCGGACGGCTTTCGCGTCCCGCCCCGATTTCGACGCGGCTTCCGCCAGGCTGACGAGCCGGGCGGCTTGAGCCGGCTGCTTGTCCCGCAGGCCCTCGAGGACCAGCGCCGCGAACGTCCCGTCGCCCGGGTCGTCCTCGGCGGCGCGGAGCCTCCGCTCGTCGCTCAGGCCGGCCCTTTCCGCGGCGGCGAGCGCCCGGCGAGCCGCGTCGGCGCGCCCCGCCGCGAGCTCGGCGCGGGCGAGCTCCAGCCAGGCGCCGGTCCAAGCGTCCGCGCCCAGCGCCCGGCCCAGGCCCGGGGCGCTCTCGAGGAACTCGATGAGCGGCGCGCGCTTGGGCGCCGGCCAGCTGGAGAGGACCTCGAGCACGACGGGCCGGAGGGAATTCGACGTGCCTTGCGTTTCCGCGTCGGCGAGGAGGGAACTCATCTCGGCGTCGGCCTGCGCGCGTCGTCCGCGATCGAGCCGATAGATCGCCCGAAGAACGCGGATCCGGACGTTGACGAGCATGCGGTCCGGGCCCGGCTGGAGGTCTTCCCAGACCCACGCCCCGGGGGCGCCGGACGCCAGCAGCGCCCAGTCGTAGCGGACCTCGCGGTCTTTCTGTGGGTCCAGCGCGAGCGCGCGGCCCAGGTCGTCCGCCGCCTCCTTCGGACGCCCCGCGCTCAGCCGCAGCTCGCCTCGCCGGGACCACAGCCAGGGATCCGCGGGGTCCCGCGCCAGCTCCCTCTCAAGCGCTCCGGGCTGCCGCGACCGCGCCGGATAGGTCCACGCCGCGGCGAGCGCGCCGGCCTCGGCCAGCAGGAGAAGGGCGAACGCGGCATAGACGGGCGCCGCGCCGGCGGCGTTCCAGCGCCGCGCGGAGGGCCGCGTCCAGGCGGCGAGCAGCCCGGCGGCGAGCACGGCGAGCAGCGGCCACGCCGGGTCGAAGTAGCTGTCCTGCACGGGCATCAGGAGATGGATCGCGAAGAAATACCCCGCCAGGAGCGCGAGCTGGCGGGCGTCCTCGCGCCGTCGCGCGAGCCAGACCGAGCACGCCGCGGCGAGGGCGAGCGCCCAATGCGGGCGAAAGGCCAGCGCCGCGCGCGCCGGGACCGCCGCCGCGAAGCGCAGAGGGTGCCGCAGGATCTCGCGAACGGCCCACCAGAGGGCGCTGCCGCTCGCGGGGGACAGGCCCGCCAGCCGGCGCGTGTCCTCCAGGCCCATCGTGCGCACGAAGCCGAGAGCGCCGAGGATGACGTTGTCGTCGGCGCGCCCGTCCTCGAACGGGACGAAGCGGCCGGTCAGGCGCCAGTTCATGACGATCCAGGGCACGAGGAACAGCAGGGGGAGCAGGCACAGCGCCGCCGCGTCGAGAGGCCGGCGCTCGCGCGCCTTGGGGTCCCGCGTCCTCTCGTAGACGACCAGGACGAACGGGAACAGGAACAGCGGCGACAGCACGAGCAGGCTCGCCCCGCAGGCGGCGCCGAGCAGGAGGCCGTTCGCGAGGGTCGGCGCTCGCGCCCGGCGCGCGAGGAAGTAGGCCGCGAGCAGCACGGTCAGGATGTAGAGCCAGCGGGTGTCCTCGGCCGCGCCGGGAGGCAGATGCGCGTAGAGAAGCACGGCCGCGGCGCCGCACACGGGGGAATAGAGCAGCGCGCCGAGAGCGAATACCGCCGCGGCGCCCGCCAGGAGGACCGCCGAGTGCGCCTCGGCGGCGGCCGGGCGCGGAAGACGGGAGCAGAGGTAGGCGTTCGGGATCGAGTAGAACGGCATCGCCCAAGCCGCCCCCGGCAAGGGGACGCCGTGGAGGAGCGCGTCGCCCCTTTCCACCGAGAAGTCCGTCTCCTCTTGGCAATAGGCGGCGCGGCCGGTCGCGACGACGGCCTGGACCCGCGCGAGCAGGGGGAGGACGGCGCAGGCCAGGAGAAGCGCGGCCGCGAGCCGCTCTCGATTCAACCGGCGAGCTCGGGGGTGGCGACCGCGAGCGCCTCGACGCCGGGCAGCTTGGCGCCGTCCGCGCCGATAAGCTGCTCGCCGAGCCACGTCACCGGCTGGGGCTTGAAGGACACCTCGATGAAGCGGCGGCAGCCCGCGGCGTAGGCGGCGCGCACCGCGTCCAGGTGGCGCTCGCAGGAGACGGTCTGCTCCACCATGAGCTCGCGGATGCGGGCCGGATCCGTTTCCGCCTTGCCGGAGGTGCCCATGAACACGGGGACCTTGGGCGCCTTGACATCGATGCGATCGAGCGCGGCTTTCATCGGCGCCTTGGCGCCCTCGAAGGCCGCGGTGTGGTAAGGGCCCTCGACCTTGAGCACCTTGACCTTCACCGGCCAGTCCTCGTCGCGCGCCCTCGTCGCGTACGCCTCGAGCGCGGCCAGCGTGCCTCCCAAGGTCCCGCGTCCGACGGTGTTCCACAGGGCGACCGAGACGCCGGGGACCTCGGGGACGGAGTCGACGACGTCCTGGAAGTCGTCGGCGGACACCGCCGCGAGGCCCATCGGCTCCGGGAAGGACTTGCAGCAGTCCGAGAAGGCTTTGGCCCGCGCGGCGATGAAGACGCCGGAGTCCTCGACGGTGAGCGCTCCCGCGGCGACGAGGGCGGCCACGACGCCCATCGAGTGGCCGATCGCGCCGTCGAGCTCGAGGCCGGGATTGGCGGCCTGATAGGCGATCCAGTGCGCGACGTGCGAGGCGTGGATGGCGCGCTGCGCGTTGTAGGTCAGCGCCAGCTCCGCGTCCGGCGTCGTCGTCAGCAGGGTCTCCAGGTCGGCGCCGAGCGACGGCTTCAATCGCTCGACGACGGCGCGCGCGGCGGGCTTCTTCAAGAGCTCGACTCCCATCCCGGCTTCCTGGACCGATTGACCGGCGAACAGCGCGCATGCTTTTTGGATCATAGGGTTTTCAGGCGCGTCAGCCCTTCACGGACCGCCGCTTCGGCGGGCCCGAAGGAGAAGCGCACGTGGGAGCGAAAGCGCGACGAGCGGCCGGCGCGGCGCTTGCCGGGGTTCACGTCGAAGAACTCGCCGGGAACGACGATGACCTTCTTCTCCAGCGCGGCGCGGAAGAACCCCATGCCCGTGTTGAGCGGGGCGGGCAGCTTCGCGACGGATCCCCAGCAGTAGAACGTCCCGTCGCCGGGGCCGTCGAGGACGACGCCGAGGTCCGCGAGGGACCGGCGCATGAGCTCGCGCTTGCTCCGGAAGGCGGCCTGCAGGGCCTTGGCCTCGGCCTCGGCGTTCTTGAGCGTGAGCAGGCCGGCCGCGCTGCGCTGCAGGGGACGCGACCCGCCGCCGTCGAGGAAGGAGCCCGCCGACGCGACGGAGTCGATCACGGCCTTGGGGCCCACGACCCAGCTCACGCGCCAGCCCGGGTAGCGCCAGTTCTTGGTCAGCCCGTCGAGCAGGATCACGGGGTCCTTATCGACGTCCTTCACGAAGGCCGCCGCGCTGACGGAGGCGCCGTCGCCGCTCCAGACGTAGTGCGAGTAGAACTCGTCGAAGATCATGGCGCAGTCGAGCTTGCGCGCGGTCTCGACCCAGGCGCCGAGCTCCTCGCCGGCCAGGACCTTGCCCGTCGGATTGGAGGGGTTGGAGAGCAGCAGCGCGCCCAGACCGCGCCCTTCGATCTCGCGGCGCAGGGCCTCGCGCGGGAAGGCGTAGCCGGTCTCGGGCTCGAGCAGGATGGGGATGGACGTGAAGGAGCGGAAGATGTCGAGGAGCTCCTCGTAGGCCGTGTAGTCGGGCAGGAAGTGCCCGAGGTTCACCTGGCCGAGCGCGGCGGCCACGCGCGTGAGCGCCGCGCGCCCGCCGCCCGCGATGGCCACGTTCTCGGCGGTGTACTGGCTCTTGAGCCCCTTGCGGTAGCGCGCGTTGTAGAGGGAGGCGACGGCCTCGCGCAGCTCCCACACGCCGGGCACGGGCGCGTACTCCTGGTCGGCGGGGTCGATCGTGACCGAGTCCTGCCGCGGCGGCCCGCCAGGGAGCGGCCCCGTCTCGGGCATGCCTTGGCCGAGATTAATCCACTGCGCGGATCCGGCCTTATATCCGAGGGCGGCGGCCTCGGCCATCACGTAGATGACGCCGGTGCGCGGGACGACGCGGAAGGGGGATTCGCTCACGCGCCGATTGTATCAATCTCTCGCCCCGCCGGTCAGGGGCTCGCGACGCGCCAAGGACGGCCGGAGGGGGGCGCGGACCGGTGAGTGCGCTCCTCCAGAAGGCGCTCGACCTCGACGTAGACGACGTCGAGGTCGAAGGGTTTCGTGACGTACGTGCGGGCGCCCAGCTCCAGGGCCTGCTTGGCGACGTCCAGATCGGTCTCGCCGGTGAGCATCACCACGACGAGGTTGGGATGCTTCATGCGCGCGGCGCGGAGGACGGAAAGGCCGTCCAGGTCCGGCATCGCGATGTCGAGAAGGACGAGATCCGGCGCGCGGGCCTTGATCCGGCGCAAGGCGGCTCGCCCGCCCGACGAACCGGAGACCTCTCCCAGCGACTTCAGCGAGAAAATGAGCGCGCGGCGGATATCGGCGTCGTCGTCGACGACCAGGATGGAACGGGGCATGACGCCTCCCGACGGATTTCAACGGCGAGGGGAGGCGGCGGAAGGCGGGGGTCAGGCTCCTGCGCGGACGGGCTTATGGATAGTGTAGCCCCGTGATCGCCGTCCCGCAAGGGAGCGGAGGCCGTGCGCGCGGCGCGCGGCGCCGGCGCGCTTGCCGGCCGACGGGCGGCGAATCGGCCGCTTGGGCAGCGCGATGGTGAAGACGCACCCCTTCTTCGGGAGGTCGCGCACCGACAGCGTCCCGCCCATGCGCTCCACCGCCTGGCGGCTGATGGTCAAGCCCAGACCGAGTCCCGAGCGGTCGGTGGCCTTCTGGGTATAAGGCTTGAACAGCTCTTCGCTCTTGCCCGGAGGGAGGCCGCCGCACTGGTCCTCCACCTCGAGCAGGATCCCATGCTCGGTTTCCGCCGAGCGAATCTTGACGACGCCGCCGCGCTTGCTGTACTTCAGCGCGTTCTGCACGAGGTTGGACAGCGCCGAAACCAAGTAGTTCCGGTCGGCCACGACGCGCAGCCGGTGATCGACGTCCATTTCGAGAAACAATCCCTTCGCCTGCGCCTCCTCGCCCGCCGTGGCCTCGACGTCCTCCGCGATCTCGATCAGCAACGCGGGGCGCAGGTCCAGCGTCTCGTCCTTCTCGAGCCGGACGGCGGAGAACGAGCGGTCCAGGATGTCGCGCATGCGGCGCAAGTTGCGCTCCAGGAGCGCGTTGGTGCTGCCGCCGGTGCCCACGATGCCTTTCTTGATCATCGACTGGGCGATGGTGGCGGCCGCGAGGGCGTTGCGCAGCTCGTGGATCAGGACGCCCATGCGGGTCGTCGCCTCGGTCCTCGCGCGGCCGGCGTGCAGCCCGAAGGCGGTGACGGCCTCGGCGATGGCGACGTCGAGGCTCAGGTTGAGCACGCTGAACTCGTGCGCCGAGATCGGCGCGCCGATGCGCGAGGCCTTCTCCGTGATCGCCTGGCACAGGACGCCGTAGCCGTGAACGACCTGCGAGATCGTATATCCGAGGCGGAACAGCTCCTGGCCGTGCCGGGACGTCGAGTCGGCACCGGCGCCCGGGCCGCGGCCGGCGACCGGCTGACGGCGATCGGTCATCCTCCTCATTTCACCGACCAGCTGGTCGTAGAACTGCGGCAGTCCGCGCTCGGACTCGGGGGTCGTCGGCCGGTCCTCCGAGATTCCCGCCGTCTTCCTCTTCGTCGCGGCGAGGATCTCCTCGCGGTGGGAAACCAAGAAATTGTAGAGCGGCATGTCGCCTCCGTGCGGCTTCTTCTCATAAAGTGGCAAAGGGCGAGGCTCTTCTCCATGATGCATTCGTCATGAGATTATCGTTATTACATGTCGGTCGCGTCGATATTGTTGCTAGAATCCCTGATGACGTTTTCCCCGTCGACGATCCCCATCCTCGATCCGCGGCATAGCGGCGCGCCGGTCTTGTCCAAGGCCTTGCGCCGGCGCTTGGCGGCGCCGAACGCGGGCGGGCCCTTCCGGGTCTGGGTCCCCGAGTGCGCCGGCGGCGAGGACGCCTACGCCGCCGCGATCTCGCTTCTCGAGGCGCTCCGGGGCCGCTGGCGCGAGGTCCCTCTCTGCGTCCTGTCGACGGACTCGGATGAGCGGTCTCTCCTTCTCGCGAGGGCGGGCGAGTACGCGGCGGAGGCGGTCCGCGGGCTGTCTTCCGAGGAGGTCGGACGCTTCTTCATCCGGGACGGCGGACGCGTCCGCGTCCGCGATTTCGTGAAGGACTGCTGCCGTTTCATTCGGCACGTGGCGGCGAACGAGGTGCCGTTCGCGAACCTCGACGCGATCGATAGCCGCGGGCTCCTCGCGGAACTGCCGCCGGAGGAGAGACTCGAGGCGCTCCGCGCGTATCGGGCCTCTCTCGTCCCGGGGGGGCTGCTGCTCGACCGGACGGGCGCCGCGGATGCCTCGCCGGATTTCTTCTCAAGGCTGGAGGACGGGAGCGCCTACGCCGCGCGCGAGTTTTTCCCGCGCGCCGGCCCGCGGCGCAGCAAGAAGGAGGAGCGGTTTCAGGCTCTCTTCTCGCGGATGTCCTCGGCCTTGCTGATCCGCGACCTCGAGTCCGACCTGATCCTTCACGCGAACGACGCGGCCTGCGCGCTGCTCGGCTGGAGCCGGGCGGAGCTCCAGGGAATGAGAGGGAAAGCTCTCGTCGCGGCGCCGGAGACCGTGCGTCGGAGCGCGAACGAGCGGCGATCGGAAGAGAGGCTGCGGCTGCCTCACTATGTTCGGAAGGACGGAAGCGCGTTCCCGGCCGACGCGGCCTCGATGCTCATCGAGGAGCGAGGGCGCGCCTGCGAGCTTCTCCTGCTGCGCGACGCCACCGTCCGCCTGCGGGTTAAGAACGAACGCGCGCGGGAGGCCAGCGACGCGTTCCTCGGGGAGGTCGTCCACGAGCTCCGATCGCCGATCACTGTCATCCGAGGCTCCGCGGAAGCGATCCGCCTAGGACTCGAGGAGGGAGAGAGGTCGCAATTCCTCGCTTTCATCGAGAAGAACTCGCTGCGCCTGTCGCGCCTCGTGGACCGCCTGCTCGACTTGAACGCCGCGGATTCGACGCGCGCCGTCCAGCCCCAGCGGGTCAAGCTCGCGGAAGCCGTCTGGGAGATCGCGGCCGCGTTCGTTCCCGTCGCGAAGCGGCGCGGCGTCTCCTTGACGATCGATATCCCCGTCGGACTGGCCGTCCACGCCGACCCCGCCGACCTGCCGCACGTCTTCGGGAACCTGATCGACAACGCCATCAAGTTCACGCCGCGCGGCGGGAAGGTCCGCGTCGAGGGCGGCGCCGACGCTCTTCATGGGATCCTGACCGTGCGCGATACGGGCGCCGGGATCGCTCCCGAGGACTTGAGCCGCGTCTTCGAGCGCTTCTTCCGCTCGGAGCGCACGCGAGGCATCAAGGGCACGGGCCTGGGCCTAGCCATCGTCCAGGCGATCGTCAAGGCCAACGGCGGCCGCGTCGTCGCGGAGAACGCCCCCGGCGGGGGAGCGCTGTTCCGAGTGTCCTTTCCTTTGAGCGCCCCATGAGCAAGCGCGCGGAAAGCCGCGTCGCGAGAAAGGAAGAGCCGGCGTTCCCGGTCGTCGGCATCGGCGCTTCCGCCGGGGGGCTGGAGGCCGTCTCGCGGCTCTTGAGCCGGCTGCCCGCCCGCACGGGCATGGCGTTCGTGGTCGTCCAGCACCTGGATCCGACGCGCGACAGCCTGCTGCCCAGCATCCTCCAGAAAGCGACGTCGATGCCGGTGTCCCAAGCCGCCGACGGCACGCCAATCGCGCGCGACCGCGTCTACGTCATCCCGCCGAACGCGCACATGGTCATCTCCGGCGGCGTCCTGCGCCTGATCCCGCGGCCGGCGGGAGTGCACGCGCTGGCCGTCAACTGCTTCCTGAACTCCCTGGCCGAGCAGCGCGGCGAAAAGGCCGTCGCGGTCATCCTCTCGGGCACCGCCAGCGATGGCGCCCTGGGCGTCAAGGCGGTCAAGGCCGAGGGGGGAGTCGTCTTCGCCCAGGACGAGGCGTCCGCCGGGCATTTCGGCATGCCGCAGAGCGCCGCGGCCACCGGGGCGGTGGACTTCGTGCTGCCGCCGGAGAAGATCGCCGAGGAGCTGGCGGAGCTCGCCCGCCGTCCGCTGCGCGGGCTGGCGATCGCGGAGCTCTTCGAGGACACCGACAGCCTGACCCACATCTTCCAGCTCCTCAGGCGCTCGACCGGGGTGGACTTCAGCCAGTATAAATCCAGCACCATCAAGCGCCGGCTGGTGCGCCGGCTGATGGTGCACAAGCTCGAGAGCCTGGCCCGCTACCGCGCGGTGCTCGAGAAGACGCCGCGGGAGATCCGCGCGCTGCACGACGACCTGCTCATCCACGTGACGCACTTCTTCCGCGAGCCGAGGGCGATGGCGGCCCTGCGCTCGAAGGCGTTCGGGCGGATCCTCAAGTCGCTCCCCGCGGACGCTCCGATCCGCGTCTGGGTCCCGGGCTGCTCCACGGGAGAGGAAGCCTACACGATCGCCATCGAGCTGTTCGACTACCTGAGCGAGAGCGACAGCATGAACCCGGTCCAGATCTTCGCGACCGACATCAGCGAGCTCGCGCTCGAGCGAGCCCGGAAGGGGCTATACTCGGAGGAGATCAAGAATTTCGTCCCTTCGCGCCTGCTGCGCCGCTTCTTCACCAAGGTCGACGGCGGCTACGAGATCGTCAAGCGCGTGCGCGACGCGTGCGTGTTCGCGCGGCAGGACCTGACGAAGGATCCGCCGTTCGCCAACGTCGACCTCATCAGCTGCTGCAACGTCCTGATCTACCTCGGACCGGCGATCCAGAAGCAGATCCTGCCGATGTTCCATTACGCCCTGCGCCCGTCCGGCGTCCTCCTCCTGGGAAGCTCGGAGACCGTCGGCGAGCACTCGGACCTCTTCGAGCCCGCCGACAAGAAGTGCCGGCTGTACTTCAAGAAGCCGTCCGCGCGAAAGGTTTACTTCCCCATCCGCATGTCGAGCGCGGCGGCACGCGAGGCGGATTCCGAGACGAAGGTCCCCAGCGGCGCGTCGTCGTCCTGGCCCGACGGCGACGTCCAGAGGCAGGCCGAGCGGCTCCTGCTGGCGCGCTTCGCGCCGGCCGGGGTCATCGTCAACGAGGCTCTGGAGATCCTGCACTTCCGCGGCCACGTCGGCCGCTTCCTCGAGCCCAACACGGGAAAGGCCAACCTGAACCTGCTGAGGATGCTGCCCGCCAACGCCGCGGCGGCGATGAGCCAGCTCGTGCGCCGGGCCAAGAAGACGGACGCGCCCGCCGCGGTCCGCGGCGTCGAGCTGGGCGACGAGGCCCGCCGCGCGAGGCCGATCGGCATCGAGGCCATCCCGTTCCGCCTGCCGGTCTCGAACGAACGGTACTTCATCGTGCTGTTCGAGGACGACGCGCCCGCGGCGGGCAATCCCGGCAAGCCGGCCGCGCCCCAGCCCTCCGAGGCGACCGCGGTGCGACGCCTCAAAGGCGAGCTGTCGGCCGTCCGGAGCTACCTGCAGACCGTCGTCGAGGAGCACGAGGCCGTCAACGAGGAGCTGAAGGCCGCCAACGAGGAGGTGGTCTCGAGCAACGAGGAGCTGCAGAGCACCAACGAGGAGCTCGAGATCGCCAAGGAGGAGCTCCAGGCGGCCAACGAGGAGCTCAGCACCGTCAACGAGGAGCTCCAGACGCGCAACGTCGACCTGGGCCAGCTCAACAACGATCTCGTCAACCTGATCTCCAGCGTGCACCTGCCGATCGTCATGGTGTCGAGCGACTTGCGGATTCGGCGCTTCAGCTCGATGGCCGAGAAGCTCATGAGGCTCATCCCCGGCGACGTGGGTCGTCCTATCGGCGACATCCGGCCGGATATCGCCCTTCCCAACATCGAGGAGATCATCCACGAGGTGATCGAGACGGTGACCACGAAGGAGCTGGAGGTCCGCGACCGCGCGGATCACTCGTACGCGCTGCGCATCCGGCCCTATAAGACCGTCGACAACAAGATCGAGGGCGCGGTCCTCGTCTTCATCGACAACGATCCGATCAAGCGCGGCTCCGCCGCCATTAACGAGGTCTCCGCCTTCGAGGCGGTCCTCGAAATCGCCGCCGAGCCGCTGACCATCCTGGATTCCGATCTTCGCGTGAAGGCCGGAAGCCGCTCGATGTACCAGGTCCTCGGGCTGACCGAGAGCTCGCTGGGCCGGTCCCTGTTCGAGATCGAGGGGGGCCGCTGGAACGAGCCGGAGCTGCGAACGCGGCTGGAGCGCTTGGCCACGGCGGGCGAGCCGTTCGATCGGGTGCGCGTGCTCGTCGGCACGCGGCGCTTTCTCTTCAGCGGGCGCCGCATCAAGGGCGCGGCCGGCGGGCCTCCGTTGATCCTGCTCAGCGTCAACGACCTGCTCTAGCCCCGCGGAAGATTTCATCTTCCCGCAGAAATAACGTCAAGCCGCCGACATTGAAGCCTCGCGCGGCTTGTCGTAGATTCCCCGCACGGCCTACAACTCCTCCCGTTTGCCGTCCGACCGGCGCGCGGCGCTTGCTCTTCTATTGTGCGTCGGGGCCGCTGCGCCGCCGTGTTCCGCGCAGATCGACCACGCCAAGGAAGAGCTGCTGGAGCTGGGCTACGATCATGCTCTGTCGGGCTCCGGTCCGACCGCCGGCTATCTGTTCTATTACCTGAATCTGCCGGATGCCCGGCGCGACGGCTCCGCGCTGCGCCTGGCGATCGCTCCCGTTTATGTCGACGGCGAATACGGCATCGGGCGCGCTCTCGGACCCAGAACCGACCTCGGCCTGGGTTTGGCCGGCGGGGGATTCGCGCAGGACCACGCCGAGGTGAGGCAAGGCCAATATCTCCGTCGGGAGTCGTTCGACGGCCACGGCGGGGCGGCGTCGGTCAGCGTCTATCACTTGTTCGACCCCGGGCGCATGATCCCTTTGAGCGGGGTTTTCAGGGGAAGCGTCCAATACTCCGACTTCTCGCGGGCGGTGGACACCGCCGCCGGCTTCACGCTGCCGCCCGACCACGTCACGTTCGTGACGCGCGCCGGCTTGAGGTTCGGAGGAGAGCGTCCGACTCTGCCGCCCTCCGACTCCCTTGAGGTCTCGACCTGGTATGAGGGGCGGCTTCGCGATCGCGCCGGCGACTTCGGCCTGGCGGGCGACCGCGGGCTCCAACGAACCTCGCATTTCCTGTGGCTCAAGACCGTCCTCGTGCGCGTCATGCCGGACACGGGCCGGCGCGTCGGCTTCGGGCTCTCAGCTGGGACCAGCGTCGACGCCGATCGACTGAACGGCTACGGACTCGGCGGCGGCCTTCCGCTGACGTTGGATTTCCCGAGGGACATCCCCGGCTACTACAACCAGGAGCTCACCGCGCGGCGCTTCGTCCTGGTCTCAGGCCAGTTTGGCTTGCCGCTCGACCGCGAGAGGCGCTTCCTGGTCAACGTCTTCGGGGCGGCGGCGCGGGTTTCCTATGTCCCCGGGCTGGAGCAGCCCGGCGCGACGAACTCCGGCGCCGGAGTCGGCCTGCAGTACGATTCGCCGAGCCACGCCTGGAACGCGCTCGTCGATTACGGCTACGGCTTCGACGCCATCAGGTCCGGCACGCACGGAGCCCACAGCATCAGCCTGACCCTGCAGTACGATCTGCTCGCCGGCCGGCGCGCGGCACCGGCCCGGGTCGTCCCGCTGCCCGTCTTCAAGCGCTGACATGGGCGGCAGCGTTTGCTCGAGCCGCCTGTCGTCCCGCGTGCCGTGTCCGCGCCGCCGCGCGCGGCCTATCCGCCTTGGGCAGGGAGATCGTGAAGACGCATCCTTCGCCCGGCAAGTCGCGGACTTCCAGGGTGCCCCCGTTGAGGGCGGCCGCCCGTCGCGCGATCGTCAGGCCGAGCCCGAGCCCGGAGCGATCCGAGCTCTTCTGGACGAACGGCTGGAAGAGCTCCTCCGCCTTGCCTTTGGGCAGGCCGCCGCAGCGGTCCTCCACTTCGAGCAGGACCCTCGCGCCGCTTTCCCGGCCCCGGACCCAGATCGTGCCGCCTTCTTTGGAATACTTGACGGCGTTCTGCACGAGGTTCGAGAGCGCGGAGATCAGATAGTGATGGTCGCCCACGATCCGCAAATGAGGATCGACGTCCAATTCGATCTCCCGTCCGCGCTCCCTCGCCCCCGACGTTGCCTCGACTTCCTCGACGATATCGAGCACTCGCATCGGCCGGAGATCCGCCGACTTCTCGTGCTTCATCCGCACCTCGGAAAAGGAGCGGTCGATGATGTCCCGCATGCGGCTCAGGTTCCGCTCCAGCAGCGCGTTCGTGGAGCCGCCGGTGCCGACGACTCCTTTTCGGACCATCGAGTGCGCGATAATCGCGGCCGTGAGCGCGTTGCGCAGCTCGTGGGCCAGCGCTCCCATTCGTTCGTTGCAGACGGACTCGCCCATGCGCTTGCCGAAGCCCTCGACGGCTTCGGAGATCGCCAAGTCGAGGGCGAGGTTCAAAGCCCCGAACTCCTTCGGCTTGATCGGCGCTTTCGCCGCCTTCGCGACCTCGGTGATGGCTTCGCTGATCACCGCGTAGCCGTCGACCACCTGTGAGACGGTGTAGCCGAGGCGCGACATCTCTTTCCCATGCCGTGCCGTCGAACCCGGGCCGTGCTTGCGCTGGACGCGTTTGGGCTGTGACTTGGCTTCCCGCTCCAATTCGGCGGCCAGATGATCGTAGAACTCGGGTAAGCCGCGCTCGGATTGGAGGGTGGTCGGCTTGTCCTCCGATATTCGGGCGGTTTTTTTCCGCGTGAGTTCCAATATGCGCTCGCGATTGGCGACGAGAAATTCATAAAGCATTGGCGCTCCGTACTCCTACTCATATTGTGCGCGCTCGGAAGGCGGAAGGCCATGAACTTCTTGTCAAGAGCTCATGCGGCCGGCGCCTACGAGACCATGAAAGAGCACGCGGCGAAGCGCCCCGAGTGCGAAAGGGAGAGGCTCCAGTCCTGCTTCTTTCCGCTCCAGAGGACGGTCGGCAGGCCGCCCTCCTCCGAGACGGCGAGCTTCGCGGCCGAGCCGATCTCGTCGTTGCAGGAGGCGATGAAGTCGAGGGCGCGCTCGCGCGCGAAGGCGCCGGCGGCGGTCCCGGCCGGCACCTCGGCCACGTCCCAGACGACGTCGCCGGCGGTCGCGTCGTCTCCGATGTAGCCGCCGCGCAGGACGGCCACGCAGTGGAGCTTGTCCTCGTCGTCGTCGGTGAAGCGGATGTCGAGCTGCAGCGCGGTCGAGACGTGGACGGCCTTGCGGCGGAACAGGTCCACCTCGATCTCGTGGAAGGCGCCGTGCGGCACGATGAGGCCCGTGCGCGCGAGCGCCTTGTGGCAGGCCTCCTTCGCGCAGAAGAAGCGCCAGAAGGTCTTGAAGAAGTCCGGGGCCTTGCGCAGCGCGGCGAGCTCTCGCGGGGTCAGATGCCGCTCCAGCCACTCGGGGTCGGCGTCGGCGAGGTCCTCGGAGAAGTTCTCGCGCAGAAGCGGAGCCTTGAGATCCACGACGTCGTTGCCGCCGCAGTTCTTGGCCAGCGTGGAGCCCTTCCACCACTCGTTCTGCAGCTCGGCCAAGCGGTCGAAGAGGCGCTGGCTGACCTCGCGGGCGTTGGTCTCGCCGGGACGCGCGCCGTCGATGAGGTCGATCGCGATCCGGAAGCGGTCGCCCTCGGGAGGGCGCACGGTCGTTGCGATCTGGTTCTCGGAGCGCAGGTACACGCAGAGGAACTTGGCCGAGGGGACCTCGAGGGCGAGCTTGCCGAGGAAGTCCTTGGGACGCTTGGCCTCGAACCAGCCCGAGCGCGAGCGTCCGGCCTCGGGATACACGAAGACGGCCGCGCCCTCGCGCAGCAGCCACACGCACTTGTCGAAGGCGTTCTGGCGGAAGGCCTCGGCGGCGGCGTCCTCGCCGCCGCGCAGGAACGGGATGCAGCGGCAGATGTACAAGAGGCCGCGGATGAACGCGCTCTTCCAGGCGCCGCCGAGCTTGTAGTAGTTGGTGTACTCCGGCGTCGACCAGGGAATGCGGCGATCCTCGAGCGAGCGCGAGAGGGGGAAGACCGCCCAGTAGACCAGGAACGAGTCGATCAAAGTCAGGTGGTTGGCGGCCCAGATGACGGGGCCTTCGTGGGCGTCGAGCTTCTCCCAGATGACGTCCCGAATCCGATCGATGTCTTCAGGAAGGCGATACCCAAAACGGAGCCGCGCGGTCGCGGCCACGAAGAACGACAGTGGCACGGCGACCGCGCGGCTGACGGTCCACTGGCGCCGGAGGGCCTTCAGGTCCTCCGCCGACAGGGCCATTTTAACCGAGCTTCTCGGCTTGGGCGGCGGCTTCCTGGAGCGCCTTGCGAACGTCGGCCACCTTCTGGTCCTCGATGGGGCGGCGGTTGCCGGCGGCCTCGGCGGTTTCTTGGGAGACCCGCAGTTTCGCGGCGCTCATTTTGAGGCGGGTCCGGATCTCCGCCTCCTCGGTGCGCAGCTTCGCGAGAGCCGCGGCGTCGCCGCCGGCGGACAGGCCCTTGATCTTGTCGAGGGTCACGTTGAGCTCGTTGTTGAGCGCGTCATAAGAGGACTTGTCATTCGAGAAGGTCTTCTGCTTCGCCGCGGCCAGCTTCGCCTTGTCGGCCAGCACCGCGTCGTAGTCCTTGGCCTGCGCGACCAGCGTCTTCACGTTGGCGAGCGCCTCGGCGCGCTCCGCGCCCTGGAGCTTCTCGGCCTTGGCCGTCATCTTCTTGAGCGCGTCGGCCATCTTCCAGCCGTCGCCGACCGCCATGACGTAGGCGAAGGACATGACGTTCTGCAGATAGGCCTCGTTCTTGGGCATATGCCCGAGGTCCATGAGCATTTTCACGGAGAGCCCCGGCGTCGCCGCGAGAGCATCCTGCCCATCGAGAATCCTCAGCTTGCCGAGCTCGCCGGCGGTGAGCTTGTACTCCGTCGAGCCCTCGGCGATAGGGGTCTTGGTGGTCATCTTCGTCAGGAACTGGCGCTCGATCGACATCGTTATGTCGGCCAGGTTGGACGACTCGATGCCCATGCCGATGATGTGGCCGAGATAGGGGGTGTTGCCGTCGGCCTTGGCGAAGTTCGCCTCGTTGGTGGCGTACTTCTTGACGCCGGCGGTGATCCGCGCCTCCGCGTCCTGGGGCGTGATGGTGTTGAGATCCGTCGCCTCGACGACTGCCTGCTTGCGCATGAATGCCATGGTCGATTTCTCCTATGAACCTAGAGCCATTATATCAATATCAGCCGTTCCAGCGCTTGAAGAGGAGGCAGCCGTTGACGTCGCCGAAGCCGAAGCTGGCTTTGATCACGTACTCCAGCTCTTTCTTGATCATCTCGTGGGGGATGCTGTCGCCGACGGGGACTTGCGGGTGCACGTCCTCGGAGTTGATCGACGGATGGACGTACCCGTTGACCAGCTGGTCGATGGCGGCGACCGACTCCAGCGCCCCGGCCGCGCCGAGGGTATGGCCGATCATGGATTTGGTGGACTGGATCAGGGGAAACTTCTCGAGCGGGAGCTCCAAGGCCTTGATCCAACTGCCGACCTCGCGGGGATCGGCTCCGGTCGACGTCAGGTGTCCGTTGATCAGCGAGATGCGCTTGGGGTCCACGCCGCTATCCTTGAGCACGCGGCGGATGCATCGCGCCACGCCGTCCGGGTTGGGGAAAGTCATCGTCCCGCCGTCGCGCTGCCCGCCGGAGTTGCAGTAGGCCGCCACGAGCTCGACGAGGATCTTGGCGCCGCGCTTCTGCGCGTGCTCGAGCGTCTCCAGGCGCACCACGCCCGCGCCGCCGGCCGGCACGAAGCCGCAGGCGCCCGCGCCCATGGGCTGAGAGCCCTTCTCGGGCATCTCGTTGAACTTGGAGCACAGCACGTCGCGCATGGCGTCGAAGCCCGACCACGTTCCCGCGTGCGTGCCTTCGGCGCCGCCGGCGTACATCGACTCGGCGTAGCCCATCTGCATGTGCTTGAAGGCCTCGAAAATGGCCTCCGTGCCGGTGTTGCAGGCCGAGGAGTTGGTCGTGGTCTGGCCGCCGAGGCCGAGGAACTTGCCCACGGCCACGGAGACCGAGCTCTCCATGATCTTGGGGACGATGTCGGTGCCCATGGGCCGGCAGCCCATGCCCGGCTCCTGGTCGGCCGCCTCGGACATCACGGGGCCGAGCTCGTCGAACATGGTGTCCATGCCGCCGATGCCGCAGCCGATGATGGCGCCGGTGTCCCAGTCGACCGGCGTCTCGGCGTATCCCTTCTTGAGATCGACGTCGACGCCGGACATGCGCGCGGCCTCGACGGCGGCCATGGTCGCGTACACCATGGCCTCGTTGAGCTTGGCCAAGTCCGCGCCCGGGATCAGCGCCTCGGCCTCGTCGGGGCCGACGGGGGGCTTGCCGCCGATCTGGCAGGCGAAGTTGAGGTTCTTGAGTTCCTCGTGATGCCCGATGCCGGACTTTCCGGCCTTGAGGGCGGCGCGGTAATCCTCGAGGCCCAGGCCGTTGGGCGCCACGGCGCCGATGCCGGTCACGACGATGCGTTTGGGAAATCCGCTCATTTGAGATTCTCCGAGTCCTTGGGCACCCAGACGCCGGTGATCTTTCCGGCGAAGATCGTCTCGCCGTCCTTGGGCCCGCCCAGGAATTTCAGCTCGACGTCGGCCCGGAGGCGCCCGTTCTCGAACGAGCCGTCCTGGCCGAACGTCGCGCGGCACACGGCGGTCTCGCCGGGGCGCACGCTTTTCTTGAAGACGACGCGGTCGACTTCGGTGAAGAACGCGTCCTGCGCGCCGTCGCGCGCGCCCTTGAGGTACAGGCCCCAAGCGACGACGGCGGTCTGGGAGGCCATCTCGAGCATCTTCACGCCCGGCACCACGGGGTTGCCGGGGAAATGCCCCAGGCAGTCCTCCTCGGTCCAGGTGTACTTCGTCAGGGCGTGGTCCGCGGAGAGCTCGAGGATCTGGTCGATGAAGCGGCAGGGCCGGCGGTGGGGCAGGAGCTCGAGGACCTCGGCGGGGGTCAGGTCGCTCATCACAGGTTCATGCCCCCGTCGACGGCGATGACGGCGCCGGTCAGGTACTGGTTCTCGATCGCGTGCCAGACCGTCTCGGCGACGGCGTCCGGCGAGCCGAAAGCGCCGAGCGACACGTCCTTCATGATCCCGGCGCGCTGTTCCGCGGGGATCTCCGCCGTCATGGGCGTCTCGATGAAGCCCGGCGCGATCGCGACCACGCGGATGCCCTTGGGGCCCAACTCGAAAGCGAACTGGTGAGTCAAAGCCTCGAGCGCGGCCTTGGAGGCTCGATACACGGCCGAGCCGATCACCGATTTCTGAGCGAGGACGGAAGAGATGTTCACGATGACCCCGTGCTCGTTGCGGGCCATCTCCTTGGCGAAGTCGCGCATTAAAAACAACGGACCGCGCAGGTTCGTGCTCATGATCTTGTCGTAAGACTCCTCGGTGACCATCAGGGCGGGTTCGTGCGGCCTGTCGATGCCCGCGTTGTTGATCAAAGCGAAGGGGGAACCCTTGGCGAGCACGGCGTCCAGGAGAGTTTTTCGGCCTTCGGCCGTCGAGAGGTTGGCTTGGACCGCGAACGAGCCCGGGATCTCCGCGGAGACCTTGTCGACGGCGGCTTTGTTCCCGTTGTAGTGGAGGCACAGCGCGAGCTGCCCTTCCGATTTCGCATGGATCAATTTCGCGATCGAAGCGCCAATACCGCCCGACGCGCCGGTCACGATGGCGATATCCATTATTGAACCTCCATGTAACCGCCGCCCCACGCGAGTCCCGCGCCGAGGACGGCGTACACGATCTGATCGCCCTTGTGCAGCGAATCGAGCTTCTGCGCCACGGCCGAGGGCATCCCGGCGGCGGCGATGTTGCCCTGCATTCGAACGTTGGAGATGTGCTTTTCCTTGGGCAGATGCAGATGCCCGAGGATGGAGTCCATCATGACGGCGTTGGCCTGATGCGTGACGGTATAAACGTCCTCGGCATAGAGATGCTTTGACGCGGCGACGGACTCGAACATCTCGACGGTCTTGCGGATGGAGAACTCGCGGATCTTGGCGCCGTCCTGCCAGAAGTGCGCAGTGGAGTCCACCTTCACGTCGTCGGCGCCGGCGGGGTTGGAGGCGAAGACCATGGGCTCGACCTTGAGACGCCCCGGGTGCTTGAGCGAGCACAGCTGCGCGGCCGCGCCGTCGCCCCAGATGTAGCCGTCGTAGCTCTCGGCGGCGTAGTTGGTGCGCGTGGTGTAGGCGCCGGTCTGCACCGTCAGCACGAACTCGGGCCAGGCGCGCTCGCTCAGGTCGCCCAAGTACATCATGTGGCGGGCGAACGAGGAGCAGGCGGAGTTCATGTCGATGTGCGCGCCGGTGCCGATGCCGAGGGCCTTGGCTATGTAAGACGCCGTCGAAGGCACAAGATCGAAGGGGAGGTCGCAGTTGCAGACGACCATCCCGATCTGGTCGGGGCGCACGCCGGTGTGGGCCAGGGCCTTCTGCGCGGCGCGGACCGCGAGCGTCACGGGGGTCTCGCCGAGCGAGCGCGCGTGCAGGACGGCCTGGCGCGGGTCGGCGTTCTTGGTCTTGAGGATGTACTCCCGGCTGAGGACGGAGCGCCGCTCCTGGATGCCCAGGCGCGACTGGACCCAATCCGTGCCTTTCTTCAGGCCGACTTCCTTGTGCAGGAAGTCGTTGTCGATGACGGTCTTGGGCAGCGCCCAGCCCATCCCGAGGACGTTGAAGGGGGTTCCGCTGATCACAGGCCGGAGATCGCCTCCCCGCCGTCGGCGCGGATGATGGTGCCGTTGGCCCAGCGCAGGGTCGGGCCGCACAGGCCGAGGATGGTCTCGGCGATGTCCTCGGGGGTGGTCAGGCGGTGGAACGGGTTGCGGATGCGGGCCTGGGCCTTCATCAGGTCGAAGTTCGGGATGGCGTTGCCGGCCGGCGTGTCGGTGATGCCGGCCTGCATGATGTAGGACGAGACGCCGTACGGGGCGAGCTCGACGGCCATGGCGCGGCAGGAGGCCTCGAGGGCGGTCTTGGCGGCCGAGACGGCGGCGTAGCCCTTCCACGCGATCTCGTTGCCCTCGGACGTCATCGCCACGAGGCGAGCGTCCTTGCTGAGCAGTCCTTCCTTGCAGAGCTCGCGGCCCCAGAGCAGGTAGTCGTAGCCCATCATGAAGATGGTGCGCTGAAAGTCCTCCTGAGTCAGGAGCTCCTCGCGGTACGGTATGCGGGAGTCGGCGAGGGTGTGGAGAGCGTCGCAACCCTTGTCGTGGAAGGCGGTGTTCACCGCGGCCTTCACTTTCTCCGGGGGGAGGCCCAGCGCGTCGGCCAAGCCCTTGATCGCGATGCCTCGGAAATCGGGCGATTTGTCCTCGACGATCAGGCGGCAGGAGCCGGCCGCGATGGACTGCATGAACAGGTGGACCTTGCCGGGGCCGGCGTTGGTCATGATGCTCTCGAAGACCTCGCCGCGGCCGTCGTCGTCGAACAGGTTGACGTTGTGGGTGACGAGCTTGACGCCGGAGGCCCGGATCTCGTCGAAGTGGGGCTTGATGACGCTCTCGACGGTGCCCTCCTTATCTTTGTGGCCGATCAGGATGTTGAAGCCGGCGCGTGCCAGTCTTTTAGCCGTCGCCAGGCCGAAGCCCGACGAGCCGCCGAGGATGACGGCCCAGAGGCCGGAACCGTGAAAATCCAGAGGGTTTTTCTCGCTCATGTCGTTATTTTATCTCCGCGTCGTGACGCTGTCATTGATCGCCGTCAAAACCTTGAAAGCCTGGCACCGTAAAGGTTTAGCTCACTCTATCTTACATCCTCGACATCGACCGTCGCAGGCGCGTCCGCAACGCGGCGGGCGAGGATTATACATGAAAGCCCGTTCTTGTTATAGTCTGCACGTGCGACTCGCAGCCCATCAGGCCATAGCCCTGTGTCTCCTGCTCGGCCTGACGACGGCCGCGTCGGGGCAATCGGACGTAAGACGTCCCTCTGAGATTCCTCTCGCTCCCGAGTCCGCGGCGGAGGTGGCGCTGAGCCGTTCTCCGGCGCTCAAGGCGGCGCGGGCTCGGGCTCGCGCCGAGCAGTCCGACGCCCAGGCGGACTCGCGGCCGGAAGAGCCTAGGCTCAGCGGCTATTACGAGGCGGGTCACGGCGACGGGCAGTCGCGGGTGGAGATGACCTTCGACCTGTGGAGCTTGATCGGCGCCGGCGCGCGGCGGCGGGCGGCGGAGGAGGCGGGCGCCGAAGCGGAAGCGGATTTCGCCGAGGAAGCTTTGGCTTTGGTCGAGGACGCGAAATCGGCGGTGTACGACGTCCAGGCGGCGAGCGCGACTTTGATCCTGCGCCGCGAGCGCGCGGACGCGGCGCGCGGCCTCAAGGACAAGGCGGCCGCGGGGCTCGCCGGGATCCAAGCGGTGCGCGCCGAGGCGGCGCTCGAAGCCGCGCGCTCGGAACTGTCGCGGCTGCTGCGCGCGCCGACGAACTCGGGCTGGTGGACGGAGGCGAGGCTTCCGGAGCCGCCGGCGGACGTCCCCGACGCGGCGTCCTTGCTGTCGCTGGCGGTGACGCGGCGCCCGTCGCGGGCCGCGGCCGTCGCGGCGGCGCGCGCGGCGGAGCAGCGGTCGCGCGCCTGGTCCTCCGCGTCGGCCGGCGAGATGCGGATGGGCCACTCCGCCGAGCACCAGCCGGACGGGCGGCGCTACGGCGGCGCGGCGTTCGACGTCGACCTTCCGGTGTTCAACGCGTCGCGCCCGGGGCTCGAGGCGGCGCGGGCTCGGGCCGACGAGGCGGCGGAGAAAGCCGACGAAGAAGAGGCGGCTCTGACGGCGGAGCTCGAGACGCTGCGGGCGAGGCTGATCGCGGCGCGCGACGAGGAGAAGCTGTGGCGCGAATCGGTGGTGCCGGCGCGCGGCGACGCCGACGCGCGGGCCGCCTGGATCGAGGCCTTGAGAAGTTATTGGACGACGCGGGCGGCGCTGGAACGCGCTGTGGGCGGTTCGCTGCCCTCGGGAGAAAGCAGATGAGAGCGATGATGACGGCCGTTTTCTTGGCGCTCGCGGCGAGCGCGACGGCGCGCCCGATCGAGAAAAAGGTCGCGGCCATGCCGCCAGTGGAACGGGGCCCCGCGACGGCCAAGCGGGTCATCGTCGAATTCACCGATTTCGGCTGCAAGTATTGCGCTAAAGCGGCGCTGACCGTGGATCAGTTGCGCGCGAAGTACGGCGACGATCTGAAGATCGTCTTCAAGCCCGTGGCGCTCAGGATCGCGACGTATCCCGATTCGACAACGGCGACGCGGTTTTTCCTCGCGGCGACGCTCCAATCGGCGGACAAGGCTTGGAGCTTCCACGACGCGCTTTTCGCTCATCAGGAATTCGTCGCCAATGAGTCTTTCTTGCGGAAGGCGGCGATGATCGCGGGACTCGATTTCGAGCGGCTCAAGGCGGACGCGGAAGGGCCGGCCATCGGGGCGCGGACGGCGTCCGATCTCGCCGATTTCAAAGCCGCGGGGCTCACGGGGGTCCCGGTCTTCTTGATCGGCGAGTCGACGATCCAGGGAGCCCAGCCGATCGAGACCTTCGACGCCGCGCTGGGCGGCGCGCCCGCGGCGACGCCGGAAAAGAGCGCGCCGGCGCGCGCGTGGTATGATGACGCGCCGGCGAAGAACGATCTCAAGGAGGAGAAATGAACAAACTGTTGATCGCGGCGTTGACGGCGGCGTTGTGCTCCGGAGTCGCGGCGGCTCATGAGGGCCACCATCACGACGAGAAGGCCGAGGCGGCGGGCGCGTCCCAGACGATCTCGGGCGAGATCGTGGACATGGCCTGCTACATGAGCGGCGAGGAGCACGGGGCCAAGCACGCCAAGTGCGCGGGGATGTGCGTGACGGGCGGCGCGCCGATGGGCCTGCTCACGAAGTCCGGCGACCTGTACCTGGTCGTGGCCGATCACGCCGACGAGAAGCCGTACGAAGCGGCGAAGAAAATGGCCGGCAGCGACGCGAAGCTCACGGGCAAGGTGACGAAGAAGGGCGGCGTCCAGGCGCTCATCGTCGACAAGACCGAGAAGCCCTGACATGCCGGCGCTGTATCAGGCGCACCCGGCGATCGTGCATTTCCCGATCGCGCTCCTCTGTCTGGGCGCGGCGGTCGCCGCGGTGCGCCTGAGGCGGTCGTCGCCTCAGTGGCTGTCGCTGGCGGAGTCGGGGCTGCTGTGGCTGGGGACGCTCTCGGCGTGGGCGGCGCTGGGCTTCGGCCTGCTGGCCGAGAAGTGGGCGCCGCACAAGCCGCTGGCGTGGGAAGTCCTCGCCGACCACAAGACGCTCGGCTTCTGGACGTGCGGGGTCTTCTCGGTCTACGCCCTGTTCCGTCTCTGGGCGACGGAGCGGGCGAGGGACGCGGATCATTGGCGCGCCTTCCAGCTGTGCCTCTGGCTCGCGGGACTGGCGCTGCTGCTGGCGACGGGTCAGCACGGCGGGCGGCTGGTGTACGACTTCGGGATGGGCCTGACTCCGTGAGGCGCGTCATCCTGTTCAGCGGGATGGGCGGGGACAAGCGGATGTTCGGACCTCTGCGCGTTCCCGGCGTGGAACTGATCACGCCCGACCATCTCGAGCCCGAGGCGGGGGAGGATTTGCCCGCGTTCGCCGAGCGCACGGCCGACCGTCACGGGATCGGAGCGGACGACGTGGTCGGCGGAGTGTCGTTCGGGGGGATGCTGGCGGCGCAGATCTCCTCGCGGCGCGCGCTCGCGGGGGCGATCCTGCTCGCGAGCTGTCACCAGCCGCGGCGCCTTCCGGGCCGCTACCGCTTCGTCGAGCGGTTCTGCCGCCTCGTCCCCGACGCGCTGCTGGGACTGCGCTCCTGGCCCCCGTTCGTGCGCGGACGCTTCGCGCCGATCGACGCGAAGAACGCGCAGCTCATGATCGAGATGGCGCGCGGCTATCCGCCGAAGATGCTGCGCCGCTTCGGGCGCATGATCGTGGAGTGGAGCGGCGTCGAGAGCATCCCATGCCCGCTCCTCTCCGTGCACGGCGCCGGCGACCGGATCCTGCCGCTCTCCTGCATCGACGCGCAGCTCGTCCTGCCCGAGGCGGGGCACGCGTTCACGCTCACGCATCCCGAGCCGATCGGCGCCGCGATCCGCGACTTTCTCAGGAAGTTATAGGTAGAATCTCCGAATGAATTCAAGGATCGCCGCGCTGCTCGCGTGCTGTCTCTCGGCGGGCGCGCTCGTCGGCTGCGCGGGCGCGACGAGGATCCACAGCGCGGTCATCGGAGACGACGAGCCGGCCGTCCGCGCGCTCGTGAAGTCCGGCGAGGACATCAACGCGACGGTGCCGAACAGGCCGCCTTATCTCATGAACATCTTCATGACTCCGCTGCAGATCGCGGCGGAGCGCGGCGACGCGCGGATGGCGAAGCTGCTGCTCGAGCTGGGGGCCGACGTCAACCGGCCCGACAAATCGATCGATCATTGGACGGCGCTGCATTACGCCGTGAAGGAGAACCAGTACGAGGTCGTCCGCCTCTTGCTCGACGCGGGCGCGGATATGATGGTCCGCGCGAGGAACGGCGAAACTCCGGCCGATCTCTCGGCCAAGCGCGGCTCCGTTGCGATTTCTCAGCTGTTCGCGGCCGAGACCGCGCGCCGCCAAGCGAAGTTCGAGAGCCAGGCCGCCGCCGCCGAGCAGCCGGCGCCGCAGGCTCCCGCCGCGGCGACGAAGGCCAACTGGTGGGAGACCGGCGCCGCCAAGTGAGCCCACGAATGGTCTCGTGGCGATCCGCCGTCCTCCTCGCCGGCGTTCTCATCCTCGCGCCGCGCGCGATCGCTCAGGACGCGATGGAGCACATGCATCACGAGATGGGTGGAATGCACGGCCTGTACGGCTCCTACCCGATGACGCGCGACGCCTCCGGCACGAGCTGGCAGCCCGACTCGACTCCCCACGAAGGCCTTCACCTCGCGACGGGCGGCTGGATGGTCATGGTCCACGGCTACGCCGACGGGATCTACGACCGCCAGGGCGGAGCGCGCGGCGCGGAGAAGGGCTTCAGCGAGAGCATGCTCATGGGCGTCGCCCAGCACCCGCTGTGGGGCGGGACGGCCGGCTTTCGCGGCATGACGTCGCTCGATCCCGCGATGGGCAGGAACGGCTATCCGCTCCTGCTGCAGACCGGAGAGACCGCCGACGGCCGCGCGGAGCTCATCGACCGCCAGCATCCCCACGACATGATCATGGAGTTGGCCGCGACGTACAGCCATCCGCTCACCGACGAGAGCTCCGCCTTCGCCTACTACGGCGTCGCCGGCGAGCCCGCCCTGGGACCGCCCGTCTTCATGCACCGCTACTCCGGCATGGACAATCCCGAGGCTCCGATCACCCACCACTGGCTCGACTCGACGCACGTCGACTTCGGCGTCGCGACGCTCGGCTATACCTTCCGGAACTGGAAGCTCGAGGGCTCGGCCTTCCGCGGCCGCGAGCCCGATCAATACCGCTGGGACATCGAGACCCCGAAGTTCGATTCTTTCTCGACGCGCCTATCCTGCAACCCGACTCGCGACTGGGCCCTGCAGGTCAGCTACGGCCATCTCGTGAGCCCCGAGCAGCTGACGCCGGACCAGAATCAGGGGCGCATCACCGCGTCGGCGAGCTATAACTGGCGCGCATGGGGGCAATTGGCGCAGACGACCTTCGCCTGGGGCCAGGACCGCAACCGCCCCGGAAAGGACCTCGACGCCTATCTCCTCGAGACCGCCGTTCATATCGAGCGGACGCATACGGTCTTCGCCCGCGCCGAGCGCGTGGGCAAAGACGAGCTCTTCGACTCGGGCCCTCTCAACGGCTCGGCCTTCACCGTCGGCAAGGTCAGCCTGGGCTATATCTACGAATTCGCGCGCTGGAAGCATTCCTCGTGGGGCGTCGGCGGCGTCGGCGGCCTCGGCATCCTCCCGAGCGCCTTGAAGCCCGCCTACGGCTCGGCCCCGGCGTCGATGATGCTGTTCGCGCGCGTGAAGCTCATTTAGGCTTGGCGTAGTCGACCATTCCCTGGAAGTCGACGACCACCACCTTCTCGTCGCCGATCACCCAGGCGTCGTGTCCGGAGCCCATCTTCACCACGTCCCCGGCCTTCATCGTGTGCTCCTCGCCGTCGGCCGCGCGGATCGCCATCTGCCCGGAGACGACGTATTGAAAGTGCGGCGCCTCGCACAGCTCCGTCTTGGCGAGCGGCTTGACGTGCAGCGACCATTTCCAGCCCGGCTCGAACGTGCCCTTTCCCACCAGCGCGCCGTTGACCTTGACGAGCTCGAGCTTTCCCTTCTGGAACGTGCGGACCTCGTCGGGCTTCGCGAAATTCCTGATGATCACTTTTTCCTGAGTCTTGGCCATGGCGCTCCCTCCTTGCGGCGATTCGGGGGATTCTATCCGCGGCCGGAGCGATCGTCCATGACGGAGAGGGAACAAAAAGAAAGACGGGCGCCGTTGCGTTCCAAGGATGCCCGGGGTTAGGCTGGAACGTTCCGGCGCCCGTCTGAATCGTCTTCGAGCCTACCGCGCGCTCGCGAGCGCGACCTGCGGCTCGCCGGCCTGAGCCGGACCGCCCGTCAGATTTCCCGCCAAGACCATGCCGCGCCCCTCCATGTCCGGCGTGAGCCCCGCGATGGGCCGCGCCGCCCGGTCGAGCGCCGCGCGAAGCGCCGCCGGAGTCGTCGCGCCCTCCGCGTAGGCCAGCGCCGCCAGGCCCGAGATGTGGGGGGAGGCCATCGAGGTCCCGGAGAGAGTCGTGTAGCCGCCGCCCATCTTCGTCGAGAGGATCTCCACGCCGGGGGCGATGTAGGCGACCTCCGGCCCGCGGCTCGAGAACGGCGCCACGTGGTCGGACCCGTCGGAGGCGCCGACCGCGATCGCCTCCGGGTAGGCGCCGGGAAAGCCGACCGGGCCGCCGGAGTTGCCCGCCGCCGCGATGATGATCATGCCCTTGGCCAGCGCCGCCTGAACGGCGCGGTGCAGGGGCTCGCTGCCCTCGTCGGCGCCGAGGCTCATGTTGGCGATCTTGATCCCGTGGTTCATCGCCCACTCGATGCCGGCGATCACGTCCGAGTAGTTGCCGTTGCCGTCCTTGTCGAGCACCTTGACCGCGTACAGCTTGGCCATCGGCGCCACGCCCGCCACGCCGCCGTTGCGGCCGTTGGCCGCGATCGTCCCGGAGACGTGCGTGCCGTGGCCCTCGTCGTCCTTCCAGTCGTCGGGATGCTGGGGATCGAGGATGTTGACGCCGCCCGCCACCTGGCCCGCGAGGTCCGGGTGGGACGCGTCGATGCCCGTGTCGATCACCGCGACCGCGGCGCCCGCGCCCTGCGTCCGCGCCCAGACCTGCGGCGCGCCGACGCGCTGGACGCCCCACGGGATCTGCGGGTTCGGGCCCGCGGCGGCGGGGAACTTGGGCTGGAGCTCCTTAATATGGCGCGTCAACTCGCCGGCGTCGATCGTCGCGGCGGAGAAGTCGGGCAGGCTGTGCAGCCAGCGGACCTTGGGGTCCGTGTCGACGCGCTCGACTTTCGGAGCGTCCGCGAGCTTGGCTTCCGCGGCGAACATCCTCTCGGCGGGGATCTCGATGACCACCGCGTGCACCAGCGGCAGGACCCGGGCCACCGTGCAGCCCACCTTCTGCGCCTCGGCCTGGCAGTCCGCCATCGAGGTCTCGGCCTTGCAGGTCACGATGCGCCTCTCGGTCTCGCCCAGCGGGCAGAACTGAGCCCGGACCGTCGTCG
>DATNGC010000023.1:0-5026 GCA_035606075.1 Elusimicrobiota bacterium
ACGACGGGCGGCAGCACGCATAAGGGCACGCCGCCGAAGCTGAGGCGCATCTTGAGCGTCTTCTCGTTGACCAGGATCAGCCGCAGGACGTGCGGGATCACGTCCGCGAACCGCGGCACGACCGTCTTGTCGTTGGAGACGCGCGACTCGGGCCAGATGTAGTTGAAGCGGATGTCTCCGATCCCCATCGCCTGGAAGAACCGGACGTATTCCTCGATGCGCGGCGCGTTGGGGCGGCAGAGGACGGGGTTCAAGGACACGCCGTGGACCATCGCGCCGCGGCCGCGCGCCTCGAGGAGGCCGCGCAGGGCCGCGAGCTTCTTGGCGAGGATCCCCGGCACGCCGACGAGGCGCTCCTCGATCTCGGGGACGTGGCTGTGCAGCGACATCGTCACGCGGCTCAGCCCGGCCTCGAGCGCCGCGGCCAGGAACGGCGGGTCGGCCAGACGCATGCCGTTGGTGCACAGGGCGATGCGCTGGTAGCCGAGGTCGCGAGCGTGCGCCATGCAGTCGAGGATGTGCGGGTACATCGTCGGCTCGCCGCCGAGGAAGCCCAGCGACCGCGCGCCCTCCGCGTAGCGCGCCGAGATCTCGGCCTTCATGCGAGCGGGGTCCGCCCAAGGCTCGTGATCGTCGCGCTCCTCGCCGCTCATGCAGAACACGCATTTGTTGTTGCAGAGGCGGCCGGGGTTGATCTCGACGTTGATCAGCTTCTCGGCGCCGTCCTCGGAGTACCGCGTGACGCTCATGGCACGAGCTCCGCGACCCGGCGCGCCGGTTCCGGCCCGGGCGCCGTCGACAGCGACTCGACGAAGCGCGTCAGCGCCGCGTCGGCCTCCCGCGTGCAGCGCCACAGCTCCGGGCCGGCCCACCGCTCCAGCAGCACGCGCAGGTAGCGCCCGTCGCGGCGCGGCTCGCCGGCGGCGGGCCACGCGTCGACCGAGCCGACGCGCAGGAAGGACCGGTAGGCCTCGGTGCCCCGGCTCTCGACGAGGCTCGAGGAATAGACCTGGCCGTCCACGTCGACGGTCAGCGAGGCGTTGTAGAGCGGAAAGGGGCTCGACGTCTCCGGGTTGCGCAGCCGGACGTCGACGCCCTGCGCCCAGAGCCCGCGGAACAGGCGCGAGAGCGCCGCGAAGGAGCGGTCCAGCTCGCGCAGCTCCTCCGGGCTCCACGGCGTGAAGAACGCGGGCAGGATGTTGAAGCGCCGGTAGCCGTCGGCCAGCAGCGCGCGCATCTTGTCGATCGCGGCCTCGGCGCTCGAGCCCTGCGTGAGCACGTCGTTGAACCAGACGCCGGGCAGCTGCGCGCCCCCCTCCGTCCGGAAGCTCAGGGACATCTCCACCTCGGGGCGCGCGCGCAGGTAGGCGAGCTTCTCCGCGTCGAGGAACATGCCGTTGGTGGTGATCTGGAAGGACAGCCCCGTGCCGCGGGCCTCCTCGATGGCCGCCTCCATGACCGGCCAGTTCAGGAACGGCTCGCCGCCGAAGAACTTGACGACCGGGGCCGCGCCCGCGGGGAGGCTCGCGCGGTAGGCCGCGATCGCGCGCCGGGCGACGTCCAGCGGCATGTCCTCGCCCGTGAACTCGATGGGGCAGAACGAGCAGCGGATGTTGCAGCGCCGCGAGACGAGCAGCCACAGGCGCCGGTCGACGGGGCTCATGGGCGGGAGGCCGCCTCCTTGGCCGGCGGCGTCCTGGTCCTCGTCAGCGCGAGCTCGGCGCGGGCCTCCGCCATCAGGCGGTCGACCTCGGCGCGGAACTCCGGCGCCGACTCGCGGGCGCGGATGCCCGCCGCGCGCGCGGCTCCGTCGGCGCCGGCGCCGCCGGCGCAGAACAGCGCCTGCGTCACGATGAGGTCGGCGATCCTCTTGTTGGCGCCGCCCACGACGAGGCGATACTCCTGATTGAGGAGCTCGTTGAGGAACTCCCCGGCGAGAGCCTCAAGCTCGGCGGCGGGGGTCCCTTTCCGGCGGGCCTTGAGCTCCAGCTCGAAGGACCGCGGGGTCTCCGCGAGCGAGACGCGCGCCTTGGACTCGAACACGTGCGCCGCGATCGCCGCGGACTGGCGCGAGTAGAACGCGCGCGACGCCTTGAACGAGACGGTCCCCGCGCGCGCGTCGACCTTGAAGAGCGTCATCGCGCCGCCTCCGCCTCGGGCTCGGCGGACGAGCCGCCGTTCTCCTGCCAGCGCCGGTCCCACTCGAGCCAGCGGTCGAAGATCTTGCGGCACTCCTTGTCGCGCAGCCTTTGAAAGACCGCGTCGAACATCCCCATGCGCGCGCGGCACCAGCCGCTCGTCGGCATCGAGCCGAAGATGCTCTTCTGCGTCTCGTAGTGGTAGACGGGCTCGACGCCGCAGTAGGGCTTGAAGGCGCACTGCGCGCACATCGGCTGGTTCTCGAGAACCGAGGAGACGACGCACGCGCGCGTCGTCGGATGGCCGAGCACCGCGTCCCAGTCGGAGGAGGCGACGTCGCCCACCTTGAAGCTGTCGTCGCCCATGTGGTCGAGCATGCGGCCCTCGTCGCTGACGAAGATGCCGCCGTCGTAGTTGTAGGCCAGGCAGCCGAGCACCGCGCCGGTCGGCGAGCGCAGGTCCATGAAGCCGGGATCGACGCCGCGCACGATCTTGGTCAGCAGGATCAGCGCCATGCGCTCCATGATCGGCACGCCCTTGCGGTTGAGCTCGAGGATGTAGTCCAGCGTGCGCGAGTAGAAGTCGAGGAACTCCGCCGTCGTGTAGCCGACGTCGCCCCAGACCCGCTTGGCGTAGCCGATCGGCGACAGCCCGCGCACGAAGATCTGCTCCATGCCGAGCTTCACGTACAGGTCCACGATCTCCTTCGAGTAGTCGAACGAGAACCGCGTGGTCGTCATCAGCGCGCTGGGGCGCGAGAACGGCCGGCCGACGATGGCGTCGCAGCGCGCCTGCATGCGCTCGATCCAGTGGACGACCTTCTCCTGCGCCGCGCCGCTGCCGAGGAACGGGCGGTTCTTGTTGTGCAGCTCCGCGGGGCCGTCGAGGGACGTGCAGATCGAGACGTCGTGGGCGAAGAGGAAGTCGACGCGCTCCTCGGTCATCAGGGTGAAGTTGGACACCAAGGTCAAGTACAGCTTCCGGCCCGAAGCCTCGGCCTTCTTGCGCGCATAGAGCGTGACGAACTTGACCACCGGCCAGTTCAGCAGAGGCTCGCCGCCCTGGAACTCGATGCAGATCGCGGGATTGGGCGTCTCGAAGATGAAGTCGACCGTCCTCTTGGCGGTGGCCAGGTCCATGTCCGCGTCCGTGCGCGACGGGTCGACGACGCTCGAGTGGCAGTACTGGCACTGCTGGTTGCAGCGCAGCGTGACCACCATCATGTGCAGGCTGGGCCCGAGCAGGCGCTGGAAGGCCGTCTTCTCGGCGTAGGAGCGGGCCATCGACGCGAAGTCGGTCCGCTCCCGGACGAAGCCGTTGGCGGCCAGCTCCTCCCGCAGGGGATCCCTCTCGGCGAGGCGCCCGGACATGAAGCGCGCGAACTCGCCGTCGTCGAGCATCATGTAGCGGCCCCAGTCGTTCGTGAGGAGATGCCAGCCGCCCATGTCGCGGAAGTTGAACGCGCCCAAGCCCTTGAGCTCGACGGCGGCGGGCTCGGCGAGCGTGGTCAGCCGGCTCACGCCCCGGCCTCCGGGCTCTCGGGCGCGGGAACCCCGCTTCCCGCGCCAAGAAGGACCGCCTGCTCGACGATGTAGCGGCGGATGGTGAGGTTGTTCTTGGCGAGTCCCCAGCGCACCTTCTGCGTCTCCAACTCGGCCCGGAAGCTCCGGCCCAGCGCGTCGAGCTCGACGGAGGCGGCGGGCGACTTGCTCTTGAGGACAACCTCGAGCGTCCGGGCCCGGCTGCCCGAGATCGAGACGTACGCGCGGTCCATCATCAAGTAGGCCGCGCCGAGGATGGGTTCGAGGCCGTGCTCGGACACGCGGAGCGAAAAAGAGATAATGGAATTCGACGGAAAAACGGAATATGGCTTGGACTTCCGGGCGGGAGCTTTCGCCATGACTTTCGTAGTATTGCATGCTTGCCCCCCCCTGTCAATACTGAGTTTTCCGAGCATATCGAGCGATTATTCGGGCCTCCCGCACGCCCGCCGCGGGATGGGATGGTTGCGTGCGCCGCCTCTCGGGGCTAAGATATGCGAGTGCGAGGCGAAGGTTCGGGACGAGCCCCATTTTCCGCGATCGTCTTGAGCGGCGTTCTGCTCGCCGCGCCCGCGCGCGCCCAGCGGGACGCGCGCGCCGACTTCTCTCCTTCCGCGCCCGATGAGACGCGGGCGGCGGCGAAGGCTCCGGCGCCCCTGGACGGGCGTGCGTCGAGCGCCGCTTGGCCTCGTGTCGGCCTCGACGGCCTGGCGAGGTACAAGGCAGCCCTCGCGCTCGACGCGGACCCGGGGGCGACGCCCGCGGACAAAGCGGCGAGCTGGCGGCGGCTGGGCCGCGACGAGAAGGAGCTCGCGGCCGCCGCCGGGGAGAGGGCGGCGCAATGGGACGCGTTCGCGTCCGCGACGGCGGCGGCCGACCAGGCCAGGTTCGAGCGCGTCGGCCGGCGCAACGCGGACTGGGACAGGCTCTCGCGCCTGCTGTCCCAGGCGGGCCTCCCCGAGGCCGACAAGAGCGTCTGGTCGGCGCGATTCCTCGAGGCCTACTGGCTCTCTCCCGGCGTCGACGCCGAGGCCGCGGCGGCGCTGGCCCCGCACGTGCCGCCCGGAGCGATGCGGACGGCGCTCGAGGCGCTGGCGCTCAAGGTGCGCCAAAAGGAGCCGGCCGCGGCCGGCGGCGACGCGCGCGCGCGGGCGCCCGAGGGAAGCACGGGCATCGAGTGGATCACCATCCCCGGCGGCAGCTTCATCATGGGCTACGGTGCCGAGGAGCAGGACGCCCAGCCCGCCCACCGCGTCGCGGTCAAGACGTTCCAGATCGCGAAGACGCTCGTGACCAACAAGCAGTACAAGGCGTGCGTCGCGGCCGGGGCGTGCACGCCGCCGGTC
>DATNGC010000024.1:0-48921 GCA_035606075.1 Elusimicrobiota bacterium
AATAGAATTAGTTACCCTTATGACAAAAGAAAAGATTCTGATCGTCGAAGACGAGAAAGACCTTGTCCGGTTGATCCGCTACAACTTGGAGAAGGAAAAGTTCCACGTGACCGCCGCGCGCGACGCCGAGACCGGACTCAAGCTCGCCCGCAAGAACAAGCCCGATTTGATCCTGCTCGACATCATGCTCCCGAAGATGGACGGCCTTGAGTTCCTCAGGACGATCCGCCCGGAGTGCAGCATCCCGATCATCCTCCTTTCCGCGAAGCGCAGCGAGATGGACCGCATCCTCGGCCTCAAGCTCGGGGCCGACGACTACATCGTCAAGCCCTTCTCCCTCGGAGAGCTCCAGGCGCGCATCAGCGGCCACCTGCGCCGCCGCGCCGGCGCGTCCGGCGCCGAGGCGAAGAAGTCCGTCGTGGTCGGCGGCATCGAGATCGACTTCGAGCGACACGAGATACTCGTGAAGGGCAAGCTCGCTTACCTCGCGCCGAAGGAGTTCGCGATCCTGAAGCTCCTGGTCGAGGCGAACGGGAAGGTGCTCTCGCGCGAGCAGCTGCTCGAGATGATCTGGGGTCACGAGAAGGACATGGAGATCGACACCCGGACGGTGGACCAGCACATCGCGCGCCTGCGCCGGAAGCTGCGCTCCGAGGCCGACCGGATCACGACGGTCCCCAACTTCGGCTACCAAGTCAAGATGAAGTGAGGCGTCGGGCGGAGCTCCGGTCCGACGGACCGGAGCTCCCGCCCCCCTCCCGGACGGCTCGACGTTCCCTCCGCCGTCACACGCGCATCCAAAAAAATTTGCCCGCCCGCCGTGGGATTCGCGCGGACCTGATCCTATAATCGACATGCGTCAAGGAGAACCGACCATGAGCGAGAAAGCCACGAAAGTCCTGCTGATCGAGGGCGACGCGGATCAGAGCTCGGTCATCGTCAGGTCCTTGGCGGCGGGCCCCGGATCCGGCGGGACCTTCGACGTGCGCGAGGCCCCGCGCCTCTCCACCGGCTCCAGGCTCCTGGCCCACGAGCGTTTCGACGCGATCCTGCTCGATCTCTCCTTCGCGCAGCACGTCGGGATCGAGGGCTTCCGAAGGATATCCTGCCAGGCGCCGGACACGGCCGTCCTCGTTCTCACGGGCGCCCAGGACGAGGCGCTCGCCGCGCAGGCGGTCGCCGAGGGCGCGCAGGACTACGTCATTAAAGGAACGCCGGAGTGCTGGCTCCTGGGGCGCGCGATCCGCCACGCGATCGAGCGCAAGCGCCTCTCCCGGGAGGTCGAGAGGCTCCTCGACTGCGACGACGCCCCGAAGCTCGTCATCGACGCCGCCGGCGGCGTCCGCTACGCGAATCCCGCCGCCGAGGCGCTGTTCGGCATGGGAGCGGAGTCGCTGCGCGGGCGCACGTTCACCTACGCCTCTTCGCCGGGGCACCCCGGGCGCGTCCAGATCAGCGTGGCTGGCTCCGCCCGGAGGTCCGTCGAGATGTCGGCCGCGGGCATCTCCTGGAACGGCGCGGGGGCGCGCCTGATCACGCTGCGGGACGCGAGCGACGCGAGCCGGCTGCGCCTCCTGGAAGCCGAGGTCAGCGAGAACATGCGGCTCGTCGAGATCAAGAACCGCTTCATGGGGCGGATCTCCCACGAGCTCCGCAATTCCCTGGCCACGGTCAAGACGGCCGTCTTCTGCCTCAACGACGGGCTCAGCGGCGGCCTTTCGCCGCGCCAGGCGCGCCTCGTCGAGATGATCTCGCGCAACGTCGACCGCCAGGTGAAGATCATCGACAACATCCTGGACCTGGCGCGCTTTCAATCCGGAAAGCTCAAGATCGCGGCGCGGTCGGTGGACCTCGGCGGCGTGCTCGACGAGATCTCCCAGGAGTTCCGCTTGAAGAACAAGGCGCAGAGGCTTCACGTGGACCTTCCCGAGGAGCTCCCAGCGGTGCACGGCGACCCGGACCTCCTGGTGCAGGTGCTGCGCAACCTGCTGGAGAACGCTTTCCGCTTCGCGCGGGGGCAGGTGACCGTCAAGGCGGAGGACGGCGGGGAGACGGTCGCGCTGAGCGTCGCGGACGACGGACCGGGCATCCCGAAGGACAAGATCGGGGAGCTCTTCAACCACTTTGTCCAGCTCGAGCGCCCCACCGGCGGCGACGGCTACAAGGGCACCGGCCTGGGCTTGGCCATCTGCAAGGAGATCGTGGAGGGCCACCGGGGCCGTATCTGGGCGGAAAGCCTCGACTCGGGCGGCGCGCGCTTCAGCTTCACGGTGCCCAAAGCCGCCGCGGCCCCCCTGCTCGAGGCGGCCGCCGGACCGTCACGCCGCGGTCAAGATTAAATGACGCCGCCGGAATGGCCGCGGGCTCCGGAGGCCCCCTATAATGTCCTTCTCATGCCCGCGACCGGCGCCAAGAAGAGGATCTCGATCGATTTCCCGACGCATCGGGAACGGATCACCGCCTCCCGCTATACGTTCCGGCTCACCGCGGCGCTCGGACCCGGAGACCGCGTGATGGTCTCGGTCGACGATTCCCCGTTCGAGAGCTGCCGGTTCGACGGGGGGCACTGGTGGTTCGATTGGGTCGGCTACCGCTCCCATCACCACCGTCTCGTGGCGAAGATCGTCTCGCCCGACGGCCAGCTCGTCTCCGAGGCCGCACGGCGCTTCGTCGTGGCTCTGGGCGACGAGCTCCCCCCGGGCACCCTCGACTACGCCTCGCCGGCCCGGGGAGAGGCATGATCGTGTCCGGGATCGACTCGAGCCGCACCCGCGCGAGAAGGACGGAGCCGGGGAGCGCCGAGATCGTCCGCACGGCGATCGTGCGAGTCTCCGAGCCCGCCCACCTCTGCCGGGTGCAGGCGGCGACGCGGGAGCTTTGCCGCTCCGTGGGGCTCGACGAGGGCGACGTCTTCACCGCCGTGATCGCCGTGTCGGAGCTGGCCCACCGCCTTTTCATCGAGGGCGCCCGCGCCGGCCGCGTCGAGCTCGAGCTCGTCCGGCGGCGCAGCGCGCTGCTCCTCGAGGCTCGCGCCGAAAACGCGCCGCCCGGCGCGCCGTCGCGCATCGAGCTCTCGTTTCGAGGCGCGGCCGGCACTCTTTGCAGTTGAACGCCGCTTCGCAAACCGGAGAACACGCTCCATGAACCATCGATCCTTCCTGACCGACATCAAGACGCTCCGCGACCGCGCCCGCCGCCGCATCCAGGACGGCGCGGTCACGCCGGATTACAAGGGCGACCGCAAGGCGGTGATCAACGTGCTCAACGAGGCGCTCGCGACCGAGATCGTCTGCGTCCTGCGCTACAAGCGCCACCAGTTCATGGCCAAGGGCATCCACGCGCAGAGCGTCGCCCTGGAGTTCGCGGAGCACGCGGCGCAGGAGCAGGCGCACGCCGACCTGATCGCGCAGAGGATCGTCCAGCTCGGCGGCGAGCCGGATTATTCGCCCGCCAGCCTCGTCCTGCGCAGCCACTCGGAGTACGTCGAGGGCGAGGATCTGGTCGAGATGCTCGAGGAGGACCTCGTGGCCGAGCGCGTGGCGATCGAGAGCTACGCCGAGATCGTTCGGTTCATCGGAGATTCGGATCCCACGACGCGACGTCTGTTCGAGACCATCCTGTCGCAAGAGGAGGAGCACGCCGAGGACATCGCCTCCCTCCTTCAGGGCCTCGCGCGGGCGCGCGAGACGGCGAAGACGCCGGCCTGAATCGCCCGCCTCAGCTCGCCGACGGGCGGCGTTTTTTCGGGGCATCCGCGGAGCGGCGGCGCAGGACGCACGCGATGCGCGCCAAGAGCTCGCCCAGCGAGAACGGCTTGGGGACGTAGTCGTCCGCTCCGGCCTTGAGGCCGAGGATGCGGTCGACGTCGGTCCCGCGTCCCGAGAGGAGGATGACCGGGACCTGGCTCTCCTTGCGCAGCAGGCGCAGGAACGTGAGCCCGTCCATGGCGGGAAGCGCGATGTCGAGCAGGATCAGGGCGGGCGACTCGTCGCGGGCGAGCTTGAGTCCGGACTCCGCGCTGAAGGCGGCGCACACGGCGTAGCCCGCCTCCCCGAGGCACCGCTTGAGCAGGCGGACGAGGTCGCGCTCGTCCTCGATGATCAGGATCGTCGCGGCCGCGGCGGGCGCCCCGGAGCTCCGCGCCGTAGGCGTCATCGCCTGACCTGATAGCCGAAATTGGGGACGGTCGCGATGCGCGAGCCCTCCGGGCCCAGCTTCCGCCTGAGGCGCGCGACGTGCTGATCGACGGTGCGCGTGTCGATCTCCATGCTCTTGTCGTGTCCCCAGATCAGCTCCAGGAGGCGGTCGCGCGAAAGGACCTTCCCGTCGGCCTCCACCAGCAGGCGCAGCAAGGCGAACTCCTTGGGGGCCAGGCGGACGGGCTTCCCCTTCACCGTGACCTCATGCCGCTCGGCGTCGATGGACATCCCGCCGATGCAGGCGGCGCTCCCGTTCGCGGGCGCCTCCGGGGGGCGCAGGCGGGCTTCGACGCGGGCCATGAGCTCCCCGTGGGAGAACGGCTTGACGACGTAGTCGTCGGCGCCGAGCTTCAGTCCCAGGATGCGGTCCGTCTCGCTGCGCTTCGCGCTCAGCAGGATCACCGGCGTGCGGCTCTCGCGGCGCAGGAGGCGGAGGAACTCGAGGCCGTCGATGCCGGGCAGCATGATGTCGAGGATGATCAGGCCCGGCTTGGACGCGCGCGCGCTCTTGAGGCCGGCCTCGGCCGTGCCGGCGGAGAGGACGGAGTACCCCTCCTTTTCGAGGTTATGCTTGATCAAGCGGACGAGGTCTTTTTCGTCCTCGACGACGAGAATTTTTTCCTTGATGTGGAGATTATGAAGATTTCATATCCGGGAAGTCAATATGTAATTAACATAATCTAAAAGGCGATCGTTGGGAAAATCAAGGCCCGCGGCGAAGAGTCAAGGGGCGCCGCGCGCGATCCGCTCCAAGGTCAGCCAGCGGTCCGTCCCCGCGAAGCGCTGGTGCATGCGCGTGCGGGGCTCCCCGTCGAGCGAGGCCAGCTCGACGAGCTGGAGATCGGCCAGCGCGTCGAGGCCGCGGTGCTGGAATCCGCTGAGCCACGTCTCCAGCGCCATGCCCGCCGTCCGGAAGGCGAGCAGCGTCGAGAACTGAAGGACGTAGCCCATCTGCCCGAGCTCCCGGTTCGTGAGGAGGCGTCCCTCCTTCTTGGCCTCCCCCCAGCGCAGGGACGGCGAAAGGTTGAACCCGAGCATCTGGTGAGGGTAGTGGCGGTGCACGCCTTCCGCGAAGCGCTGCGGCGCCTCGCGCGACGTGTCGTTGAACTCGGGCCAGATGACGTCGACTCCGAGGGAGGCCGCCTCGAGCGCGCGCTCGATCGCGTGCTCGAGCCCCCCCTCGCGGCCGCCCGGCACGGCGCCGTCGACCGCGTCGGTCCGCGCGATGACGACGAGCGGCGTCTCCGAGGCCTGCGCCGCGGCCTTGACCGCGACGAGCTTCTCGATCCATTTCCGCGTCGGGACGAGCACCTTCGCGCGCTTGGCGCCGTGGTGCGAAACGACGTGCCCGCAGGTGCGCTCGGCCGGGTCCTGGTCCTCGAGATGCACGCCCGCGACTCCGGATCTGATCAATTCGCGCGTCAGCGCGAACGTCTGGGTCGGTCCGCCGAAGCCCGCCTCGATGTCGGCGAAGATCGGCGGCGCGTTCTTGATCTCGCCCTTGTGGTCGTAGAAATGGCGGTCGCGCGCGCCCTCGATGCCGCGCTGGAGCTCCAGCACCAGCTCGACCATGGAATGCGACGGGTAGACGCCGATGTCGGGGTACATGCTGTGGGCCACGGCGAGCTGCCAGCCGCTCGCGTAGACGGCCTCGTAGTCGAGGTCCGTCAGCATGGCGGCGGTCAGCGCGTCGTAGGCTCCCGCGGTGTGCAGGAAGCTCCGGTCCGGGTCGGTCCGGCGGACGGCGAACTTCTCCTCGAGCAGCCTGCGCAGCTTCACGCACGGGGGCGTCTTCTCCGGCGGCGCGTACATCTTGGCGAACTCGGCGTGGGGATAGACCCACTTGGCGGGCTGGGGCGCGCCGGACTTATCGGAGATCATGATGGCCTCTCATGGGAACGCTCGGTGAACGAAAGCGTGGGTAGTATAAGCGGGGCCGTCGGCGCGCTCCCATCGCCTCGCGGTGAAATCATTGCGGATGACTTGTGACGAACGGCGCCGGCGCGGAGCGGACGAGACCGAAGTACCGCCGGATGCCGTCGACGATGCGGACCCCCGCGCGGCCGTCCCCGTAGATGTCCCGTCCTCGGGCCATCGAGCGGTAGAACCCGGAGTCCGTGAGCAGGCGGGACGCGGCGGCGACCACCGCGGAGGTCTCGGTCCCGACGAGCAGGGCCGCGCCCGCCGCGACCGCCTCGGGACGCTCGGTGACCTTGCGCAGGACGAGCACGGGCTTGCCCAGCGACGGCGCCTCCTCCTGCAGGCCGCCCGAGTCCGTCAGGACGAACCGGCAGCGGGCGAGCACCTGGATCAGGTCGAAGTAGTCGAGGGACGGCAGCAGGTGCGCTCGCGGATGCCGCAGCAGGCGCGCGACGTTGTCGGCGACCTTGGGGTTCATGTGGACCGGATAGAACAGATGCAGCCTCGGGTGGCGGGCCACCAGCGTCGAGAAGGCGCGGCACAGCGACTCCAGCGGCTTGCCGTGGTTCTCGCGCCGGTGGGTCGTGACGACGACGGCCTGGTCGCCGGGGGTCAGCGACTCGAGCGCGGCGCGCAGCCGCGGCTCCCTCAGATCCTCGGGACGGGCGGCCGCCCAGCGCAGGGCGTCGACGACGGTGTTGCCCGTCCGGAAGATCGCCTCGGACGGGATTCCCTCCGCGATCAGGTTCCGGCAGGCGGTCTCGGTGGGCGCGAAGTGGAGGTCGGCGAGCCGCGAGATCATGACGCGGTTGACCTCCTCCGGGAAAGGATTCGCCCGGTCGTAGGACCGCAAGCCCGCCTCGACGTGGCCGACCGGCACTTGCTCGTAGAACGCGGCCAGAGCGGTGACGAACGCCGTCGTCGTGTCCCCCTGCACGAGCACGAAGTCGGGGCGAACGCGGCGGAGGACGCCCTGCAGGCGGGGAAGCGCGCGCGCGCTGAACGCGTTCAGATCCTGCCGGTCCCGCATCAAGTCCAGGTCGTGGTCGGGCCGGAGCCCGAAGTTCTCCAGCATCCGGTCCAGCATCTGACGGTGCTGGGCCGTCGCGCAGAGGATGGGAGCCAGGCCGGAGCCGGCGCGCATGGCCTGCAGGACCGGCGCGAGCTTGATGACCTCGGGGCGCGTGCCGAAGACGACGAGGACGACCGGCTTGCGCTTACGCCCGGGCCGAGAGTCCGTCCTCGAGCTCCTCCTCGGCGCCCGCCGAGCGCAGGCGCGCGAGCTCGCGGCGCATGAGGCGGTCGCGCTCGCTTTTGATGCGGCGGTTGCGCTCATGCTCGTTCGCGTCCTCCTCGCCGCCTTCCCGCCGGCGCTCGTCGTCCGTTCCGAATCGCACCCTTTTCATGATGCCTCCTCAGCGCGCGCGAACGATGGTTCAATTGAGCCTCATCCGGACGACCTCGAGGCCCTCGGCGTAATCGACCCCGATCACGCCCCCGGTCAGCCCGGAGGCCTCCCGGTAATGGTCGGTCTTCAGGCCCCGGTCCCCGAACTGGGACGCGTGGCTCCGGATGGCCGCCATCTTGGCGTCGATCGTCTCCGAGATGTCGATATAGGCGTGAGGGTGGAAGGCGATGTTCACCGCGTGGCAGCTGGTCGGGGAGTAGCAGAAGATGTCGAAATAGCGCAGGCGCTGGCTCGCCATGCACGCCTCGTACGCGAGCCGGTGGTCCTTGTGCAGGTTCGCCAGGCAATGCGAGAACATCGCCGCGGGCTGAAGCTCCTTGACCAGACCGTCGATCATCCCGACGAGGACGTGGTTCTTGAGGTCCTCCACGCGGCAGCACTTGGCGGCGTTCAGGAAGCGGACCTCGCAGCCCAGTATCTCCGCCGCCTTTCGCGCCTCCTCCTGACGGGCTCTCAAGTTGTTCGGGATGCTCAGGACCGCCATGACGACTCTCGCCCCGCTGCGGCTCAGGCGCGCGAGGGTCCCCCCGACGCCGAGCTCGAGGTCGTCGGGATGGGCTCCGACGGCCAGCACGGTCTTCCCGGAGTAATGGGAGAGGATGTCCGGCTTGCGCTCGGGCTTGATCGGGCTCATGCGGGCACCTCCGGCTTGCCGGCCGGCGCCGCCGGGCTTCCGGAGGCGCGGCCGGCGAAGAGCTCGGCGCTCTCGGGGCCGCGATTGAAGAGAAGGTCGAGCACCGACAGCTTCTCGATGAACGGAGAGGCGGGCGGGCGCTGCTCGTACCGAGGGTGCGGGAAATCCTGCCAGAGGACCTCGATGCCCGCGCGCTCGAACGCGGCGACGTCGAGGTAGCCCTTCGACGCCCCGGCTCCGGACAGGTAAGCCTTGGCGCCGACCTGCCGGCACATGTCGAGGACCATCTCCGACCGGGTCCCCGCGATCTTCATCTCGGAGCTGCGCCTCATCGGGGTCGCGATCTTCAAGGCGTCGCGGCAGAAATCGATTAAGCGGTGGTTCAGGTCCGCGAGCAGGTCCCAGCGTCCCTCCAGGATCTCGGTCAGCGCGGGCGCGTACTCCGCGTAGTGCGGCGCGGACTGGTAGGCGTATTTCAACGTCAGCGCCATCTTCCTCCCCCAGCGGAAGCGCCCCTCGCGGCTGTTGTCTACGCGCTTGTCCGCGACGCGCTCGTCACGGGAGGATTGGACCACGGGGACGGTGATCCAGCGCGCGCCTTCGGCGGTCTTGATCCGGGTCCGGTTCTGGAAGCTCTGTCTCTCCATCTGCACGTGGTCGACGGTGATGAACATGTCCGCCTTGCGCATCTTGTCGAAGTATCCGAGCCACGGAAGGAAGTTCGGCTGATGAGCTGCGACGATCATGGCGTTCTCCGTTCGATTGCTGCGGCTGCGAGGAGTTTAATGGAGCGCGGCGTTCGAAACCATGGAGACGCTGGAACAATCGTGTCGCGGCTCCGTGAAGTCCCGGCTCGGCGGCGGCGAAAAGTCGTGACAGGTCCGCCATGGCCCGCCGCGGAACGGCGCTTTATAATGATCGCGCGCAGGGAGGAAGATTTCATGCTGAGGCCGACGATGACGCAGTACAACGTCCAGTTCGTCAACGACCGCATCACTCTCGACAAGCTCACGCGCCTCCTCGTCAAGGAGAAGATCGACTTCAAGTCGGTCCTCACGACCAGCGTCGGCGAGAAGACCGCCATCCAATTCCTGGCGCCCAAGGACCACGCGTTCCGCGAGAAGCTCGAGAAGACGGGCGCCGTCGTCCAGGAGGACCTCATCTTCCAGCTCGAGCTGCCGAACAGTCCCGAAGAGCTCCACAAGGTGGCGCAGGCGCTGGCGGAGAAGTCCATCAACATCGTGTCCCTTTACAGCCGGATCGAGGGCGAGACCATGAAGCTCGTCCTCGCGGTCGACGAGCCGGAGAACGCGGTCGCGCTGATCGAGAAGCTCGGGTTCGAACCGGACTACGCGGTCGACGAGCCGTAACCGCCTATCATAAGGAGGCTCTCATGGCCCCGCAGAAACCGACGCGCTACAACATCGTGGTCAAGAACAAGCCCGGTGAGCTGGCGAAGCTCACCAAGCTCCTGTCGGACGTGGGAGTCAACGTCTGCTTCTTGGCCGTCGCGAGCCTCGGCGACCAGGCCTCCATCCAGTTCTCCACGCCCGAGGAGGACGACCTCCCGCAGCGCCTCCTCCGCTCCGGCTTGAAGGCGAACTCCGCTTAGCCTCGCCGCGCCGTCCGCTTCAAATCCGATTCAAGTAATCGTTAAGGAATTGCGCTCAGGCGCTTGCCGGTCCCGCCCCCCGATGTTATCCTGGTGATGTCGGTCGTTTGACGTCGACGTCGCCGAAGTTCGACCTTGCCCGGCGCAAGGGCCGCTCGCCCCGAGCGGCGCTCGTCGCAACGAAAGGACGGCCGTACCCGCGGCCTCCTGCGAGCTCGATCGGTCTCGCGAGAATCCCCTCTCACCAGACATGAGAACACGAACATCGACCCGCCCTGCCCTTGCCGCGGCCGCCGCCGCCCTCGCGCTTCTGGCGGCGCCGGCGCGCGCGTCCTTCGACGCGCCGCTCGCCACGCCGCAGTCGGCCGCGATGGGCGGCGCCTCGCTCGCCGGCATCGGCGACTCCGCGGCGCTGTTCCTGAACCCGGCCGCGGCGGCGCGACTCGAGCACCCCGAGGCGTACTTCATGTACAACCAGCTCTACACCGGCCTCAAGGGCGCCGGCGGCATCGGACAGGGCTTCGCGTCCTTCGGCGTGCCCACCAAGTACGGCACGCTCGCGGCCGGCTACGGCGAGTTCCAGGCGACCGGCCTGGTCGACGAGCGCGTCGTGGGCCTGAGCTACTCGCGCACGCTGTTCGGCGTGCTGGACGCCGGCGTCACGGGCAAGTATCTCTCCCACAGCTACAACGTCGGCTCCGACCCACTCGCCGCGAGCGACCCCGTCTTCGCGCACGGCACGGGGCGCGGGGCGCTGTCGCTCGACGCCGGCGTGATCGCCTCGCTGAGCGACTCGCTGAAGGCCGGCGTCGCGGTGCGCAACATCAACGAGCCCGACGTGGGGCTCGCGTCGCTGGACCGCGTGCCGCGGGAGATCCAGGCGGGACTGAAGTACGACATCACGGCCTGGGCTCTGCGCCTGACGGCGGACTACGTCTACCGCGACGTCCCGTCGGGGACATTCGCGGAGCGCGCCGTTCCCTCCGTCGGCCTCGAGAAGGGCTTCATGAACGACGCGGTCCGCTTCCGCGCCGGCGCGACGCCCGACACTTTCACCGGCGGCGTCGGCATCCGCGTCGGCCCCGTGGACTTCGACTATGCCTTCGTCCTGACCCGTGGCCTCATGGCGAACAACGCCGGCAGCCAGCAGGCGGGCTTCCGGTATCGCTTCGGCGGGCCGTCCAAGACGGACAAGACGGAGAAGCAGCGCGAGGAGGCGGCGTCGGGCGCGGCCCCGTCCGCTCAGGCCGCCGTGCTCGCGCCGGCTCCGGCCCCCCAGCCGGGACCCGTGACGGCGCCGGCGCCGTTGCCCGCCGCCGCGCAGCCCGCCGTCACGACGGTCCCGGGCTCCGCGGTCGAGGGTCTGCCGCCGCCGGATCCGGCGGGAGGACAGTGACATGAAGGCCCTCCTTTTCCTCGCGCTCGCCGCGATCCTGTCCGCGGCGGCCGTGCCCGACGACCAGGCCCGCGCGCCTCAGCGCGTGCTGAGTCCCGCGCGCGCGGACGGGATCAACGACTTCGCCGTCTTCGGCCCGGGCGCCGCGGAGGTGTCCGTCTACGACCGCCGCGGCCGCCGCGTCTTCCACGCCGTCCGGCAGGGCGGCGCGGCGATCGTGTGGGACTGCAAGGACCCCTCCGGCCGTGTCCGCGGCGCGGGGGTCTACGTCGCGCGCATCCGGAAGACGGACGCGGGCGTCATCTACCAGAGCTTCGTGCTCGTGAGATGACGCCCGCGCCGTCCGCCGCCTACGCCCGGACGATCTTGTCCTTCCAGCGGCCCAGCCCGCCGCACGCGTTGCGCGTGTCGATCACCAGCGGGGAGTGCTTGACGATCGCCTCGTAGTCGTACTCCGAGTGGTCGGTCACGATCACCGTGGCGTCGACGGAGCCGAGGACGGACTCGGTCAGCGCGACGTTCTTCACCTTCAGGTGCTTGTAGTGGCGCATCGACGGGAACGCCGGGATGTGCGGGTCGTTGTAGACGACGTCGGCTCCCTTTTGCTCGAGCAGCTCGAGGAGCTTGAAAGCCGGGGATTCTCGAGGGTCGTCGATGTCCTTCTTGTAGGCCAAGCCGAGCAGCAGGATCCGCGCGCCCTGGAGCTTCTTGCCGCGGCTCTTCAGCGCCGCCTCCAGCTTGGAGAGCACGTAGAAGGGCATCTGGATGTTCAGCTCCCCAGCCAAGTCGATGAAGCGCGTGTTGAACTGGAATTCCCGGGCCTTCCATGAGAGATAGAAGGGATCGATCGGGATGCAGTGCCCGCCGAGGCCCGGTCCGGGGAAGAACGCCTGGAAGCCGAAGGGCTTCGTCGCGGCCGCCCCGATGACCTCCCAGACGTCGATGTCCATCCGGTCGAAGCACATCTTCAGCTCGTTGACGAGCGCGATGTTGACGCAACGGTAGATGTTCTCGAGGAGCTTCGCCGCCTCGGCGGCCTCGGCGGAGGAGACCTCGACCACGTGGGAGACCGCCTCCCGGTAGAGCGCCGCGGCCGCGGCCCGCGAGAGATCGTCGATGCCGCCCACGATCTTCGGGATCTGCTCCATCGTGAACTTCTTGTTGCCCGGGTCCTCGCGCTCCGGCGAGAAGGCCAGGAAGAAGTCCGACCCGCACTTGAGCCCGCGCTTCTCGAGCTCCGGCTTCATGATCTCGCGCGTCGTCCCGGGATAGCTCGTGCTCTCGAGGATGACGAGCTGTCCTTTGCGCAGCGCCGCTCCGATCGACTTCGCCGTCGCGCGGATCGAGGAGACGTCGGGCTTGCCCTCCGCGGTCAGCGGCGTCGGGACGCAGACGAAGATCGCGTCCGCCTTGCCCAGGTTCTTGAAGTCGCTCGTCGCCGTCAGCTGGCCGGAGGCGAGATGCTTGGCGATCGTCTCCGACGGCACCGACTTGATGTAGGAGCGTCCCTTGTTCAGCGAGTCGACCTTGCCCTGATCCACGTCGCACGCCATCACGCGGAAGCCCTTCGAAGCGAAGAGCCGCACGAGCGGAAGGCCCACGTAGCCCAGCCCCATCACCGCCACGCGCGCCTCCTTGGCCCGGATCTTCTTGAGCAGCGACTCGGATGCCGCCTCTCCCCGGGCGAGAGCGTCCAGCGTCGCCATCGGATCGGACGTCGCAGTCTTCGGTGTCATCTTGAGCTCCTCGAGTGAAATGATGCGTCTGAACGCATCGTAGCACCGGGGCCGTGACCGCCGTTGGACATCCGGGCAAAATATTTTCGCCAGCCGCGGACCCGCGCGTTCACGCGGCGGTTTCAGAGAATTGACTTAGTCTCCATGGGCGGCGGCCGGCCGCATGCCTATAATTGGCCCATGTGCGGAATCGTCGGATACGCCGGGGCGCGGCAGGCCGTCCCCATCCTCCTCGAGGGGCTGAAGAGCCTCGAGTACCGGGGCTATGACTCGGCCGGAGTCGCCGTCTTCAGCGGAGGGGCGATCTCCGTGTCGCGCAGCGTCGGCAAGCTGGCCTACCTCGACGCGCTGCTCAGCAAGAACCCGCGCGCGGGCTCGATCGGCCTCGGGCACACGCGGTGGGCGACGCACGGCGGGCCGTCCGAGGTCAACGCGCACCCGCACGTCGACTGCGCCGGCAACCTCGCCGTGATCCACAACGGCATCATCGAGAACTATCTTCCTTTAAAGAGCGCTCTCGAGCCCGCGGGACACACGTTCTCCTCGGCGACGGACACCGAGGTCCTCGCGCACCTCATCGAGGAGGAGCTCAAGGGCTTCGACGCCGCCGCCCCCGGGGCGCTGCGCCGCGCGGAAGCCGCGCTGATCGCGGCGGCGCGCGCGGCCCTGGAGAAGGTGCGCGGCACGTACGCGCTCGCCGTCCTCTGGTCCCGCTGCCCGGGCGTCATCGTGGCGGCCAAGCGCGACTCGCCGCTCGTCGTCGGGTTGGGCGACGCCGAGAACTTCATGGCCTCCGACGTGCCGCCGCTGCTCAAGCACACGAGGATGGTGGTGTACCTCGAGGACGGCGAGATCGTCTCGATGTCGGGAGACAAGTGCACGTTCTACGATCCCTCGGGCCGCTTGATCGAGAAGAAGCCGACCTTCATCGAGTGGGACAGCGCCGCGGCGGAGAAGTCGGGCTACCGCCACTTCATGCTCAAGGAGATCCACGAGCAGCCGCGGGCCGTCGAGACGACGCTGCGGGGGCGGCTGGAGCCCGGCGACGCCGGGGTATTCGCCCGCGAGACGCGGCTGACGCAGGAGACGCTGCGTTCGGCGACTCAGGCGCACATCGTCGCCTGCGGGACCTCCTGGCACGCGGGCATCGTGGGCAAATACCTGCTCGAGCGCCATGCCGGGCTGCAGACCCAGATCGAGACGGCCTCGGAGTTCCGCTATCGCCGGCCCTTGCTGGCCCCTGGAACGCTGGTGATCGCGATCAGCCAGTCGGGCGAGACCGCCGACACGCTGGCCGCGGTGCGCCTGGCGCAGAAGGCGGGCTTGAAGGTGCTCACGATCGGCAACACGGTGGGCGCGGCGATCCCCCGGCTTGCCGATTACAATTTTCACACGTACTGCGGCCCGGAGTGCGGCGTCGCCTCCACCAAAGCCTTCGTCGGTCAGCTCGCGGCGTTGAGCCTGCTGACCCTTCATGCGGGCGTCGCGCGGGGCCGCATGGCGGAGGCGGAGGCGCGGCGCTGGACCGAGCAGCTCGCGGCCCTGCCGGAGCTGCTGCGGAAGACGCTGAAGCTCGAGCCGCAGGTCCGCGCCATCGCCGACGCGTTCGGACGCGCGGAGCATTTCCTCTATATCGGTCGCGGCGTGAACTATCCGACCGCCCTGGAGGGCGCCCTGAAGCTCAAGGAGATCTCCTACCTGCACGCCGAGGGGTTTCCGGCGGGCGAGATGAAGCACGGGCCGCTGGCGCTGATCGACAAGGGCACGCCCCTCGTCGCGATCGCGACCGAGTCGGACGTGTTCGAAAAGACTCTTTCCAACGTCGAGGAGGCGAGGGCGCGCGGCGCGCGGGTGGTCGCGCTCGTGACGGAGGGCGAACGGCGCCTGAAGGGCGCGGCGGAGTTCGTGATCGAGCTGCCGGCGGTCGACGAGTTCCTCTCGCCGGCGCTGAACGTGGTGCCTCTGCAGTTCCTCGCGTATCAGATCGCCGACCTGCGCGGCTGCGACGTCGACCAGCCGCGCAACTTGGCGAAGAGCGTGACGGTGGAATGACATGGTGCGATACCCAAGTGGCCAAGGGGACGGTCTGCAAAACCGTTATCGCAGGTTCGAATCCTGCTCGCACCTCCGATTTCGCGGTGCGATACCCAAGTGGCCAAGGGGACGGCGTGCAAAACCGTTATCGCAGGTTCGAATCCTGCTCGCACCTCCGATTTAGGGCTTAGACGGCGGCGACGTGCCCGCGGCGCACGGGCCTCGCCTCTCGCTCCTGGAGCGCGGTGATCTTCTCGGCCATGATGAAGTCGTTGATCGAGAGTCCGCCGATCGAATGGGTCGTGAGCTCGACCGCGAGATTCCGATAGCCCGTCAGATGCAGGTCGGGATGATGGCCCTCCGCCTCCGCCGCGCGCGCGACCGCGTTGATGAAGCGGACCGCGGCCATGAAGTCCTTCATGACAAGTTCCTGACGCAGCGTCTTCCCGCCGATCAGCCGCCAGCCCTTGAGCTCCGCCGCGAGAGCCTTCGCCTCCTTGGCCCCGATCGGTCCCTTCAGCCCTTCGCAGGGCTCGCATCTCCGTCCATGCGCTCGTCTCATGTCCCCTCCGGACCTGCGTTCCGCCGCGCTCACAGTGTAGCGGCGGCCGGAGCCCGCGGACATGGACGCCTCGTCAAAATAAAATGACCCCCTCTCCATGGGCCCGGCGGGAGGCGGGCGTTACACTGAAGCGTTGAGACGCGAGGAGGCGTTATGGCTCATAAACGAAACGAACACGGCGTCTTCGAGTCCATGGGCAGGGCCGTCGACGAGAGCGTGGCGATGGCGGAGGCCCTCCGCGAGGGCCGGCTGACTCGGCGTCAGTTTGACGCGTGGTACTCGCGCCGCCGGGCGCAGAGCCGGGGCCTCATCGTCGACCTGCGTCGCCGGACCAACAGGATCCTGGAGCCGGTCTCCTCGGCGATCGAGCAGGGCCGTCACGCGCTCGGCTCCGTGACGCCCCGCCCGCCGCGTCCGCGGCGCCGGCCGGTCCGAAGGGTCGCGCTGCGCCGGGTCTCGCGGCGGCGAGTCACCGCGAAGCGGCCGGCGCGGCGCTGAGACCGATGCTGGGAACGTCGCTGAAGGCGCGGCACCTCGGCCGCTACAAGGACGTCGTCGTCCTGCTGAGCAAGTACGCGCGCCTCGAGCCGGCCGGCGAGAGCGGCGAGGCGTCCGACGCCCAGGCCCTGGCCGCGGACATGGAAAGGCTGGGGCCGACGTTCATCAAGCTGGGCCAGCTCCTGTCGACGCGCCCCGACCTGCTGCCCCAGGCGCATCTCGACGCGCTCGCGCGGCTTCAGGACAAGGTCGAGCCGTTCGCCTTCGAGGACGCCGTGCGCATCATCGAGGCGGACCTCGACGTGAGATCGAACAAGATCTTCCGCGAGATCGACCCGCTCCCCGCGGCCGCGGCCTCGCTGGCGCAGATCCACCGCGCCGTACTGCGCGACGGGCGGGTCGTCGCCGTCAAAGTGCAGCGGCCCGGCCAGCGCGAGATCATCGTCGAGGACATGGCGGCGATCGGCGAGGCCGCGCATTTCCTGGATCGCCACACCGCGCTGGGCCGGCGCTACGAGTTCGCCCGGATCCTGGAGGAGTTCCGCAAGAGCCTCCTCGCCGAGCTGGACTTCGGGCGCGAGGCGCTGAACCTGCGGATCCTCGCCCGCAACCTCGCCCCTTTCGACCGCCTCGTCGTCCCGGCCCCGCACGAGGACTTCACGGCCGATCGCGTGCTGACCATGGACTTCGTCGCGGGGCGAAAGATCACGACGCTGAGCCCGCTGGCGCTCAACGAAGTGGAGGGCCCGAAGCTCGCCGATCAGCTCTTCCGGGCGTACCTGAAGCAGATCCTCGTCGACGGCTTCTTCCACGCCGACCCCCATCCCGGCAACGTGCTCCTGACGCGCGACGGCCGCGTGGCGATCCTCGACCTCGGGATGGTCGGCCGCGTCGGCCCGGAGCTGCAGCGGAACCTGCTCTCCTTCCTGCTCGCGATCAGCGACGGCCGCAGCGACGACGCCTCGGCGGTCGCGGTCAAGATCGGCCGCCGGCGCGAGGGCTTCGCCGAGGGCGAGTTCCGCGAGCGGATCGAGGAGCTCGTCCTGACGAACCGCGAATCGACCATCTCGCAGCTGAACTTCGGCCAGATCCTCTTCGATTTGGCGCGCTACTCGGCCACCTACGGCCTGCGCACTCCGACGGAGCTGACGATGATCGGCAAGGCGCTGCTGAACCTCGATCAGGTCGTCGCGCGGCTGGATCCGGACTTCGAGCCTAGCGCCGCGGTGCGCTCCGAGTCGTCGGTCCTGCTGCGCGAGAGCATGGAGGAGGGCTTCTCCGTGAGCGGCGTCACGGCGGGACTCCTGGAGGCGCAGAAGTTCGCCGAAGGCCTCCCGCAGAAGGTGAACAAGGTGCTCGACGTCCTCGGCGGCAACGAGCTGCGCGTGAAGGTCGACGCGCTCGACGAGCAGCTCCTGATCCACGGAATGCAGAAGATCGCCAACCGCATCTCCCTCGGGCTCGTGCTCGCGTCGTTGGTCATCGGGGCCGCGCTGATGATGCGGGTCGAGACCCCCTTCCGCATCCTCGGCTACCCGGGTCTCGCGATCGTCCTGTTCCTCGCCGCCGCCGCGGCCAGCGGCATCCTCGCCCTGGACATCCTCTACTACGACGATAAGCGGCGCAGCCGCGTGCGCGGCTCCGACGTGAAGCGCGATTAAGGTCGCGCGGCCGCCATAAAGGGTTGACCGCCCGACCATGGGATCGGAGCTCGCGTTGCGCCACACTGATGGCTCCGGGGGGCGGAGGACGAGATGAGGAAGTCGATCTGGCGGAGCGCGCTGCCGCTGGCGGGCGCCATGCTCGCGGCGCTCGCGAGCGCTGCGCCGAAGCCCGCGCCCGATCCGACTCCGAACCCGGCGCCGTCTCCCGCCCCGGCCCCGGCGCCGACGCCGCCTCCCGGCCCGGCCCCGGCGCCCAAACCGGCGCCCGTTCCCGGCCCCATCCCGTCGCCGTCGACTCCCCCGGCTCCGGCGCCCCCTCCCGCCCCGGCGCCGACGCCGATCCCCGGTCCGGCGCCTTCGCCGGTCCCGGGCCCGATGCCCGAGCCCGTCCCGCACCCGGCGCCTCCCCCCGCGCCGGGGCCCAGCCCGCTGCCGCCGCCGAGCCCGAACCCGACCTTCGTGCCCGATCCGATGAACGGGCCCGTCAAGGGAGATCGACGATAAAGCTCCTGCATTCGGAGAGGCTCCGCCGCCCGTCCGGCAGAGTGACGCGCGCGCAGACCTTGTGGCCGCCGCGGCCGTAGCCGGACCAATCGTACCACCAGTGGCCCGCGGCCTCGCGGCACGGCTGCCAAGCCTCGTCGTCGATGGAGACCTCGGCGCCGCCGCCGGAGCGCACCGAGAGGCGTATCGTGTAGCCCCGCGAGACGACGTTCTCTCCGGCCCGCGGATAGTCCACGGCGACGAAGCTCGCGGGCGGGCGCGGGGAGGGGAGCTTGACGGCGAGCTTCGGCCTCGGGCTCGAGCGCCTCGCCGTGGCGGGCCGCCCGTCCAGCTGACGCGCTCCGGCACGGGGCTTCTCGAGTCTCATCGGGTGTTCCTCCTCTACGGGGTGATCCGGAACGGCATGGCGTTGGAGACGCCCGGATACTCGGACAGCGACGACGAGCTGCGCACGGCGACATAGGCGCTGCCCTGGGCGGCGGCGTCGCCGGCCGGGATGCGCGCCCGCAGCAGCGAGTCGTTTTGGACCTCGGTGGGCCGCGGCTGACCGTTCCATTCGACGACGGAGGCCTTGGTGAAGAATCCCCCCCGGACCTCGAGCGTGAAGCCGGGCGATCCCGCGGGGATCGAATCGGGATTGAGCCCGTTGAGCACGGCCTTGGGCTCGACTCCGTTCGCGCGGGGCTCGTCGACGCGGGACGCCGCGACGAGGACGAGCAGGAGCATTGCCAGGGGCGCCGCCGACAGGAGATATCGATAGAGCAGCTTCATGCGCCCTAGGTTATCTCCCGCGCCCGGCCGTTCCCATGGAGAGCGCGTGAATCTATTGTGCCGCCGCCGCGAAGCGGCGAGTCAGCGGCCGGGGTTCCCGACGACGAACCGGCGCACGCCCGACCGAGGCGCCGGACCGGCGTCCGGCGCCTCCCGGACGATCGCTTGGTGAAAGCCGGGCTCGTAGTCGGACCAGTCGAACCACCAGTAGTCGTCGCTGCGGCGGCAGGAAGCCCACCCCCCGCCGTCGATGGCGATCTCGACCCGCGGGGCCTCGGCGTCGATGCGGAACGAGTACGTCGGGGACGTGATGATCTCCCCCTCTCCGGGGAATTCGATCGAGATCGAAGAAGCCTTGCGCATGGTCAGAACCGGTAGTTGAGCGCGGCGGTGATCATGTAGCCGTTGTCGCTGAAGTTCTTGCCGAGCGGGTGGGCGGAGGTCGGGACGGTCAGGCTCTGGGTCCACAGGTAGCGGTAGGAGCCGTCGATGGTCCAGTGGCGGTTCAGCGCCGCCTCCAGGCCCGCGCCGGCGTGCGGCCCGTAGCGATGCGTCGTGTCGCCGTCGCGGACGTGAGTGGTATACCAGCCCTCTCCGCCGAGGATGTACGGCGAGATCACCCAGTTCGGGGCGAGGTACAGCATCAGGGACCCTTGCACGGGGTAGACGTCGACGATCCGTCCCTCGAACTTGCTCTGGCGGTAGTCGCCGGACGCCTCGATCGCGATCACCGAGGTGATGTGAAACCGCAGCTGCGCGCCGCCGCTCCAGGTCCCGTTGTCGGCTCCCAGGCTGTGAAAATACGTCCCGCGGCCTCCGAAGGTGACGCCGGGCTGCGCCGCGTGCGGATGGTCGTCGTCCGCCGAAGCGGCGCGCGGAGCGAGCGCCGCCGTCGACAGAGCGAGCGAAAGGAATGCGGCGATGCGGACGAGACGGCGCTGGCGCGTGGGCATGACGGCCTCCTGTAGAAAAAGCAACGGAGGCCATTATAGGCGCGAAACCCGCCGGACCCATACGGCGGCGAGGGAAAGTCTTTTTGTCCTAAAAGTGACGAGCGGCGCCGTCCCGGAAAGGGCGCGGGGCGCGCCGGCCTGGGAGCCGGCGCGCCCCGCTTGCGAACGCAGCGGCGTCAGTCCCCGCTCTTCTCGTCCTCGTCCTGATCCTTGTCCTTGTCGGCGCCTTTCGGGCCTTTCTTGCCGTGCATCATGCGCTCGCGGCGCATGTGCATCATGCCCATGAGCATCTTCGCGCGCTGCGTCGCCGTCAGGAAGCCCAGGCTGTCCTGGAACTTCTCCTCCTCCGCGGCGATGGACTTGTGGGCGGACTTCAGCGAGTCGAGCGTCGACTGGATGTCCGAGTCCGGCGCCTTCGCCTTGAGCTGCTCGCCGAGCTTCCTCATCGAGTCCTTGACCTGCTGCCACAGAGGCTGCATCCCCTCGTGGTGCGCCTTCATCGCGTCCTTGAGCTTGGCGGCCTGGTCGTCGGTGAGCTCGAGTCGCTTCTTCATGTGCTCCGCCATCTTGGCGTGGTCCGCCTTGCCGCCCTCCTGGGGCTCGGCCGCCGCCGAGCCCGCGTCGTCGTCCTGGGCGCGGGCGCGGACCGTCAGCATCGCCGGCGCCAGCAGCGCCGCGGCGAGGGCGGCGCATATATATCGCTTCATGGTTTCTCCTCCGTGCATTTCTTGGACCTTCGGTGCGGCGTGTTGTTTAGCAAATAAAGCGCCGGCGGACCCAGGGGGGCGAGCCCGCCGGCGCGCATGGGTTGGACGCGCGGGCCGGGCGCGATGTGTCGCGGCCGCCCCGACACTTCCGCTTCGCGCGCGGCGTCTCATGTTCGAGAGCCGATTCTTCCTTACTATGATGTAGCGAGGCCGGCCTCCGGCCGCGGCGGCAGCATCACCGACAACGAACTGATCGAGCGGGTCCTGGCGGGAAGCCAGGAGGATTTCGCGGAGCTCATCCGGCGTCATCACGCCCGGGTGCTCGGGCTGTGCGCGTCCATGCTCGGCCCCTCCGCCGCGGACGACGCCGCCCAGGAGGTCTTCCTGAAGGCTTACGCGCGGCTCAAGGACTTCCGCCGCGACTCCGCCTTCTCGACGTGGCTTTACCGCGTCGCCTCCAATCAATGCCTCGACGAGCTGCGCCGCGGCGCGCGGCGCCGCACGGAGTCGCTCGAGGCGCTGACCGAGCGCGAGGGCCAGAGCCTGCAGCGCCTGCTCGCGGAGCCGACCGACGCCGTCCGCTCGCTCGAGGACGCCGAGCTCGTGCGCGCGGTCCTCGACCGTCTGCCCGAGGACTACCGGCTGATCTTGACGCTGCGGGAGCTCGAGGGGCTCGAGTACAAGGAGCTGATGGCGGCGATGGACTGCTCGATGGATTCCGTCAAAGCGAAGCTGCAGAGGGCCCGCCGTCTTTTCCGCGAGACGGTGCGACACATCCTGCCCGCGGGGCGCGTCTAAGGAGCGAGGCCATGGAACACGACAAGATCGTCGAGCGATTGTCCGAGTACCGCGACGGAGCGCTGAGCGCCCCGGAGCGCGAGGCGGTCGCGCGCCACCTGAGCGGCTGCGCGGAGTGCTCCTCCGTCCTCGCGGACTGGGAGCGTCTGTCGCGGGCTTTCTTCCGCCCCGCCCCCGCCCCGACGCCGTTCCAGACCGAAGCCTTCGTCGCGCGGGTGACGGCGCGCCTGCCGGCGGGGGCGGCTTCCGCCGCGCCCTCCTGGCTGAGCGGACGCTGGCTCGTTCCGGCGCTGGGCTTGAGCGTCGCGGCCCTCGCGTTCACGTTCCGCCCCTATTCCGCCGCGGAAGTCTCGGACCCGGCGGTCGCGCTGCTCGCGAGCCCGGACGGGGCGGCCTTGAGCGCGGCCGCCCAGCCCGAGACGTCGGGCGCGGACATCCTCTCTCCGGGCGCGGAGGAGCGGTGAAGCCCGCTCTGCCGGCGTTCCTGTTCGGTCTGATCGTCGGCGCGGCGGCCGGCTCGTGGGGGCAGCGCGCGCATTTCCGGCACGCCATGCGCGACGGGGCGGACCATCGCCGCAGGATGCTCGAGCGGCTCGACCGCGAGCTGGGCCTGGACGAGAAGCAGAAGACGGCCGTCGCCGCGATCATGGATTCCAAGGTGGCCGACGTCGAAAAGGTGAAGGCCGACTCGTTCGCGCGGCTCGAGGCGATCCGCGAGTCGGCGGACGCGGAGATGGCGAAGGCGCTGACGCCGGAGCAGGCCGCGAAGCTCGACGCGATGCATCGCGGCGCCAAGCCGATGCGCATCATCTGGGAGGCGCCGCCTCCCCCTTCGCCGCCCGCGCCCTAGCGCTTCGGGAACAGGGCGACGACGCGAGACGCGAGCGGCCCGCCCGGGTCGGCGCCGAGGCGCTCGAGCCCGCGCCGCGCGGAATCGCGGGTCGGCCGCGCGCCCTCCGCCCACTGCGTCAGAGGCGGCTTGCCGGACTTCTGGGGCATCGTGCAGCCGACGAACGCCGCGACGCCGCCGAGGAAGGCGAGTTCGAGGACGAGCTTGGCCGCGCCCTCGCCGAGGTCGAGGATCTTCTTCAGGAACCACAATCCCACCGCGCCGCCCGCGATGAGCGAGAGCACGACGACGTGATACGAGGTGCCGACGTAGTCCGGGAACGCGACCGCGTACCCGAGGTAGATCAGCGCGGCGAGGATCGCGGGGCGGATCAGCGCCATGCTTCCTCGGACTTGAGCGCGAGATGGATCTTGAGGAACTTCTCGTGGAAGTCGGAGGGCAGCGCGGGGAACGGCGCGGCGGCCTGGACGGCGGCCATCGCGGCGGAATCGAAGCCCGCGTCCCCGGAGCTGGACTCCACGGACAAGTCGGTGAAGGAGCCGTTGGGCAGGATCGAGAAGCCGACGGTCCCCTCGGCGTCGAGGCGGGGCATGCGCTTCTGCCACGCCTGCCACAGCATCATGCGCACCTGCGAGATGTACCAGGGATACGGGAAATCGGGCATGTCGGTCGAGACGCCGGCGCCGGCGGACGCGGAGGCGGCTCCGGAACCCGCGCTCGGGGCGGCGGAGGCCTCCGACGCGGAAGGGGCGCCGGGGCCGGCGAGCGAGGAATTCGCGGACGGCGACTGTCCGCGGTCCGCGTCCTTCCCCCCGCCGGCGAGCAGGCTCGGGCGGGGCAGCGCGATGGGTCCGTGCCGCCGCCCCTTGACCGCGACGGCGTCCGGATCGGTCTGGGCGGCGACCGCGGAGGGCGCGGCGGCGGCGGCGCGGGCGATCTCCTTCACGGAGGGTCCGGCGCTGGCGATGGTCGTCGGGCCGCCGACGAAGTCGATCATGTAGACCTTGTCGAGCTTCTGTCCCGCGTGCGGGACGAGGAAGACGAAGGCGGCGGCGGCGAGGACGTGGGCTCCGGCGGAGCGGGCAAGATAAGGCTTGATCGCCTCGTTCATTTCTCGTCGGGCGTGACGCCGACGCCGAGCTTGCCGACGCCGAGGCGCTTGGCGATGTCGAGGACGGTCACGACGCGCTCCACGGCGACGCCTCGGTCGGCCTGCACGAGCAAGGTCTTGCCCGCGGACTTGGGCAGGCGCAAGGTCAGCTCGCGCTCCAGGTTCTCCCAGCGCACGGCGGTGCCCTCGACGGTGACCGCCCCCGCCTTCGTGATTTGAACGGTGACGGCGGTATCGGACGCCGCGGCCTCGCCCGACACGGCGTGCGGGAGCTTGACGGTCAGCTGGTGATGGACGAGGATGGGCGTCAGCACCATGAAGATGATGACGAGGATCAGCGAGACGTCGATCAGCGGGACGAGGTTGGGCTCCGCGAACGTCTTGCGCCGCCCGCCCTTGCCGGTGTCCACGTTCATGGGACGCCTGCCGCGCCGGAAAGTTCCGTCATGGCCTCAGCGGACCGCCCGCTCGGACAAGCCGTCGAGGACCTCCTCGACGGTCCAGCCGAGCTCCTCGTGGAAGCGGGCGATGCGCGTGTTGAAGTGGTTGAACGCGGCGACCGCGGGGATGGCCACGAGCAGGCCGGCGGCGGTGGTGACGAGGGCCTCGGAGATGCCGACGGCGACGAGGCCGGGCCCGGCGCCGGCCGCGGCCGCCAGATCATGGAAGGCGCGCATGACGCCGACGACGGTGCCGAACAGTCCGATGAAAGGCGCGACGGAGGCGATGGTCCCGAGCGTGCCCATACCGGTCTCGAGCTCCGCGACGGCGCGGCCGATGGCGCGCTCGGCGGCGCGCTGGCGCTCCTCGCGATGCGTGGGTCCGGTCAGCGTGGCCAGCACGACGGACGAGGACAGCCCCTTGTGCGACTTGGCCATCGCGGCGGCGTCCTGGAGCTTGCCCGCGGCGGCGGCGGCGCGCACGCGCGACAGGAAGTCCTTATAGCCGTTCGTGGCGCGCGAGAAGAACTTCCAGCGCTCCCAGATCAGCGCGACGCAGTACACCGAGAGGATCAGCATGCCGATGAGGATCGGCCCGCCCGCGACGAGAATATCCTTGAGTCCGGCTTGGTTTCCCATAGCGGCATTATAGCCGATTCGATAGAATCCGGGGATGAAGCGAGTGGTGGTGCGCCGTCCCGGCGGTCACGAGGCTCTCGAGCTGATCGAGGAGGCCGATCCCGTTCCCGCGGCGGGGCAGGTCCGCGTGCGCGTCCGCGCGGCGGGCATCAACTACGCCGACGTGGTCGTGCGCGAGGGCTACTACGAGGCGGCGAAGGGCCATTACCCGATCACGCCCGGCTTCGAGTTCGCGGGCGTCGTCGACGCCGCCGGCGCCGGCGTCTCGGAGTTCAAGACCGGCGACCGCGTCTTCGGCTTCACTCGCTTCGGCGGTTACTCCTCCGTCCAGATCTGCGAGCCGGGCCGGCTTCGCCTCATCCCGGACGGGTGGAGCTTCTCCGAAAGCGCGGCGCTTCCCGCCGTGCAGCTCACGGCCTATCACGCGCTCCACAAGGTCGCGAAGGTCGAGAAAGGCGAGACGGTCTTGATCCACTCCGCGGCCGGCGGCGTCGGCACAGCGCTGCTGCAGCAGGCTAAGATCGCCGGTCTGCGCTCGATCGCCGTCGTCGGCTCATCTAATAAAGAAAGGGTCGCGCGCGACTTCGGCGCCGACGCGGTCGTCGTGCGGGGAGACGACCTTTGGAAGCAGATCGACAAGGTCGCGCCGGATGGGCTCGACGCGATCTTCGACGCCAACGGCGTAACCACTCTCAAGCCCGGCTTCTCGCGCCTGAATCTCGGCGGCCGACTCGTCGTCTACGGCTTCGCCGAGATATTCCCGCGCGGCCGCCGCCCCGGCTTTCTCGGCCTGGCGTGGAACTGGCTGCGCGTGCCGCGGTTCTCCCCGCTGGACATGACGGCGACGAATCGCGCCGTCATGGGATTCAACGTCGTGTTCCTGACCGACAAGGCCTCTCTCGCGAAAGAAGGGTTCGACGCGATCGCGGGTTGGGCCCGCTCCGGCGAGCTCAAGAAGCCGCCGGTGACCGAGTTCCCGGTAGAGCGCGTCGCCGACGCGCACGCCGCGCTCGAGTCGGGCGAGACGGTCGGCAAGCTTGTCCTGACCTTCTAGCGGCGGCGCCGGACTTGAAGAACTCCGTGTGCGCAGAGTTGGTGCCAGACTTGTAGGACTCTTCGCGCGAAGAGTTCGCTTGCAACCCCGCGAGGAATTCGCCGGCTGTCATCCCGGCCTGTCTGGGGATCGAACAGTGTAGAGACAGAATCGATAACGCGCCACTCGATTCGTGCGCCTTGCGCGCGGCGTTCGAGGCTGGTAAACTCCCCTCCGGCATGATGCGCTTCGCTTTCCTCATAATCTCGCTACTCTTCCCGTTCGGCGCGTTCGCGGCCGAGGCGCCGGCGCCGCAAGCCGGCGTCGAGCCTCCTCCCGGCTGGACCGACATCACGGGCAAGCCGCCCGTGAAAGGAGTGCTGCTGGCGTTGCGCGGACCGGAGGGCAGCTCCTTCGCGGTGGCGCTGATGCCCGCGTCGGCGGCCGACAACGCGGCGTCGGTGAAGGCGTATCTGATGCGCGTGCTCGACGGCCTGCGCGCCGGCGCCAAGCTCGACTATCGCTCCGACGGCCGCGTCGAGACGAAGGCCTTCCGCAACGGCGTCAACGCCCAGCTCATGCGCGCCACCGTCGACGGCGCGCCGCGCCTCGTCGTCGCCGTGGTCGACGCCGGCGGACCGCCGCTTCTGGCCACGCTCTCGAGCGCGGCGCCCGACGCGATGATGGGCCCGCTGTTCGGCGCCCTGCGCCTCACGGCGCCCGCGGCGGTCAAGTCCGCCGGGGTCGCCTTGAGCGCCGACGAGCAGCTGCAGATCGCGCTCGGCGGCGGCCTGCGCTCGCGCGAGCTGACCCCCGACGAGCGCCGCCGCGGCGCGGTTCTCGTGATCGACGGCGCCGGCTCGGAGGTCGTCTTCCTCAAGGTCGAGAACGACGACGCCGCCCCGAAGGACCAGGCCGCCATCGTGCGCGCGACCGCCGCGGACGAGGCCAAGGTCGCCGTCGACGCCGTATCCCCCGCCAAGCGCGCCGACACGCCCGCGGGGCCCTCGGCCGTCTACGCCTGGGCCAAGATCAAGGACGCGCCCAACCAGCGCTTCGCGGCCGGCTTCCTGCCCTGGCAGTACTGGGGCTACTCGATCCTCGCGCGCGGACCGCAGGCCGACGAGCTGCTGGCCGGCTCGCTCGCGGCCGTCAAGCAGGGACCGTCCGCCGTGGACGGCCTCGTGCGCGCCAGCCCGCGCATCGAGATCCCCGAGGACGGCGCCCGCCGCCACGTCCCCGCCGCCGCGGTCGCGATCGCGGGCGCCCTGCTCGTGTTGATCATCTGGAGCCTGAGCCGAAAAAACGCTAACGTTTCCTCATGACCGAAGACCGACGCGACGTCGCCATGGCCGAGCGCCTCGTGAAGGCGCGCGATTCGATCCGCCGCCAGCTCGGCGCCGTCATCGTGGGCCAGGAGCCGGTGGTGGAGGAGGTCCTGATCGCCCTGTTCGCGCGCGGGCATTGCCTGCTGCAGGGCGTGCCCGGTCTCGCGAAGACCTTGCTCGTGACCAGCCTCGCGCGCATCCTGGACCTGGAGAGCTCCCGCGTCCAGTTCACCCCCGACCTCATGCCTTCCGACGTGACCGGCACCGAGATCCTCCAGGAGGATCCCGCGACCCGCGCCCGCGCGCTGCGCTTCGTGAAGGGACCCATCTTCGCCAATCTCGTGCTCGCCGACGAGATCAACCGCACCCCGCCCAAAACCCAGTCCGCGCTGCTGCAGGCCATGCAGGAGGGTCACGTCACCGCGGGCTCGACCACGCACAAGCTCCCCCAGCCCTTCTTCGTCATGGCCACGCAGAACCCCATCGAGCAGGAGGGCACCTACCCCCTGCCCGAGGCCCAGCTCGACCGCTTCTTCCTGCAGGCCCTGATGGACTACCCGTCTCTTGAGGAAGAGCGGCGCATCGTCCTCGAGACCACCGGCGGCTCGGTCCCCAAGCTCGAGACCGTGCTCGGCGCCGCCGAGGTGCTCGAGCTGCAGGACCTCGTGCGCCGCGTGCCCGTGCCCGAGCCCGTGCTCGATTTCGCCGTGCGGCTCGCCCGCGCGACGCGACCCAAGGACCCGCTCTCGCCCGAGGGCGTGCGCCAGTGGATCTCCTGGGGCGCCGGTCCGCGCGCGAGCCAGTCGCTCGTCGTCGGCGCGAAGGCGCGCGCCCTGCTCGAGGGCCGGCTCGCCGTGTCAAAGGAAGACGTCGTGCGCGTGGCCAAGCCCATCCTGCGCCACCGGCTCGTCCTGAACTACCAGGCGGAGGCCGAGGGCGTGCGCGCCGACGATCTCGTCGGGCGCCTGCTCGATGCGCTGGCTTGATTCGGAGGATCAAGCCCGCCTGAAGGGGCTCGGATTCTCCCCTAAACGTCCTCATGCGCAGGGCGCCGTCGGCCGCCACCGCACCTTGGCCCGCGGCTTCTCGCGCGACTTCACTTCGCACCGTCCTTATGCCGCCGGCGATGAAGCGCGCGCCATCGACTGGAAGGCGTACGCCCGCTTGGACCGCTATTACGTCCGCGAGTACCGCGCCGAGGACCGCGTCACGCTGATGGTCTTGCTGGACGCTTCGGCGTCGATGACTTTCCGCGGCGGCGGCCGCGAGAGCAAGCTCGACGTCGCGCGCCGCGCGGCCGCCGGCCTCGCCTGGATCGCCCTCGCGCAGGGCGATGAGGCGGGCCTCGCGGCGGTCGGCGGCGCGGCGAAGGCCGATCTCCGCCCTCGCGGCGGGGCCGGCCAGCTCGCCGCGTTCGACGACTCGCTGAGCGCCGTCTCCGCTGGAGCCGAGGCCGACCTGGCTGCCGCGCTCGAGTCCTCGGCGGAAAGGCTTCCCCGTCGCGCGGCCGTGGTCGTGATCTCGGACCTCATGGGCGATCCCGCGCGCGTGCTCAAGGCCCTGCGCCGGCTCTCCGTCGGCCGGCGCGAGCTCATGGTCCTGCGAGTGCTCGATCCTGAGGAGCGCGAATTCCCGTACGAGGGCTCCTTGCGCATCGAGGGCCTCGAAGGCGGCACGCTCATGCTCGACGCCGCGGAGGCCGCGCCGGCCTACCGCGAGGCCTTCGCGCGCCAGGAAGAGGCGTACCGCGGGGCCTTGCGCCGCGCCGCCGTTCCGTACGCCGTCGCCTCGACCGACGCGGCGTGGACCTCGGCCGTCTCGCGCCTGCTCGCCGCATGAACTTCGCGCTCCCCGCCGCGCTGTGGGCGCTCCCCGCGGCCGCATTACCGCTGGCCATCCACCTGCTCTCCCGCCGCGCCGCGCGCCGCCAGACCTTTTCCGATCTGACTTTGCTCGCGTCGATCGACGCGCGCTCGCGGCCGCGCTCGCGCCTGCGCGAGCTGCTCCTCCTCGCCGCGCGCACCTTGCTGATCCTCGCGCTGATCCTCGCGGCCGCCGGCCCCGTCGCGCGCGGCTCTTCCTCCGCGGCCGGCGCCGAGGGTCTCGACCTCGTCCTGCTGCTCGACGCGTCCTACTCGATGAGAGCGCACGACGGAGGGCGGACGCGATTCGATGCCGCTCGCGACGCCGGGCGGCGCCTGCTCAAGCGCCTGGCCCCCGCCGACCGGGTCGCGTTCGGCGTCTTCGACGAGAAGCTCGCGTCCCCCCTCGCCTGGTCGACCCCGGCCGCCGCGGCGGACGCGCTGATGCGCGCGGCCGTCGGCCTGCGCGGCACCGACGCGGCGGCCGCGCTCACCGCCGCCCGGGATCTGCTCGCGCGCTCGCCGCGCGGCCGCCGCCGCGCGGCCGTCGTCCTCGGCGACGGGGCCGCGCACATGCTGCGCGACGCCGCGCCGCCGCCGGCCGACGGAGCCGCCGTCCTGGGCCTGCGCTTCCCGGACCTGCCCAACGCTTGGCTCGCCGGAGCGGAGCCCGCGCGCGGCGCCGACGCGCGCGAGCCCAAGCTCTCCGTGCGCGCCTCGGCGTCCGGCGCGCCCGCCCGCGAGACGCTCGACGTCTGGGTGGGCGACCGGCGGGCCGCGTCGTCGTCGCTGGAGGTGCCGAAAGACGGCGAAGCCCGCTCCACGTTGCCGCTGCCGCCGCCCGAGGACCCGCGCGCGCCGCTCTGGGCGGGCCGCGTCGCGGCGCGTCCCGACGCCCTGCCCGACGACGACGAGACGTTCTTCTCGATGCGCCTGCGCCCCGCGCCGCGCGTGCTCGTCCTGCACTCCGGCCCGGCGTTCGACCGTCCCGGCGCGTCGAGCTGGTACCTGCGCCAGCTCTTCGGCGGCGGCGAGCGCACGCTCGCCGGGCGCGAGGCCGACTTCCTCGCCGAGGGGCGCTGGGAGGAGGCGGACCTGGCGCGCTACGGAACCGTCGTCCTGTCCGACGCCGGACGCCTGCCGCCGGGACTGTCGTCCGCGCTGGAGCGCTTCGCGGCGGGCGGCGGCGGCGTCTGGGTGATCCCCGGCGGGCGGACCTCCGCCGAGGACTTGGCCGATCTGTCGGCCTGGCTGCCGGCGCGCTTCGGCGCCGGCGACGCCGCCCCCTCTCCCGGCTTGAGAGTCGTGCGCGACGGGCCCGAGACCTCGGACTGGGGCCAGTTCGCCCTGTCGCGCGTCGCGTTCGGCCGCCGCTTCCGCCTGGAGCCCGCGCCGCAGGCGACGACGTGGCTCGCGGACTCCGGCGGCGCGCCGCTGCTCGTCGCGGGGCCCGTCGGGCGCGGACGAGCCGTCGTCTGGGGCGCGCCGCTCGACGCGGACTGGTCCAACCTCGGCCTCAAGCCCGTCTTCGTCTCTTGGGCGGAGGCCTGCCTGTCGCTGACCTTGCCCGCGTCGGCGAGCGAGTCTCCCAAGCCCGCCCGCGTCGGCGACGCGCTGGTGCGCACATGGCGCGCCGACGAGGCCGCCCCGGACCGCGTCTCCGTGCGCGGCTCCGACGGGCGCCGCGTGACGGTCGAGGTCCGCGCCCGGCGCGCCGTACTGCCCGCGGCGGAGAAGCCCGGTCTCTACGAGTTCGACGAGGGCGGAGGCGCGCGGACGATCTTCGCCGTCAATCTCGACTCGACCCACGGCGAGAGCGACCTGACCGAGTTGTCGTCCCCGCCTTGGACCCCCGTCTCCGCCGACGAGCTCGAGCAGACGTTTTTCTCCGAGGTCTACGGCAAGGACCGGCGCGGTTGGTTCCTGAGCCTCGCGGCTCTGATGTTGGGGCTCGAGATGATCTTGTCGTTGCCCATGGCCGCGATGCCTCTGCCGAGATCCGCGGCGAGAGCGAAGACGCTCGCCGTTTTTCTCTTCCTTCTCGCGTGCGCGCCGATGGCCTCCGCCCAGCAAGGCGACCGATTCGTCTGGGCCCAGCTTCAGCTCGGCGCCGGCTGGGATCCGTACCCTGACGCCCCCGCGCGCATCCTCGCCTGGCTCGCCGAGGTCACGAGCGCGCGCGTGGCGCCCGAACGCCGCGTTCTTCGCCTCGACGATCCGGCTTTGTTCTCCTCCCCCTTCGCGTACCTGGCCGGAGACGAGGCGCCGCCCGAGCTTGCCGAGGCGGACTTGCGCCGCCTGCGCCAGTACTTGGCCGGCGGCGGCACGCTCTGGATCGAGGACTCGACCGGCGGCCCGCCCGGCACCTTCGACGCGTGGACGCGGCGGACGCTCGCCGCGTTGCTCCCGGACGCGCCGCTGAAGCCCCTGCCGACGGACCACGTCCTCTATCACGCGTTCTTCCTCCTTCGCGGGCCGTCCGGACGCGTCGAGCGCGGCGCGCTGGAGGGCGCGGCCTGGGGCGGGCGCGCGGCGGTGATCTATTCCCGCGACGACGTGCTCGGCGCGTGGGCCCGCGACGCGCTCGGCCATCCGCTGAAGGCCTGCGTGCCCGGCGGCGAGGCCCAGCGCGAGCTCGCGCGGCGCCTGTCGCTGAACGTCCTCATGTACACGATGACCGGCTCCTACAAGGCCGACGCCGTCCATCAGGCGGCCATCCTCGAGAAGCTGCGCGGGGCGGCGATCCCGTGACCCTGGGACTGGAGTCGGGCGGCGCCGGCGTCGCGGGCGCGTGCGCGGCCGCGGTCATCGCCGCGGCTTACTGGCTGCACGCCTCGCGCAGCTCCGACGGGCGCGATTTGCTCGCCCTGCGCGGGCTGGCGGCGGCGGCGCTCGTCCTCGCGGCGCTGCGTCCCGCGGTCTCCGTGGTCGAGACCCGCTCGGCCAAGCCGCGCCTGCTGATCCTGCTCGACGCGGGCGCCTCCATGCGCGGCAAGGCGAAGGACGGCACGCGTTTCGCGCAGGCCGTGCGCTGGCTGTCGGCGGCGCGCGGCGAGATCGAGAAGCGCGCGGACGCCTCGGTGGTGCTGCTGTCGGATCGCGCGCAGCCTCTCGGAGGCCTCTCTCGTCTCGAGAAGGCCGCCCCGGAGTCCGCCGCCTTCTCTCCCGCGGACGCGCTCGCCGATCTCGGCGCCGCCGAAGGCCCGACCCCCGCGCGCGTCTGGCTGATCTCGGACGGAGGCGCCGACGGCGCCGAGCCGGGCGGGGCGCTGGCGGCGCTCGGCGCGCCGGTCGACGCGATCGGCGTGGGCCCCGCGCGCCGCGAGCGCGGCGCGGCCTTCACCGATCTCAAGACGCCGGACTTCGCCTTCCTGCACGGGAGCTTCGCGGTCGAGTCCGCCATCGAGGCCTCGGATCTGGCGGGGCGCTCCGTGGTCGTCACGCTGTCGCGGGCCGACGAGGCCGCCCCGGGCGGCTGGCGCGAGGCCGCGCGGACGACGCGCGCGATCGGCTCGGACCTCGAGACCTTCACGTCGACCTTCACCGCGACGGCCGACCGGCTCGGCGCGGAGCGCTGGCGCCTGGAGGCGCGCGCGGGCGACCGCTCCCGGTCGCGGGAGTTCCGGGTGGAGGTCGTGCGCCAGAAATACCGCATCATGTACCTGGCGGGCCGGCCGAGCTCGGAGTACGCGTTCCTGCGCGAGTTCCTCAAGGCCGACCCCAACCGCGAGCTCGTCTCCTTCGTGATCCTGCGCAACCCGGAGAACCCCAGCCCCGCGGCGGACCGCGACATGTCCTTGATCCCGTTCCCGGTCGACGACATCTTCCTGAGGACGCTCCCTCAATTCGACCTTTTCATCCTCGAGAACTTCTCCGCGTCCCGCTTCCGCCTGCCGCCCCCGCACCTGGAGGCGCTCAAGCGCTTCGTCGCCGGCGGCGGCGCGCTGCTGGTCAAGGGCGGCGAGAACGCCTTCCTCGCCGGCGGCTACAAGGGCACGCCGCTCGAGGAGGTCCTGCCCGTCGCGCTGTCGAGCCGCAGTCCCGACTTCGTGCCGGGGCTGTTCTCGCCCAAGCCGGTCTCCTACGAGCACCCGCTCGTCGAGCTGTTCGACACCCCGGCCGAGTCGAAGAAGGCGTGGGACGCGCTGCCGCCGCTCGACGGCTGGGGCCGCTTCGCCGCGGTGAAGCCCGGCGCGCAGGTCGTCGCGACGCAGCCGCGCGAGTCGTCCGACGACGGGAGCCCGCTGCCCGTCATCGCCGTGCGCCCGTACGGCCGGGGCAAGGTCATGCTCGTGAGCACGGACTCGACGTGGCGCTGGAAGCTCGGCGCGGCCGGCGACCGGCTGGCGTCGGGCGTGTACGAGCGGTTCTGGACGCGCGCCGTGCAGTACCTGACGGGAAGCTTGGACCTGTCGAAAGTGAAATTTTCGCCGCTTCCGGACCGGATCGCGCCGCGCGAGCCCTTCGTCGCGTCCCTGCGCGTCTTCGACTCGGACTTCACTCCGGCGAAGGCGGCCGAGACGCGCGTCACCGTGCTGTGGACGCCGCCGGGCGGCAAGCCGCGCGAGGCCGCCGCGCGCGAGACCGAGCCCGGCGTCTATTCGGTCGAGCTGACGGGCCTCGCGCCGGGGACGCACCGGCTGCGCGCGACGGCGCGCGTGCGCGGGCGCGCGTGGGGCGAGGACGAGGAGTCGTTCGCCTGGGAGCCGGCGGCCGACGCTCCGATGGACCGCGCCTGGCTCACGCGCGCGGCGGCCTCGGCCGGCGGCGGCTTCTATGACGCGTCGCGGACCGACGCGAGCGAGCTGCTCGCGAAGCTGCCCCCTCCGCGGCCGGAAAGCGAGGTCGCGCGCCGCCTGCGCCCGTTCTCCTCGTGGGGCTGGCTGGCGCTGACCGGCGCGCTGCTCCTGCTCGAGTGGGCCCTGCGCCGGCGCAAGGGGCACGCGTGACGGACGCCGCCCCGTCGCGGCGCGGCGAGGCGGCCGGGGTCTTCGCCGCCTTCTTCCTGCTCTCTCTCGCCTCGCTCGCCCCGTCGGTCACGACCGGCGACGCGGGCGAGTTCGCCGCCGCGGCCGCCGTCCTCGGCGTCGCGCACGCCCCCGGCTACCCTCTCTTCATCCTGCTCGCGAAGGCCTTCGGCGTGCTGCTGCCCCTGGGCTCGTGGGCGTACCGGACGAACCTGCTCTCGGCCGTGTGCGGCTCGGCGGCCCTCGCGCTTTTCTCGGACGCGCTCGGGCGCCTCGGGGCGGGGCGGGCCGCGCGCCTCGGCGCGGCCGCGGTCCTCGGCTTGTCGCCGCTGTGGCGCGAGCAAAGCGCGGTCGTCGAGGTCTTCGCCCTTCATCTCCTGATGGCGGCGCTGCTCCTGTGGCTCGTCGCGGCCTCGGGCGACCGCCTGCTCGAGCCCGGGCCGTCCGCGGCGCTCGGCCTCGCCTTCGGCCTGGGACTCGGCGACCACCAGACGCTCGCGCTGGTCCTGCCGGCCCTGCTGCTCGCGGCGCGCGGCCGCCCCGGCTCCCTGCCGCGCGCGCTCGCCTGCGCGGGGTTGGGAGCCGCCGCCGGCTTCTCCGTCAACGCCGTCTCCCCGCTGCGCGCGGCGAAGTCGCCGCCGCTGGACTGGGATCAGGCGACGACGCTGAAGTCCTTCTGGCGCCTGCTCTCGCGCAAGGACTACGGCTCGCTGGCGCTGACGACCGAGGGCGGCCAGGCCGCGGGGCCGGAGGCGCTGGCCGGCCAAGCCTGGCGCTCGCTGAGCGGCGTCGCGGGACAGCTCGGTCTCCTGGGAAGCGCGCTGGCCGTGCTGGGCGCGGCCGGCTGGCGGCGCGCCGGCCTCCGCCTGCCCGCGCCGGCCGCGTGGGCTTGGGTGCTGTTCGCCGGGCCGGTGTTCCTGATGCTGGGCCGCCCGCCGTACGACGCGCAGACGTCGGGGGCGCTCGAGCGCTTCCATCTCCTGCCTCTGCTGGGCGCGGGACTTTTCGTCGCGGCCGGAGTGGAGCTCCTGTCGCGCGCGAGCGCCTGGGCCGGCGCCGCCGCCGCCCTGGCGGCGTGCGCCGCGCTCGCTCCCGGAGCGGCCGCGCAGACGCGCCGCGGAGACTTCCTCGCGCAGGACTACGGCCGCGCGATCCTGCGCGAGCTCCCTCCGCGCGCGACGCTCGTCATGGACGGCGGCGACGACACGTTCTACTCGCTGGCCTTCCTGACTTTCGCGGAGGGTCTGCGCCCCGACGCGACTCTCTACGACCGAGGCGGCGTCGTCTTCCATGGGGCCTACGGACCCGATTTCCCTTCGCTGCCGCATGACGCGAAAGAGGACCGCCGCCGCATGGTCGAGAGCGAGTGGGCCGCCGACGGCCGCCTGTGGTACTCCACGCTCAACCCGGGCCTGCTTCCCGGCTGGGAATCTCGGCCGGCGGGGCTTCTGCGCCGGCCGGTCAAGCCGGGCTCAACGGTGGCCGAGGCCTCGGCCCTGCGGGCGACTTTGAACCTCCCGCGGGCGCCCACCGCGTCTCGGCGCTACCGCGACCGCGCCTTGCTCGCCTTCGTCTACTACTCTCGGGGCGTCGACGCGCTCGCGCGCCGCGACGTCACGGCCGGCGCGTCCTGGCTCGAGCTCGCCGCGCGGACGGGCGCCGACGCCTTGTGGGCGGCGCCGGCCATCTCCTATGCTTTGGCCGTGAGCGGCTACGAGGCGACCGCGCGGCGCGATTGGCCGGCGGCGGAACGCGTCTATCGCGCGCAGCTCGCGCTCGATCCGGGACGCGCCGACCCCGCGCTCAACCTGGGCGTGGTGCTCCAGGACGAGCGCCGCCTGCCCGAGGCCGACACGGCCGTCCGCGAGGCGCTGCGCCGCGAGCCGCGCCTGGCGCGCGCCTGGGAGACGCTCGGCGCCGTGCTCTGGAGCGAGGGCCGCTGGAGCGACTGCGCCGAGGCGTACGCCAGCGCGGCCGCGCTGCCCGGAGCCGACCCGGCCGACGCCGAGTGGTCGCGGCGGGCCGGCGCGAGAGCCGGCGGCGCGCGATGACGATCCTCGTCTTCGTCTCCGTGTTCCTCGCCTATCTGAGCGCCTTGCCGGGATCGCTGGCCCCTTGGCGGGACACCGGGGAGATGAGCCTGGCGTCGTGGACGTTGGGCGTCGCGCACCCGACCAGCTACCCGCTCTTCGTGGTCGTCGGCCGGGCCCTGCGCGCCGTGCCGCTCGGCAACTTCGCCTACCGCCTCAACGTGCTCTCGGCGGCGGCCGGGGCGGCGGCGGCGGCCCTCGTGTTCGACGTCGTGAGGCGGCGGCGCGGGACGCTGCCGGCGCTCGCCGCGGCGGCGTGGCTGGCGTTCAACGCGGCGTTCTGGACGGTCTCGCAGGTCTCCGAGATGTATTCCCTCTGGATCCTCTGCGCCGTCGCGCTGATGGCGGCCGCGCAGGCGTGCTCCGAGGCCGAGGGCGAGCGCCTTTGGCCGGCGTTCTGCTTCCTCGCCGGCCTGCTTTTCGGCAACCGCCTCGACTTGGTGCTGTGGGCTCCGGGTCTCCTTTGGGTGGCGCTCGCGTCCCGGCGCGCCGCGGACGGCGAGGGATTGTGGGCCGGCCTCGCCTTCGTCGTGTTCCCGGCGGCGGCCGCGCTGACGGGCTCGAACCTTCCGTTCGCGGCGCTGATCGCGCTGACCGGGCTGTGGCTGGCGCGCGGACCGGGCATGGCCCGGCGCGTCGCGGTCGCGGCCGCGGCCGGCGCGGCGGGCCTGTCCATCTATCTTTACCTGCCCGTCCGGTCGGCCGCCGGACCTCTGCTCGACTGGAACCATCCCTCCACGGTCTCGAACTTCCTCGACTCCATCCTGCGCACGCGCTACGGCGGCACGCTCGACCTGATCTCCTTGAACTACGCGACCGGTGAGCTGTTCGGCGACAACCTGGTCCGCTGGGGCGCGCACCTCTGGGACGCGTTCGGGCCGGCGGGCCTGGCGGCGGCGCTGGCGGGCTGCGCGGCGGGCTTCAAGGAGGACCGACGGCGCTGGCTCGGACGCGCGGCGTGCTGGTGGTGGAGCGGTCCGGTGTTCATCTTCCTGGCCAACATGCCGCCGAACCCGCACTCGATGGCGATCCTGGAGCCGCATTACCTGCTCTCGGACGCCGTCCTCGTCTTCTGGGCGGCGGACGGCGTCGCCGCTCTGGCAGGCGCGTCGCGCGCCGCCGCGCCCGCCTTCGCCGCGGCCGCCCTGCTCTGGCCGGCGTGGCGCGGCGTGCCGGCTCGGGAGAACCGCCGATCCCATTTCTACGACTACGACTTCGCCCGGAACGTTTTCCGGGCGGCGCCTCCCGGCGCGGTCGTCGTGGCCAAAAAGGACGTCCAGCTCTACGCGCTCTGGCATTTCCAGACCGTCCAAGGCCTGCGGCCCGACCTCAAGATCGTGGCGGCGGGCCTGGCGGGCTCGCCGTGGTACCAGGCCGGCTGGCGGCGCGCCGATCCGAGCCTGCCGGTGACGTCCCTGCTCGTCCCCGAGGGCTGGGCGGCCCTGGGCGCGGGCGGCCGCGCCGTCGTCGCGACGCAGGACGTCGAGCTCCCCGCGCCGGTCGCCGCCGCCGCGCGCGCGCGCGGCGTCGTCCTCGCCGTCCTTCCCCCCTCTCTCGGCAACGACGCTCGGAATTGGGACTTGGTGTCGCGGCGCGGCCGGATGCACGAGGACGAGGCCCCTGACTTCTTCGTCTCCGATCTCGTCGACGAGAACTCGATCGCCTCCTACCGCCTGGGCCTCGACTTCCAGAAGGCCGGAAAGCCCGGCGAGGCCGAGACCCGCTTCAACGACGCCTGGCGCATGAATTGGGTCTTCCCCGAGGTCCCCGTCTTCCTCGGCTACATGGCCGCCGTGAGCGGGCGCTGGGCGGAGGCCGAGAACTTCGGCGCTCTGGCCGACGGGCTTTTCGCCCGCAAGCTGAAGCTGGCGGACGAGTACCGGGCGCTGCCGGCGCTCAAGGCCTCGATCCTCCGCCAGGCCGCGGAGAACGCGACGCAGCACGGCGTCGCGCTCGAGAAGCTGGGCCGGCGCGACGAGGCGGCGGCCATGTACCGCCGCGCGATCGCGCTGACGCCCATCGCGCAGGCGTATTTCGACCTCGCCGTTCTGGCCTGGGGGCATGATTGGACGGCCGCCCAGGAGGACCTCGCCGAGGCGGTCCGCCTCGATCCGAACCACGCCGACGCGCGGCGGTATTTGGACCTGCTCAGGCGGCGAGCTTCAGGAAGCCGCTGAGGATTCGGAAGGTCAGGCCCCAGATCACCGCGTCGCCGCAATTGAAGCAGTCGACCTCCGTCGCGGCGCCGCGGATCTGGACGATCGAACGGCCCGCGCAGGCCGCGAGCTCGGCGAGCGGCAGCCACATGACCCCGGCGACCTCGTCGCTGACGCGCGCCTCGGGACGCCGCTCGAAGCCGAAGACGTAGGGCCGGATCACCAGCGGGGGCAGGCGCGGCGTCATCGGGTGCAGGTCGTCGAGCGCGCCGAGCAGGGCGTCCGCGGGGAGCTCCAAGCCGACCTCCTCGCGCGTCTCGCGCACGGCCGTGGCCAGGCGGTCCGCGTCTTCGGGCTCGCGGCGGCCGCCCGGCAGAGCGATGTGGCCGGACCACGGATCGTCGGCGCGCTCCGCGCGGCGGATGAACAAGGCTTCCAATCCGCGCTCGCCGGGGGTCAGGATCAGCGCGACGGCCGTCTCCAGGAGGCCGGGCGTGTCGACGCTGAGAGAGGTCCGCCCGGCGAGCCGAGTCTTGATCGCGTCAAACCCGGTGAACAAGAGTGCCTGACCCCTCGTCGATCAGCGGCTCGGGAACTGGTTGTAGCGGAACTGGAACAGGCCGAGCAGGTCGTAGCCGCCGTCGAACTTCAGGTAGGCGAGGTCGAAGTTCAAGTGCAGGAAGCGGCCGAGCTTCAGGTCGACCAGCCACGGGTTGGCGTAGGCGCCGTTGAACTTGAGCACCTCGAAGCCGATCGGGTAGTCGGGCTTGAGCATGTAGAAAACGCTGCCGAACGGGACCGTGCGCGAGGTGACCTGTCCGACGGGCACGAAGCCGGAGGACTGCTTGTAGAACTGCAGGGCCTGGGGCGACAGGTATTCGGAAAGGTTGCCCGCCACGTTGCCGAAGTCGCCCTGCATGACGCCGAGGCTGGTGCGCACGCCGCGCAGGTTCTTCGAGGCGACGACGTAGGCGTCGGTCAGGATCTGCGTGCTCTTCGCGTTGACCTTCACCGAGACGGTCGGGGCGGCCACCGGGCTCACGGTGGGTTGAGGAGAATCTCGGAACAGGAAGGTTGTTTGCCCGCCCACGGCGACCGCCGGGCGCCACTCGCCGTCGGATTGAATCTGCATCTTGCCGTCGACCGTCAGCAGCCAGACGCCGAGACGGTCGATGTAGTTGGTCTTGTTGGGCGCGTTCGGGTAGTTGTTCTTGCCGTAGAGGCGGCCGATGAAGTACGTGGCGTTGAAATCGAGGCCGAGGCCCGGGGTGTTGAACCGTCCGGCGCCGCGGAAGGCCGTCGGCGTCAGGATCAGCCCGGAGACCGCCGACGGGGGCGTGACGAGACGGACCTTGGGCGCCGACGAGACGATGACGTCCACGTCGAAGACCACGCGGACCTGGTTGGTCGAGACCGAGATGCTCGTGAACTGAGGCGGGATCGGGTCGTTGGGGATGGCGTAGACCGATGGCGTGACGCGGTTGAAGGCCTTGAGGCCCTGCAGAGTCTGCACGTCCCCCTGCAGGTCCTGCGCCGTGTAGAGCTGGCCCGTGACGCCGTGGAGCTTGTCGCGCCAGGCGTAATCGCTGATCACTCGGCCGCCCGAGAAGAACAGCGTCTCCGCGAGCACCCAGGGGCCGCCCGCCGGCGACAGCGGCTGGCCGAGCGCCACGGCGGGAGCGGAGCTCACGGCCGCGGCGGGAGCGCTCGCGACGGAGGTGTCGAACGGACTTTGAGCGGCGGCCGGTCGGGCCAAGGCGGCGGCCAGCACGGCGATCAAAGTCGCGGCCTTCAGACCCACCCCCACCTCCTCAGTATCAGTCGCGCGGCCAGGCCGGCGACCGCTCCGGCGCCGAGATCGTCGGCGACGACGCCGAGCCCTCCCGGCAGGCGCTCCAGCCATCTGTACGGCGGCAGCTTGACGGCGTCAAATATCCTGAACAGCACGAACGCCAACAGAGCGGGCCGCGCTTCGCGCGGCAAGCCGGCGGCCGCGACCCACACGCCGACCACCTCGTCCAGTACGATGCGGGGGTTGTCGTGCGTCCCCAGCGCCCGGTCGGCTCGGCCGCAGATCCAGAACGCGGCCAAGGACGCGGCGACGACGACCCCCCAGTACGGCCCCGGCGCCGCGGGCAGAAGGAGCCAGAGGAGGATCCCCTCGACCGAGCCCATGAAGCCGGACCCGGTCCACTTCCTGCCCGCGACCGCAGGAAGGGCAATATAGCTTATCCCCAGCCCCGTCGCCAAGACGACGCAGAGCCGGTCGACGGGACCCATCAGCTCCAGGACTTCTCGAGCAGCGCGCGGTAGGATCGATAGTAGCTGTAGAGGCTCGACAGCGCGAGGGCGGCGCAGAGCATCGTCAGCGGAGCCGCGGTCCCGAGCAGCCAGGGCGGCGCCAGGCCGTGGTCGCGCAGCACGACGATGCCGAGCATGAGCAGGACGGCGATGCACTGCACGACGGTCTTGATCTTGCCGGTCCGCTCGGCGGCGATGGACTTGCCCTGCGCGGCGGCGAGCATGCGGATGCCGCCGATGACGAGCTCGCGCATCAGGATCAGGAAAACCGCCCACACCGGGATCTCGAGCTCCTTGTGCCGGATCAGCGCGAGCAAAGTCCCCAGGACGAGGATCTTGTCGGCGATCGGGTCGGCGATCTTGCCGAAGGGGCTGACCGAGTTCGTGCGGCGCGCCAGCCAGCCGTCGAGCCAGTCGGTGACGATGGCCGCGACGAACAGCGTCAGCGCCAAGCCGTGCCACTCGGGGCCCTCGGCCATCAAGGCGCCGAAGACCGCCGCCGCCAGGACGACGCGAAGCATCGTCAGGCGGTTGGCGAGGGTCACTGGACTTCGATGCGGTACTCGCCGTCGGGCGTCGGATTGGTCAGCGGATGCGGAGCGCCGTTGACCGTGAGCTGCAGGGCCGCCGGGGCGGTCGTGCGCAGCGACAAGGACTTCGCCGGCTTCCACTCCATCGCCCCGCCGCGCGGCAGGCGGCCCTCGAAGGCCACGGTGTCGTCCACCGTGACGCGCACCCACGCGTCGTCGACGGCGCGCAGGCCGACCTTGACGGGCTCGGTCGTCTTCGGCAGAGGCATCAGCACGCGCGGCGTCGTCTCGGCGGGCTTGGCCGCGGCCGGCGCGCGGTGGTCCTTGTAGACCCAGATCCCGAGCGCGATCGCGAGCGCGGCCGCGAACACGATCGCGCCGGTCGCGGAGGACGAGTGCTCGGCGCTGCCCACGTGGGAGGCGGGCGCGGGCGTCAGGGGACGCGGCGCGGGCGTCGGGATCGCGCCGGCCGGCTTTGGCGCCGGCGTCGCGGGGGCGGCGGGCGACGGCGCGGTGGCCTCGGCGGCCGGCGGCTGGACCTTCGCCCACAGCTCCTCGAACGGGATGTCGAGGTGCTCGCAGTAGCCCTTCAGGAAGCCGCGCATGTAGACGAACGCGGGGAACTCGTCGAGGCGGTCGTTCTCGAGCGCCTCGAGGTAGCGCTTGGGGATGCGCGTCTGCTGGGCGACGGCTTCCAGCGATTGGCCGCGCTTCAGGCGCGCGGCGCGCAGGACGGCGCCGACCTCGGCGCGGACGTCGGCGATGTGCTTGGTCGGGATGCGGCGGAGCGGATCGGGTTCGTTTTCAATCATGGTTGTGTGGGAGCGGCGAAGACGTCCGCCCCGGGGGGCGGCGAGAAACGGAACGTGTCGTCCGGCAGAACGGGGTTGAGCCGCACGTTCGAGAACGTCGAGCGGATGCTCGCGCGGCCGACGTTCAACGAAGCCTCGTACGGGAAATAGTCCTTCGTCGAAGCTTTCAGAGTGAGCGTGAAGTCCGCGTCGCCCGACGCGCGCTCCGCGGACTTGGGCTTCAGCGTCACGACGAAGGTCCGGTAGCCGTCGGCTCCCGGCGCCGAGACGGTCGAGAGCGCGGCGTCGTAGCGCTTGAGCAGCTCCGCGGAGCGGCCGAAGTCGAGCAGGCCTTTGGCCAGGGGCTCGCTCTTGCGCCAGTCCTCGAGGCGCTTCTGGATCACCTGGTTCGTCGACGGCCGGTACACCCAAAGCCAGGTGCCGTCGGAGACGACGACCTGCTTCTCCGGAAGGCGGTGGGTCAGGCGCATGAGGTCGGGCTTCTTGAACAGGACGTCCCCCTCCACCTGCTGGACCGTGTCGGAGCCCTCCATGCGAGCGTACTGGGTGAAGTCCGCCTTGAGCGTGTTCATCTTCGCGTCCAGCTCGCCGAAGCGCGCCGCGATCAAGTCCAGCGTCAAAGGCGCGGTCGAGGCCGCGTACGCGGGCAGGTCGGAGCCCGCGGCCGCCGTGGAGACGGCGACCTTCGCCGGGACCTTCTTCGCGTGGGCCGCGGCGGGCACGAGAAGGACGGCGAGGAGAAGCGCGCGCATCAGTCCTTGAGGTCCAGCGGCACCTGCGGGAAGTGCTGTCGCAGGTAGCCCTCGATGAGGTCGAAGTTGATCTCCCAGCGGTTGGTCCCCTCGGGCTTGTGGATCATCTCCTTGACCTCGAGGAGGCTCAGGATGTTGGTCGCGCGCGCGGAGGAGCCGAACTGGGACTTGAGCAGGTCCTGGGAGACGCGCTTGCGCTCGATGACGAGCTTGAGCGCCTGAGAGAACTCGAGCGGCTCGACGCCGAACTTCGACAGGTCGTCGGCGACCGAGCCCTTGGCGGCCATGGTCTCGAGCATGGGATAGTCGGGCTTGCCCTGGGTCTTGAGGTACGCGACGACGCCGCGGATCTCGTCCTCGGACACGTAGGCGCCCTGGCAGCGCTCCGGCTTTTGAGCGCCGCTCGAGAGATAGAGAAGATCGCCGCGGCCCTGAAGACTCTCGGCGCCCGACGTATCGATAATGACCTTCGAGTCGACTTTGGAGATCACCTGCAGGGCGATCCGGCTCGGCAGATTCGCCTTGATCACGCCGGTGATCACGTCAACGGACGGTCTTTGCGTGGCGAGGACGAGGTGAATGCCGACGGCGCGCGCCATCTGGGTCAGGCGCTGGATGGTGTCCTCGACGATGTCGCCGGCGATGAGCATCAAGTCGGCCAGCTCGTCGATGACGACGACGATGTGGAAATCGCGCGGCAGGCCCTTCTTGTCGGCCTCGGCGTTGTAGCCGTCGAGATTGCGCACGCCGTGCAGCTGGAGCTTCTCGTACCGCCGCTCCATCAGAGAGACGAGCGCCTTCAGCGCTTTGGCGGCGTCCTTGGGGTTCGTGATGACCGAGACGCGCGACGGATCGACCATCGGATCGAACAGGTGCGGGATGCCCTCGTAGAACGTGAGCTCGGTGCGCTTGGGGTCGATGAGGACGAACTTGACCTCGTCGGGACGCGCGCGGAACAGGATGGAGAGCACCATCGAGTGGATGAGCACGGACTTGCCCGAGCCGGTGGCGCCGGCGACGAGCACGTGCGGCATCTTGGCGATGTCGGCGGCGACGGGCTCGCCCGAGGCCGAGAGGCCGAGGCCGAAGGAGAGCAAGGGCGCGGAGGCGGGCATGGCCTCGGACTGCAAGATCTCGCGCAGGACGACGGCGGCCTGGCGCGGGTTGGGGATCTCGATGCCGACGGCGGCCTTGCCGGGGATCGGGGCGATGATGCGGATGCCCTTGGCGCGCATGGCGAGGGCGATGTCGTTCTCGAGGGCGACGATGGAGCTGACCTTGACGCCCGGGGCGGGCGTCACTTCGTAGCGCGTGATGACGGGGCCCGGCGAGTAGCCGCTCACGTGCGCGTCGATCTCGAAGCTCTTGAGCGTGCGCTCGAGGTCGGCGACGGCGGAGGCGATCTCGGCCTCGGTCGGCTTGCCGCGCTGGCGCGCGTCGGACGGCAGGCTCAGCAGGTCGAGCTTGGGGAGCTTGTAGTCCTTGTACGCGGCCGTGGGCGCGACGGCGGGGCGCTTCTCGTCGCCGACCGCGGGGAGCTTGGTCTTCCCCCCCGTCTCCTCGACGAGCTTGGGCAGGCCGGCGGTTTCGATGAGCGGCTTGACCGCGCGCGTGTCGACGGGCTTGGGCGGCGGCGGCGCGGCGGGCTTCTCCTCTTTCCTCGCCTCGAACTTGGGATCCTTGGCCTTGGTTTTGAGAACGTCTTCCTGAGAGGGCGCCTTGGCCTTCTCGGCCTTGAGCTCGCCGCGGGCCTTGGCCCACTCGGCGTAGTCCTCGGCGAGCAGCTCGCCGCCGGCGGCGGCGACCGCGGCCCAGCGGATCTCGAAGACGATCTGCAGGGCGAAGAGCAGCGCGGCCAGCGCCATGATGAAGGCGCCGACGCCTCCCATCCCGGAGGTGAGCATGCCGGCGATGCCGGAGCCGAACCAGCCGCCCGCGGTCGCCGCGTCGGCCGAGAACCACAGGGCGACGCGCGCGAAAAGCGCCGCGCCGGCCAGCAGGCCGCACAGCGACGCGATCGAGGTCACCATCCAGCCCGAGGACTTCTTGCGCAGGACGTGCTGGAGCAGGCCGTTGAACAGGAACACCGGGAGCAGGTAGGCGGCGTCGCCGAACAAGACGTGCAGGTTCTCGGAGAGCCAGGCGCCGAGGCGGCCCGACCACGCGGGATCGGGGAACGCGAGCGCCCAGCCCAGATAGATGGATCCGACGAAGAAAACCGCCCAGCGCAGGGCGGACGGGAGGATGTCCTTGCGGGATTTAGCTCCCTTCGTCGCCTTGGCCGCCGCCTTGTACCGGTGAGTGGGCAATGTCGATTCTCCGAGGTGCCTCGACGTCTCCGAACGCTGGATTATAGCCGTTTTTTCACGGCATTTCTCGACGAGCCGCCGTCGAACTCTCCATAGAAGTCTACCCGGGTAGACTCGACCTCTTGCGAGAGTCTACCCGGGTAGAGACGCGAGCTCGCGTCGGGGCTTCAGTGGTTCGGCTGAGGAGTCGTGCGCAGGTACGGAGCCTTCACCACGGTGTGGCCTTTCGGGTAGTTCTTCTTGAGGACCTCGGGGTCCTGGACGGCCGGCGGGATGATGCAGTCGCCGCCGCTCTTCCAGTTCACGGGCGTGGCGACCGTGTACTTGTCGGCGAGCTGGAGCGCGTCGATGACGCGCAGGATCTCGTCGAAGTTGCGGCCGGTGGACGCGGGGTAGGTCATCGTGAGGCGGATCTTCTTCTTCGGGTCGATGATGAAGACCGTGCGGACCGTCAGGCTGTCGAGCGCCTTCGGGTGGATCATGCCGTAGAGGTTGGCGACCGTCTTGGTCTCGTCGCCGATGATCGGGTAGTCCATCTTCGTCTTCTGCGTCTCCTCGATGTCGGCTGTCCACTTCTTGTGCGAGTCGACGGGATCGACGCTGACCGCGAGGACCTTCACGCCGCGCTTCTTGAAGTCCGCCGAGCGCCGGGCGACCTCGCCGAGCTCGGTCGTGCACACCGGCGTGAAGTCCTTCGGGTGCGAGAACAGCACGCCCCAGGACTCGCCCAGCCACTTGTGGAAATCGATCTTGCCGTGCGTCGTATCGGTGGAGAAGTCAGGGGCGATGTCGCCGAGACGAAGATTCGCGGTTTCAGTGCTCATGGAAGGCCTCCGATTCGAGTGAAGTCAAAGGGATGCTACGAACGGGCGCTCGGGGCGTCAAGAGGCGGCGGGCGAATTCGGTGTAACGGTTTCTTGCTAGAGCGCGTCGAACTCTTCGATCGTCAAGCGCGCCTGTTTGATCAGCTTGCGAAGCAGGCCGAGGCCGAGTTCCTTGTGCTGGGGGACGGACAGGGTGTAGAGGTAGTCGGACTTAACGGGCATGACGTGCGATCCGACTTGTCGGGCGACCGTCCAGCCGGCGCGCTTGAATTTGCGCACCGTCTCCGCGCCCGAGCAGAGGCGCGGACGCGGGCTCACACCGTGACCTCGAGGGTTTTCCGGCCGTGCTTGGGCTTGCTGGGTTTCTCATCCATTACGGCGAGCCATCCGGTGATGGCCTCTTTGATGTTCAGGGTCGCCTCGCGCTCAGTCTTGCCCTGGCTGACGCAGCCGGGAAGGGCCGGGACCTCGGCGACGTAGAAGCCGGACTCGTCCTTTTCGATGGTGATATGGAGTTTCATTCGGGTCTCCCGCCAAGTTTAACAGACGGAATCATTTGGCGCAATGAGAAGCGAATGAACACGGAATGAGGCCCTGTAGCGCGTTATGAGAGCGGGTGCTCAGCGCGCGACGATGATCAGGTCTTGGCCGGCCTTGACCGGCTTGCCGTTCTCGACCAGGCACTTCACGATCGTGCACGGATACTCGGCCTTGATCTCGTTGAAGACCTTCATGGCCTCGATCATGCAGATGACCTGGCCGGGCCGGATCACGTCGCCCTCCTTGCAGAAGGGAGGGCTCGACGGGGTGGGCGCGCGGTAGAAGATGCCCATCATCGGACTCTTCACCGCGGTGCCGGCGGGAACCGCCGGAGCGGCCGGCGCCGCGTGGGCCGCCGGAGCGTGGTGGACCGGCGCGGCGGAGGGCGCGGAGTGAACCGCGCCCCCCACCGGCACCGGCACCGCGACGGCGACCTGCGTCGGCGCCGTCTTGCGGCGGACGAGCTTGATCTGAGCCTCGCCCTCGGCGATCTCGACGGAGTCGAGACCGTTCTGGGTCATGAAGTCGTAGACGGCCTTCAAAGTCTCGAGCGGCCCTTCGGCCTTCCCGTTCTTCGTCGTCGCCTCCGTCTTCTTGGCCATGGAAAAACTCCTTAGCGTCGACCGCCGCGGTCGCCGCCGCGTCCGCCGCGATCACCGCCGCGGCCGGCCGCCTCGCGAGGCGGACCGTCCCGGCGCGGGCCGGGCGTGTCATTCTCGGAGCCGGGAGCGAGGACCGCCTTGCGCGACAGGCGGATCTTGCCGGTCGGGTCGACCTCGAGGCACTTCACCTCGACCTCGTCCCCGATCTTCAAGACGTCCTCGACCTTGTTGACGCGCTTCACGTCGATCTGGCTGACGTGCAGCAGGCCTTCCTTGCCGGGGAAGATCTCGACGAACGCGCCGAACTCCTTGATGGAGACGACGTGCCCCTTGTAGATCTTGCCGACCTCGGCCTCGATCGTGAGCGCCTCGACTTCGGCCTTCGCCTGCTGGCAGCCGACGGGGTCGACGCCCGCGATGAACACGGAGCCGTCGTCCTCGACGTCGACCTGCACGCCGTAGGTGTCGATCAAGCGGCGGATGTTCTTGCCGCCCGGACCGATCAGCGCGCCGATCTTGTCCGTCGGGATCTGCAGGCGGAACAGCCGAGGGGCGAACTGGCTGAGCTCCTTGCGGGGCTCAGGCAGGATCGCGTCCATCTTGTCCAGGATGAAGAGGCGGCCGCGCTTGGCCTGCGCCAGCGCTTCCTTCATGATCTCGATCGAGAGGCCCTCGATCTTCATGTCCATCTGGAAGCCCGTGATGCCGTTGCGCGTCCCGGCGACCTTGAAGTCCATGTCGCCGTTGTGGTCCTCGATGCCGGCGATGTCGGTCAGGACCGCGTACTTGCCCTTCTCGAGCACGAGACCCATCGCGATTCCCGCGCAGGCGGCCTTCATCGGCACGCCGGCGTCGAACAGCGACAGCGAGCCGCCGCAGACCGAGGCCATGGAGCTGGAGCCGTTGGACTCCCAGATCTCCGAGACCACGCGCAGGGTATAAGGGAACTCTTCTTCCGCAGGAAGAAGGACCGCGAGGCTGCGGCGCGCGAGCGCGCCGTGGCCGATCTCGCGCCGGCCGGGGCCGCGCTCGGGGCGCACCTCGCCGACGGAGAACGCGGGGAAGTTGTAATGGAGCATGAAGCGCTCCTTATATTCTCCCTCGATCACGTCCATGATCTGCATGTCGCCCGGCGTGCCGAGCGTCGCGGAGCAGAACGCCTGCGTCTGGCCGCGCTGGAAGACGACCGACCCGTGCAGGCGGTCGAACGGCTTCAGCATGATTTCGATCGGGCGGATTTCTTCAAAGCCGCGGCCGTCGGGGCGCTGCTTCTCGTCGAGCGTCAGGCTGCGCGACTCGTCGTAGAGGATGTTCTCGACGATCTTGGAGACCCACTTGAGGGTGCCGGCCCACGCGGGGTCGGTCTTCTCCTTCTCCTCGACGTGCTTCTTGAGCGCGTCCTTCATCTCGCCGATCTTGCCGTCCAGGCCGTGCTTGTCGAGCTTGGAGCGCAGGAACGACTTGACCTTGGGCGTCGCCTCGGCCTTGACGTAGTCGTTGACGACCGCCGGGATCGCCGGGGGCGCCACCACGTAGCGCTCGACCTTGCGGCCGGCCGCCTCGCTGCGCTTGACCAGGTCCAGCTGGAGCGCGCAGAGCTTGTTGATCTCGGTCTGGGCGATCTCGAGGGCCTCGGCGAACACTTCCTCGGTCACCTCGTGCGACGAGCCCTCGACCATCAGCAGGGCGTTCGTCTTGCCGGCGACGACGAGCTCGAGCTCGGCATTGGCGCGCTCCTCCCACGTCGGGAACAGCACGAACTTGCCGTCCACGCGGCAGATGCGCACGCCGCCGACCGGGCCGTTGAACGGCGCGTCGGAGAGCATCAGCGCCGCGGAGGCGCCGGTGATCGCGAGCACGTCGGGATCGTTGACCATGTCGCAGGACACGACGATGGACTGGATCGACGTCTCATGGTTCCAGCCTTCCGGGAACAGCGGGCGGATCGGCCGGTCGACGAGGCGGGACGTGAGCGTCTCCTTGTCGCGGGGCCGCATCTCGCGCTTGAAGAAGCCGCCCGGCACGCGGCCGGCGGCGTAGGCGCGCTCGCGGTAGTCGGAGGTCAGCGGCACGAAGGAGACGTCCTTCGGGTTCTCCGCGCAGGTCGCGGCGGAGAAGACGATGGTCTCGCCGAGCTGGATGGTGACCGCGCCGCCGGCCTGCTTGGCCAGCGTCCCGGTTCCCAGGGTAATGCCCTTGCCGCCCACAGTCTCCTGCAGGCTGATCTTCTGGAGAGTGGCCATGGGTTATTTCCTCAGGTCCAGCTGCTTCAGCAGGGTCGTGTAGCCGTTGAGATCGGTCTTCTTGAGGTAGCCCAGC
>DATNGC010000025.1:0-51090 GCA_035606075.1 Elusimicrobiota bacterium
GCCTCGTCGTAGACGCCGCGCGGGCCGATCGGGTTCACGTTGCCCCAGTAGCTCTCCGGCTGAGGCGACACCTGCGGATCGCCGTAGACTTCCGACGTCGAGGCGAGCATGAACAGGGCCCGCTTGTCCTTGGCCAGCCCCAGCGCCTTGTGCGTGCCGAGCGCGCCGACCTTCAGCGTCGGGATCGGCCACTTCTGGTAGTCCGCCGGCGAAGCCGGCGAGGCGAAATGGAGCACGGCGTCGAGCTTGCCCGGCACGTGCAGGAAGTTCGTCACGTCGAGCTTGATGAACGAGAAGCGCGGGTCGGCGATCAGATGCTCGACGTTCTCCATGCGCCCCGTGAGCAGGTTGTCGACGGCGATCACCGACAGACCCTTCGCGAGGAAATGCTCGCACAGATGACTGCCGAGGAATCCCGCGCCGCCGGTGATCAATATCCGCTTCATGACATATTCATATCAAAAACGAGCGCCGCTGTCCCCGCCGGCCGAGGTACAATGGGGGAAGTCGCCATGAAGACCATCGTCACGCTACGCGACGCGGCCCCCAGGGACATCCCGGCCTTTTACCGGATGCACGCGGACCCCGAGGCCAACAGGGCCGGGGCGTTCACGCCGCGGTCCAAGCCCGCCTTCTTCAAGCACTGGAGGAAGGTCCTCAAGAACCGGCTCTGCTTGAAGAAGGCGATCCTCGCCGACGGGGAGGTCGCGGGCTACGTCGTGAGCTTCTACCGGACCGGGACGGGCGCGCCCAAGAAGCGGGAGATCGGCTACTGGATCGGCCAGGAGTCCTGGGGGCGCGGGCTCGCCACGGAAGGCTTGCGGCTGCTCCTGCGGGATCACCGTCTCCGGCCTCTGTATGCCCGGGTCGCCAAGTCGAATCCGGCCTCGCGGAAAGTCGCCCAGAAATGCGGCTTCAAGAAGTGGAAGGAGAGCCGCTACGTGAACGAGGCGGGAAAGACCGTCGAGGAAGTCGTCTTGATTTTGCGGAGGTGAAGGGGCCCGCGAATCAGGGCCGGCCGACGCCGGCGTAATCGAAGCCGAGCGCGAGCGCTTCCGCCGGGTCGAAGACGTTGCGCCCGTCGAGCAGGACCGCCGTGCGCATGGACTTCTTCGCCTTCTGGAGGTCCAGGTCCTTGAAGCGGGGCCACTCGGTGAGGATCGCGACCGCGTCCGCGCCCTTCAGGGCCGCGTATTCGTCCTTGGCGAACTCGACGCCGGCGAACTCCGGAAGGGCCTTCGCGCGCTCCATCGCGACCGGGTCGAACGCGCGCAGCTTCACGCCGCGGGCCTTGAGCTGGACGGCGATGTCGATCGACGGGGCGAAGCGCATGTCGTCGGTGTCGGGCTTGAAGGCCAGGCCGAGGAGCGCGACGGTCTTGCCCTCGAGGTTCCAGAGCTTCTCCTCGATCTTGCGCGCCACCCAGGTCTTCTGGTGCTCGTTGATCTCCTTGACCGACTTGAGGAGATGGAAGTCGTAGCCCTTCTGCTTGCTGATCCAGTAGAAGGCCTCGAGGTCCTTCGGGAAGCAGAACCCGCCGAAGCCGATGCCGGCGTTGAGGAACATCGGGCCGATGCGGCGGTCGAGGCCCATGCCCTGGGCGACGAGCTTGACGTCGGCGCCGACCTTCTCGCAAAGCGCGGAGACGGCGTTGATGTAGGAGATCTTGGTGGCCAGGAAGGAGTTGGAGGCGTGCTTGATCAGCTCCGCGCTCTTGACGTCGGTCACGAGCACGGCGGTCTTGAGCGGCGCGTAGACCTCGCGCATCACGGCCTCGGCGCGCTTGGAGGACACGCCGAGGACCACGCGGTCCGGGTGCAGAAAATCCTTGACGGCCGAACCTTCGCTGAGGAACTCGGGGTTGGAGACGACGTCGTAGGCGGTTCCGCTCTTGTTGAAGCGTTGGACCGTGCGGGAAACCCATTCGCCGGTTTGAACCGGAACGGTGGACTTATCGACGATGACGGTGTATGAATCGATGTGCTTGGCGACCGTCTCGGCCACGTGCTCGACGGCGGAGAGGTCCGCGGAGCCGTCGTGGCGGGGCGGCGTTCCGACCGCGATGAAGACCACTTGGGCGCGGCGGCCCTGGAACTTGAGGCCTTCCTCGACCGAGCCGGCGAAGGAGAGGCGCTTGGACTTCACGACGCGCTTGAACAGCTCGTCGAGGCCGGGCTCGTGGATGGGCACCTTGCCGGCCTTGAGGGTCTTGAGCTTTTTGGGGTCCGAGTCGACGCAGACCACGCGGTGCCCGAGCTCGGCCAGGCAGGCTCCCGTGACCAAGCCGACGTAGCCGGCGCCGACGACGCAGAGGTCCAGGGATTTCATCGCGAGGGGCGCATTTTTCCATATATCAGCGGCCATGGACAAGCCCCGACGCATCGACTATACTGGGCCCGAGGCCGATCATGGAAGAAAACCCCTCCTCGCCGCCCGCTCCCGCCTCTCCGGCCGCGCCGTCGGCCGCGGGCGGCAATCTCGAGCGCCAGTGCCTCGAGGCGCTGAAGACGATCGGCAAGGCGCTGGGCCAGATGGCGCTGTACAAGGTCGGCCACCCAGCGGTCGCGGCGACGATCCGGACCGCCCGCGAGAACCTCGACGCCGCCCTCGCCCTGGCGCCCAACGGCGAGCTCATCGTGAGCCTCGACCAGCAGAAGCTCCTGGCAAACGGCAAAGTGATCGGCATGGCCAACCAGCTGCCGAACTCGATCATCAACCTCTATAACCGCTTTAAGCTCACCAGCATGTCGTTCCGGGCGGGCCTCACGCACGAGGAGCTCGCCGGCTTCTGCGAGCTGGCGGCCCTGCGCGCCGACGCGGCCGCCTCGACCGATCCCAAGGCGTTCCTGGCGGGCAAGGGCGTGACGCACCTGAGCCTCAACGAGGCCGTGTACATGAAGGCGGGCCAGCGCTCGGCTCCGGCCGAGGGCGGCGCGGTCGGCGGGGCGGGCGCGGGCGTGGGGGCGGGAGCCGGCGGCGGCGAGGGCGCGGTCCCCGAAGCCGGTGAAGGCGGCGGCGCGGGCGCCGGGGCGGGCGCGGGCGCCGGCGGCGCGCAGTCCGCCGAGGAGCAGATCGCCGACATTTCCGCGGCGATCGCCTCCGGCTCGCTCGAGCGCACCTTGACGACGCTCGTTGAGAAGGCCGTCCCGGATCCCGTCCTGCGCGCCAAGGTGATCGCCCAAGTCCTCAAGATGCTCGAGGCCGACATCGCCAAGCACGTCGAGGAGGTCACGCTCCCGCTGCGCCGCGAGAAGAAGCAGGTCGAGAACGAGGCGGCGCGCACGTCCGGCGTCATCCAGAACATGGTCGAGGGCGTCGTCGTCGTCGACGACCAGGGCAAGATCCTGATGATGAACCCGGCCGCCGAGTCGATCTACGGCGAGACGCTGGCCAAGTCGGCCGGCAAGGCGATCACCGAGAAGTCGAGCGACCAGTTCGTCGTGACGATGGCCAGCAACCTGCAGAACTCGGGCGACGCGGACGTGAAGCCCGACGTGAAGACGTCGGGCGCCGACGAGGTCAAGAAGACCTTGAAGGCCTCCAGCGCCGTCGTGCAGACCGAGGCCGGAAAGGTCGTCGGCGTGGTCACCGCCCTGCCCGACGCGACGAAGCACCGCGAGCTGCAGCGCATGCAGCGCGACTTCGTGGCGCACGTGACGCACGAGCTGCGCGCGCCGCTGTCGTCGATCCGCGCCGCGCTCGAGATCATCCAGTCGGAGTTCGGGGCCAAGATGGAGACCGAGGAGACGCGGATGCTGTCGACCGCGCTCAAGAACTCCGACCGGCTGGCCGAGATGATCAACGGCATCCTCGACTTCTCGAAGATCGAGTCGGGGCAGATGTCGGTGTTCCCCAAGCCGGTCGAGCCCGAGAAGATCGCCCAGGAGGCGGTCGACGGCCTGCAGCCTTGGGCGCAGAAGAAGCGCATCGAGCTCGCGCTGACCGCGCCGGGCGGCCTGCCGCTCGTCGACGCCGACTCGCCGCGCACCGTGCAGGTGATCGTGAACCTGCTCTCCAACGCGATCAAGTTCACGCCGGCCGGCGGCAAGATCACGGTCAAGCTCGCGCGCCGCACCGAGGGCGCGGCGACCTTCGTGGAGTTCGCCGTCTCGGACACCGGGCCCGGCATCCCCCAGGAAGAGCAGACGCGCGTCTTCGAGAAGTTCGCGCAGATCTCCGGCGGGGAGACCCACGTCGGCGGCACGGGGCTCGGCCTGTCCATCGCGAAGGCCCTCGTCGTCCTTCAAAAGGGGCGGATGTGGATCGAGAGCCAGCCCGGCTCGGGCGCGACGTTCCTGTTCACGCTCCCCGTCTTCGCCGCGCAGGCGGTCGAGGCCACGAGCGTGCGCACGAAGGCCGTGGCCGCGCAGGCGCCTTGGTGGAAGAAGCTGCTCGGGCTCAAGTAAAGAAGCGGCCCGCCCGGGCGAAGGCGTAGCCGGCGACGTCCCGCGCCCCGGCGCGCCGCAGGGCCAGCGCGCATTCCTCGAAGGTCGTCGCGCTCGCGCAGACGTCGTCGACGAGCAGCAGCCGCAGGCCCTTCGCGCCGCCGCCGGGGCGCGCGGCGAAAGCGCCCGCGAGCTCCTCTTTCCGCTCCGCGCGCCCCAGGCGCCAGGACGGCGCGGCCGCGCGCGGCCGCGTCAACAGGTCGCGGACGGGCAGAGCCGTCGCGGCGCCGAGCTCGCGCGCCAGGAGGCTCGCCTGGTTGTAGCCGCGCTCGCGCTCGCGTCGCGGATGCAGAGGCACGGGCACCAGGGCGTCGAAGCCCGACAGCTCCGGCCGCCGAGCGAAGTCGGCCGCCATGATTCGACCCGCCTCGCGCGCGGCGCACGGCAGGCCGCGGAACTTGAACGCGCGCACGAGGGACGCCGCCGGGCCGCGGTACGACGCCGCGGCCCGCGTCAGACGGCAGGCGAACAGGCGGCCGGCGCAAGCGCGGCAGAGGCCGGTCCCGGAGCCGAGCGCGCCGGCGCAGCGCGCGCAGGCGGGGTCGGGCGGAGGCGGCAGCGCCGCTCCGCAGGCGGCGCATAGCGGGCCCTCCGAGCGGAACGGCAGGTCCCGGCGGCAATGCGCGCAGGCGCGCGGAAGGAGCACGTGGAGCGCGGCTTCTGCCCAATAGCCCATCCCTCCATACGGAGAGAGGGCCGGAAAAGTTCCGCGTCAGCGCGAGGCGGCGAGAGGGGAAAAGTCCCGGGTCGGGCGCGACAGGTAGACGTTCTTGACGAACCTCAGCCAGACCGGGGCGGAGATGGCGCCGCCGGCCTTGCCGGGGGACATGGGCACGCCGTCGTCGTGACCGATCCAGACGGCCGCGGCGAGGTCGGGCGTCACGCCGGCGAACCAGGCGTCACGATAATCGTTCGTGGTGCCCGTCTTGCCGGCAGCGGGGATGTTGAAGCCGATCTTCCGGGCCTGCGCGCCGGCGGAGCCCTCGGGGCCGAGGACGCCCTTCATGACCTGGACGGTCGTGGCGACGGTCGTCGTCGAGAACACGACGGGGCCCGGATCCCTCGGCGCCGTGCCGGGGATCAGGACCTTGCCGTCGCGGTCCTCGACCTGGCGCAGCCACCACGGCCGCACCGCGCGGCCCCCGTCGGCGAAGACCGCGTAGGCGGTAGCCATCTGCACGGGCGAGACGTCGTCGGTGCCGAGAGCCAGCGTCAGGTTGCGCGGCCAGCGGTCGTGCGGGATGCCGGTGGCGAGCGACAGCGCGTCGATCACGCGGCCGATGTCGATGTCGTGCAGGAGCTGGATCGCCACCGAGTTCAGCGACTTCCACAGCGCGAAGTCGAGGCGGACCTTGCCGTAGTACTTGTTGCCGTAGTTGTGCGGCTTCCAAGGCTTGCCGCCGGGCGACGGGAAGGCGATGGGCTTGTCGTCGTAGACGTCGTCGGGCTTGGCCTTGCCGGTCTCGAAGGCGGTCGCGTAGACGAACGGCTTGACCGCCGAGCCCATCAGGCGGCGCCCGTCGCTCGCGCGGTCGAGCTGGTTCTGGAACGTGAAGCCCGAGCCGCCGACGAGCGCGAGCAAGGCGCCGTCCGCGGGGCGCAGCGCGGCGACCGCGCCCTCGACGGGCTCGTCCTTCCCCGCGGGATCTCCGTCCTCGTCGGCCTGGGCGTTCGGCGCGTTCTCGTGAGCGAGCCGCTCGGCCAGCGCCTCCTGCGCGGCGCGCTGGAAGTCGAGGTCGAACGTGGTGCGGATCGTGAGGCCGCCCTTGAGCAGGCGCTCCTTCGTCACGCTGCGCAGCATCTGGCGCCGCACGTACTCGACGACGTAGGGCGCCGCGTTGACGCGCGTGCGCCAGAACGAGACCTCGGGCGACTGCATGCGGCGGTGGAACGAGTCCCAGAAGTCGCGCTCGATGCGCTCGACCTCGGAGTCGGGCACGTAGCCGTTCTTGACCATGCGGCCGAGCACGGTGCGAAGGCGCGCCTTGGCCAAGTCGGGGTTGTCCAGCGGCGAATACTTGTTCGGGTTGGGGATCGTCGCGACGAGCATCGCGGCCTCGCCCACGTCGAGGGCGGACGCGGGCTTGCCGAAGTAATACTGCGACGCCGATTCCACGCCGAAGCAGCCGTGGCCGAAATAGGCGAAGTTCAAGTACATGAGCAGGATCTGATCCTTCGTGTACTTCTGCTCGAGCTTGAACGCGCAGAACAGCTCGAAGATCTTGCGCCCGAGGGTCTTCTTGCGCGTCGTGAACATCTGCTTGGCCAGCTGCTGGGTCAAGGTCGAGCCGCCCTGCTGGCGCCGCGCGTGAAGCAGCGTCACGACGGCCGCGCGCGCCGTGGCGCGCCAATCGATGCCGTGATGGGAGTAGAAGTGCGCGTCCTCGCTGGCGACCAGAGCCTTCTTTAGATAGGACGGGAGGTCGTCGGCCGAGCGCACGTATTGGCCTTTCTCCACCGAGAACTCGGCGATCAGGCGGTCCTTATCGTCGAGGATGCGCGTGGGCACGGCCGCGACCGACATCTTGGAGGCCATGTAGGGCACCTCGAAGGTCTCGTCGCTCTCGAGCAGGTATTCCTCGCGCCCCGGCACCGTGAGGTTGAGATAATACTGATCCATCTTCTCGACGATGCCGCGCTCGAGCGAGTGGTAGCGCCACCAGCCGGAGAGGACCATCGTGCCGGCCGCGCCTCCCGCCAGGACGCCTACGCCGAGAGCCGCCAGGATAGTCCGTTTGAGCCACAACATGCGCATGCTCCATGGTACCAAAACACTCCTCGTTCGCCTTACATGCGGCGATTAACAAAGGGGCCAGGCACAAAATTAACTTCTTCGTTGACGGAGGAGCGTGACGGCGGCGGGTGAGCAATTCAGTGTCTGGGCGATCTCTTTTAGACGGTATCCGTGGCGATGAGCCTGTTCGATGAACGCAAGCTTCGCGGCGCTGAATGATCTGCCTCTCTTTCCACCGCAAAGTTCTTCACCGTCGAGTCCGAATTTCGAGGCTGCGTGGCGAGCAAGCAGCGTCAATGGTGGAGCGTCCGGAAGAATCTTGTCGGCTTTTCCGTCGGCATACTCGATCCCGATGTCGTCGCCGGTGCTTCCCGCTATTGATTCGAGATAAGCTGACCTCAACTCCGCAAGGGTCTCGCCGCGAATAGCGGCGAGACCACTGAGATCGAGCAACGGATCGATCGTCCTTCCGATGAGGCCGTTGTGGCCGCTCCAGGACCAATCAGTGGGGTCCATGACAAGACCGGCCCGGACGGGATTCATGTGAATATAGCGGAGGAGAGTCCTTAGATATGAGTCTTGCCGACACAGCGGCGCGGTGTATCGCGATTGAAAGAGATGACCTTGATGAGAATGTCTCCGATTGAAATACTGCGAGTAGCGTGTCAGGAAATCGTGCATTCCGGAGTATAAAGGGGGCTCTCCGACCTGGACCAGGAGATGAAAGTGGTTACCCATCAAACAGTAGGCGAAAACGTGAAAATCGTGGGCTTTCTTCGCCTGCGAAAGCATCTTGACGAACGTTCCGCGATCAAGGTCGTCTCTAAAAATATCGCGTCCCTCCATGCCGCGGGACATCGCATGATAGACGGCGCCGGGATAATGTATTCTTGGGGCTCTAGGCATACTATGTTTACGATGAGCCCCCTCAAAAGGTTCCCGAAGAAGTTAATTTTGTGCCTGGCCCCTTTGTTAATTTCCTGCGGTCCTACCAAAGAAAAAGAGCCGAACTACTCGTATCAGCAGGCAACGCCTCTGAAGCCGGGTGCGACGGGCGTGGGGACGATGAAGGATTCCAAGGAAGCCCATTGGTGGCGACTTGACGTGCCCACGGAAGGAGTTCTCAGCGCCAAGCTCGGCGGCATCCGCGACATCGACTTCGTGATCTCGGCCTACGACAAGGACCGGCGGGAGCTGGTGCGCGTCGACGAGACGACGGTCGGCGGCGACGAGCAGCTGCTCGACCTCGGCGTCTCTCCCGGCGTGTACTACTTGACGGTCTCCAACAAGAACCCCGCGGCGAACAACCCGGCGCAGGAGTACAAGCTCGTCACGAAGCTCGAGCCTTCCGCCGGGCGCGAGCGCGAGCCCAACTTCAGCGCGCTGACCGCCCAGCCCATCGAGGCGGGCGGCGTGGTGCGCGGCTGGTACTGGCCGACGAAGAACCTCCTCTCCGACGACCCGAACGCGCAGGGCGTCGACCACTGGTTCTCGGTCGACGTGCAGAAGCAGGGGCTTTTCCTCCTGAACGTGGACGTCAGCGAGGTCCCGAAGGTCGACCCGGTCCTCGAGGTCTACGACACGAACAACTACAAGCTCGTCGCGGTCGACCAGGGCGGCATCGGCGAGGGCGAGAGCCTGCGCAACTTCGGCGTGCGCGGTCCGGCGAAATACCTCCTGCGCCTGCGCTCGAAGTACGACAACGCGGGCAACCCCGACGTGCCCTTCGACCTGATGACCGAGCTGCTGCCCTACCAGGGCCGCACCGAGTTCGAGCCCAACAACCAGCGCGCCGACGCGACGCCGTTCGAGGGCGACTCCATCCAGGGCACCATCGCGCCGGCCGGCGACGCCGACTGGTACAAGGTGTCCGTGGCCACCGAAGCCAAGTATCTTCTGCGCGCCGACCTGTCCGGCGTGCCGGGCATGGACCTCGTGCTCACGCTCAAGGACTCGGTGGGCAACGACCTGCTCGTCGTCGACAACGCGGGCAAGGAGCAGCCCGAGGTGCTGACGGGCTACGGCGTGACCAAGGGAGACTACTATCTCGTCGTGACGGAAAAGACCGGACGGAAGGCCGACAGCCGCAACTCCTACACCCTGGCCAAGAAGCTGATCCCGTGGCAGACGGGCCTCGAGTGGGAGCCCAACGACTCGACGGCCGCCGTGCAGGGGCTCAAGGTCGGCGATTCGGTCGACGGCTACTTCGCGCCCAAGGGCGACCTGGACTGGTACGAGTTCAACGTCTATCAGAAAGGCGTCGTCGAGCTCGATCTGACCGGCGTCATCAACGTGACGCCGACGATGACCCTGTTCGACCAGGAGTACAAGCCGCTCGCCGCCGCGTCCGCGGCCAAGCCCGGCGAGCCGGTCGTGCTCACGCGCGAGCTCGACCGCGGCACCTACGACGTGCGCCTTCAGCCCGCGGACCCCGCGCAGAACAACGTGCGCGACAAGTACTCGTTCCGGGTGATCGCCAAATGAAGCGCGCGCCCCTCTTCGCCGGCCTGCTTCTCGCCGCCGCCTGCGGCGCCCCGCGCAGGACGTCCGCCGGCGCGTCGTCGCTCCCGGCCGTGCCTCCGGTCCCCGCGGAGCGCCGCGCGCCCGCGGAGCCTCCCGAGGTCAAGGATCCGAACTTCATCCTCGTCGTGAACGAGAGCGTGCCGAACCCCGACGACGACGGCGTCTCGTACACGAAGATCTTCGTCGACGGCAAGGAAGCCGGCAAGACCGCCGTCGGCCGCAAGTCCGAGGAGCGCGAGCTCAAGCTCAAGCTCCCGCCGGGCAACGTCCTGATCCGCCTCGAGCAGTGGATCCTTCCCGGCGTCGGCGAATGGACGCGCCTCGACGACTCCCTCCAGCCGCGCGAGCGCTTCGTGCGCATCGAGCCCGGCACGATCGCCCGCCTCGAGCTGCGCTTCAGCGACGGCGAGTCCTACAACACGCTGACGCTGTCGCGCCAAGCCGCGCCGAACTGAGCGCGCGCGCGCTCAGCGCGGGCGCAGCTTCGGCTTGAACGCGGTGCCCTTGCGTCCCCGCGCGGCCGCGTCCCGGGCGGCGATGCGCCTCTCGAGAAGGCTGTTCGCCGCCAGTTGAAGCTTCACGTTCTCGTCCTCCGGGGCGACGGCTTGCGCGCGGGCCGCGGCGCGGCGGGCCGCGCCCATGTCCCCGGCGGCGCGCGCGGCCTCGGCCCAGGCCGTCAAGTTCGAGACGTCGAGCGGCGTAAGCCCGGCCTGCAGCTCGCGTTCGATCACTGACGAATTCCAGTCCTGCAGGGAGGCGTACGCCTCCGCGCGGCGTGCGTGGACGCGGGAGAAGTTCGGCGAGACGTCGTCGAGGCGGGCGAACTCGTCGAGAGCCTGGCCCGGCTTCCCTTGGTCGAGAAGGACGCGTCCGCGCAGGTAGATCGAGGGCGCGTAGACGGAACTGCCGCGCCAGACCTGGCCGGCGTCGGCGAGCGCAGCGTCGAGGCCGCCCGCCCGCGCCTCGGCCAGCGCGCGGTTATAGCGCACGTCGGAGGCCAGCCAGCCCGCCGGCCAGACGGCGGCGACGGCGAACAGGCCGAGCACCGTCCCCTGCATCAGGCGGCGCACGTCCTCTCCGAACGGCAGCGGCATCGTCAGCACGACGCCGCGCGTGCTTGCGAGGGGGACCATTCCCGCGGCGATCGCGCCGGCGGCCCAGGCCAGCCACGAGCCCGCGCCGTGGCGGGGCGTCAGCCCCAGCGCGCCGGCGGCCGCCCACGCGGCGAAGGCGGAAGCGAACGCCGCCGCGTAGCCGGCCTCCGCCAGCGCGCCGCGCGCGCGCAGGTCCCGCGCCGCGCGCAGGCCGCCGAAAATGCCGGCGAGCAAAGTCCAGGCGAGCAGCGCGCCTCCGACGATTCCGGTGCCGGCGAAGAGGCTGGTAACGCCTGCGCTCGGGGCCATCGCGTCGGAGACGCCGAACGCGAACGCGGCGAGCAGCGCGGACAGGAGCGCGACGACGAGCGCGAAGCGGCGCGGGACGCGGCCGCGCAGAAGGAACGCCGCGACGAGCGCGAAGATCACGGCGGACAGCGCGAACGCGGCGAGTCCGCGGAGCGAGCCGGACCAGACGACGAGGAGCGTCAGCACGACGGCGGTCGACCCCGAGAGCAGGCGTCGCGCCCCGAAAGACTCGGGGTCCAAGCTCAAGGAGAGCACCACGGGCAGCGCCACCGCGGCGAACGAGGCGAGCTGATCGGGGCTCGTCAAGGTCGCGGTCAGGCCCGGCCCGTGAGCGAAGAGCTGGGCTGCGCCCAGAGCGCCGACGAGAGCCGCCGAGGCCGCGGTCCAGAACGCCAGACGCGCGGCGGAACGCGCGCCGCCGAACTCGAGCAAGGCGACGGCGTAGACGATCCAGGCGGAGAGCGTCAGCGCGAGGTCGGGCAGCGCGGCGCTCTTGAACGGCGCGAGCGCGAACCGCGCCAGCGTCCACGCGGCGAGCGCCAGGAGGGGCGTCAGCGCCGGCCGGGACGCGGCCGCGGCCGCCCAGCGTCCGCGGGCGAGCCCCTTCAGGATCCACGACGCGGCAAGGGCCAGGGCGCAGGACTCGAACAGCGCGGTCTTCAGCGCCGCCGGGTCGTAGGTGCGGCCGTGCGCGGCGAGCGGGGCCAGGAAGGCGAGCGACAGCAGCGCGATCTCGCCGGCGCGGCGCCACGTCTCGGCGTGCGGGCTTTTCACGGCTCCTCCACGGACGCGATGCCGCCGGCCGACTGGGACGGCGCTCCGACGGCGGCGACTAGGAGGCCGACGACCAGCAGCGCCGCCGCGGCGATCACGATCCCGCGCGCCTCGCGCGGCCACAAGGGGAGGTCGGTCGGGGCCGCGCGGGGCGCGGGCGCCTCCGGCGCGCCGGCCTTCGCCGCCGCGCGCAGCTTGTCCTTGAGCGACTTCGGCGCGTGGGGAGCCGGGGCGGCCGCGAGCGGAGCCGCGAGCGCGCGGCAAGCGGGGCAGGACTCGAGATGGCTCGCGGCAGCCTTCATGCGCCGCGCCGACAGGCGGCCTTCGCGGTAGAGGTCCGAGACGTTATCAAAGGAGTGGCAGTTCATGACAGGAGCTCCTTCAGGCGGTTCCGGCCGCGGTGCAGGCGCACGTCGAGCGCCGCCAGAGAGCAGCCGAGCGCGGCCGCGGCCTCCTCGCGAGTCGAGCCCTCGAGGTCGACCATCGCGACCGCCAGCTTCAGCGGCGGCGTGAGGCGGCCGAGCGCGGCCTGGACCCGGTCGCCCGCGTCGCGCGCCTCGGCCCAGCGCTCCGGGCCCGGCCCCGCGTCGGCGAGCGCGTCCTCGAGCGAGGCCGAGTCCTCGTCGGCCCGCGCCGACAGCGAGACCGAGCGCCGGGAGGCCTCCTTGCGCAGGTACGTGAGGTACACGTTGCGCAGGATCTGGTTCAGCCAGGCCTCGAAGGGCAGGCTCGGATCGTACGTCGCGAAGTATTTCATGGCGCGGAGAAAAGCCTCTTGGACCACGTCGCCGGCGTCGGCCGGATTCCCGGTGAGACGCAAGGCGACCGCGTAGGCCTTATCGGCGTGCAAGGCGATCAGGCGGTCGATCTCGGCGTCCACCTTATTGATCCTTCCTTTCTCTTACCAAAGGGGGGGCTGGGAACTTACATCCAGCAGTGACAGGGATTATAACACCCCCGGGCTAGGCCCTTCGCACCCGTCGTCTGGGTCTTAAGTCGGTGGTGCCGTTGAGCGGGCGCCCTTATAATCATGGGGTGACCGGCAAGCTGAATAAATTCGTCGCGCTCGTCGTCAGCTCGGCCCTGATCGGCCTGTCTCCCGGCTTCGAGGCCGCGCGAGCGGCCGCCCAGGTGGTCGAGGGCGTCCCGGTCCGCCTTCCCTCGGTGGGAGCGCCCGTCGCTCCCGCCGGAAACGCCCCGACGCTGCTCAACGCGTCGGGGCTTTCTTCTTTCCAGGCCGCCCCCGGCCTGTCGGCCGCGTCGATCCCGACGGCCCCGGCGCTCACCGCTCCGGCCGCGTTGCCCGCCGCCGCTCCGGCCGCCGCCCTGCAGGCCGCCCCGGTCGCCGCCGCGGCCGCCGAAGGCCCGGAGCGCAAGGACGTCCCGGCCGCGATCGCTCCGCTCTCGGCGCTGACGCCCGCCGGCGCGCCTGAAGCCGCCAAGGCCGTCCCGGCCGCCCCGTCCGCCATCGATTCGCCGATCGCCTACCGCACCCACGCCCTGCTGCTGCGCATGGTCGCGGCCCTCACCGGCCAGGTCAACTCGCTGCGCCCCGCGGGTCCGGACCTCACCGACGCCCACATCTCCGCCGCCGCCGACAAGCAGGCGGTGTTCTCCGATTACGACGAGACGCTGTCCGACGCCAACGCGGCCTTCGACAACAAGCTGGCCCCGGAGATGGTCTCCGCGATCCGGTCCGTCCATGCGGTGGGCAAGACCGTCGACGTGATCAGCGACCGCCCCGAGTCGGTGTTCGATTCCCTCTCCACTTTGCCCGTCGGGACCCGCGCCGGCATGTACGTCGCCGTCGACGCCGGCGGCAAGGTGTACCGCTACGACGACGCGGGAAAGCCGGTCCTCGTTCACGAGGCGCCGGCCATGTCGGCCGAGACGAAGGCCCTCGTCGGCTCCGCCGCCGAATCCGCCATCTCGCGCTTCCCCGCGATCGGCGCGCATACCCTGAACGTCGAGAACGACCCGGCCCAGGTCTGGCGGCCGTACACCTACACGATCAAGTTGAAGGTCGGCTCCTCGTGGGAACAGGTGCGCGGCGCCGGCGCGATCCTGCAGGACGAGCTCGCCAAGCGCGGCAGCGCCCTGACGGTCCGGGCGCGCATGGCCAAGGACCCCTCCAATCCTCCGTATCTCGTCGTCTCGGTCAACACCAAGGCCAACGCCTCCCGCTTCATCGCCGCCCAGCGAGGACTGAACGGCAAGGACGTCGTCATCCTCGGCGACGGCATGTACGCGCCGAAGGCGGCGGACAAGGCCTCGTGGCTCGCGAAGCTGGGCGAGAAGCTCTCCGGCCGCGCGCTGCCCGACCAGGGCAACGGCAACGACGCGGAGATGGAGAAGGGCATCCCCGGCGCCCGGTCCTTCTCGGTCGGCGGCACCGGCGACCCGCGCCGCCAGGGCCTCGTCGTCCTGGGCAAGTCGGGACCGGCCGCCTCGCGCGAGGTCCTGCTCTCCGTCGCCTCCAAGCCGGCGGTCTACGCGGCCGTTCCGGCGTCCGCCGCGCGCTCGGTTTTCCATGAGATCGGGCTCTGGTTCCACTCGCTCAGCCACTACTTCCTGGAAGTCAACGTCGACAACTGGCGCGAGTACAAGGCCGTGCGCGCCTCGCTGAAGAGGGAAACGTCGGTCTCCGACGCCGACGCCCGCGGCTTCTTCGTCGACTCGCGCATGATGGGCATGGTCGGCGGCGTGCGCATCGTCGGCTCCCGCTCCGGCTCCCACGACTACATCACCGGCGAGTCGCTCGGCGTGTACGACCGTTACTTCTCGTCCCGCGTCCCCGCCGAGGCGCGCGCCGCGTTCGTCGACTTCCTGGGACGGGCCATCGCTTATAATCCGCGCCGCAACTCCAGCAACCTGCGCAAGCAGATCCGCAAGGCCCTGCACGGAGCCTCGGTCCTGCCCCCGGCGCAGGTGAAGGCCTATTTCGAGGGCCTCGCGGGCAGCGACACCAACGACGCCGCCGCCGAGTTCCAGGACGCGAGCCAGGACCGCGTATTGGACGGATTCCGCCGGGCCGTGGCCGAGGTCGTCGGTCAAGAAGACCCTTCCGCCGCCGACCGCGTCGTCGGCGTGGTGCTGCTGGGCAGCTTCGCGGCGGGCTCCGCCACCGCGACCAGCGATTTCGACCTGCACGTGCTGACGGCCGACGGCGGCTCGCGCCGCGTCGCCTCCTTCCTGCGCCGCCTGGAGGCGCGCTGGAGCGCCGACGCCGAAGGTCGGACGCACCCGATCAACGGCGCCGAGTTCGGCTTCCGTCCGTCGCCCGGGATGCTGCTGAGCATCCATCACGATCCTTTCCTCGTCATCACCCCCGATCAGCGCCTGGAGCGCATTCTGAGCCCGCCCGCGCCGTTCGCCGGGGGCCGCTACCTGGAGCCGTCGCTGCTCCAGCGGGCGGAGTGGGCGGTCTGCAACGGCCTGCTGGTCGCCGCCACGATGCTCGACGATCTCAAGGGCTCGGCGGCCGGACAGCCGGTCGAGCAGTTGAGCGACAAGGTCCGCACGCGGGCGATGATCGGCTGGCTCGTCGCGCGCAGCCTGTACCTGGCGGGCTTCGTGCTCGCGGGCTCCATCGCCTACCCGATGCTGGCGCAGATCCTGGTCGGCAAGCAGGGCTACACCGATCTGATGTCGCTGGGCGCCGTCGCCGCGATCCTCCTCGCGCCGCTCAGCGGCCTGATCGCCGACCGCCTGAGCTTCCGCAACACGTTCGCGTTCAACAACGTCGTCCGCGTCGCGGTGGTCCTGGCGATCCCGACCTTGCTCGTCTTCCACGCGGCGACCTTCTGGCCCTTGCTGGCCGTCTCGTTGTTCAGCAGCTGGAACGTCGCGAGCACCTTGGTCGCCGAGGACAAGCTGATGCCGATGATGGCCGGCTCCGACCCGAAGCGCCTCTCGGTGCTCAACGCCGCGGCGAACATGAACTTCATCGGCCTCAACGTCCTGCTCGGCACGTTCCTGCTGGCGGGCAGATGGGTCGATCACCTGGCGTCCGCGATCGGCGCGGTGCACGGCTACTCCTCGATGTTCATCCTCAGCGCGGGCCTGGCCGGCGTCGCGGCGGCGATCCAGTGGTTCACGATCCCGCACGTCGCCGTGAAAAAGGCCGCGGCGGGCGCGCAGGCCGCGGCGCCCGCCTCCCGCTGGCGCACGATCGGCGTCTGGGCCGCATCGCTCGCCGTCGGCGGCGGGATGTTCGCCTTCCTGCACCCGATCTTCCCGCAGTTCGCGGCGCTCCCGCTCGTCGGCGCGGCGCTGGCCGGCTTGGTCTTCACCTCGGACGTCCTGCGCAAGCTGTGGCGCAACCCGGTGCTCCGAACGGGATCGCTTCTGAGCATGGCGTACTCGTTCGTCGTGTACCCGGTCCAGTCGATCCTCGTCCCGTTCGCGGCCCGAGATCTCAATGGGGGCGCCTCTTTACAAGGCCAGCTCCAGGGCTCGATGTTCTTCGGCCAGCTCCTGGCCGGCTCGACGATGCTGAACCTGCCCGGCCGCTGGAACTCGATCCTCCGCGCCGCGGTGCTCGGCGCGATGGGCGCGTGGCTCGGCCTCTACCTCTTCCCGCACGCTTTGGCCCTGGCCGCGCTCGGCATGGGCGCCGCGGCGATCCTCTACGGCGCCTCCGCGCGGCTCACCGACCGCGGCTGGATGAAGTACGCGTTCGTCGGACTCTCGGCGCTGGGCCTGCCGCTGGCCTTCTGGGGCAACATCCCGGCGCTGCTGCTCGGCGTGCTGATCGTCGGCCTCGTCAACGCGCCCAACAAGATCACCATCGACACCGTCGTCCAGCGCGAGGCCAAGCTCGACTCGGCCCACACCGGCCGCCTGCTCGGCGTGCGCGCGGCGCTGGCCTCCATCGCCGCGGCCTTCGGCTACGCCTCCTTCGGGGCGATCACCAGCGCCTTCCATCCGATGTTCCCGTCGGCGCTGTGGCCGATGCTGGCGATGTTCGCCGTCATCGGCGCCCTGCTCTGGGCGGCGCCGAAGTGGCTGGGCAAGAAGCTTTCCGCGACGGACTTCAAGGTCTCGCCCCCGAAGGAGTACTCGCGCGAGGAACTGGCCCAGGCCGTGGCCAAGCGCGTCCGCGCGGGCGGCATCCGCGCCATCATCACGGACTACGACGGCACCTTGATGGACAAGACCCCCGACGACAAGGCCGTACCCGCATCCGAAGAGTTGGCCGCCCTCATCGCCGGCCTGCGTAAGCGCGGCGTGGCGGTCGTCGTCTCCACGAACCACTTCTTCACCGGCGACCACAACGGCATGACCAATCTGCTGGGTGAGCGCCTGGACCCGGAGACCCGCGCCGGCATGTATTTCGCGGTCCAGTCCGGCGCCCGCATCTATCAGTACGGCGCCGACGGCTCGATCCCCGCGGAGCCCACGTGGAAGGAAGTCTCCTTCGACGACGCCGAGCGCGCGCGGATCACGCCGGTCTTCGAGGCCGCGGCGGCCAAGGTCGGGCTCAAGCCCGAGGACTACAAGATCTTCCACGAGGACAGCCGCACGCTGATCGAGCTGCGCAACCACCAGGACCGCGACGAGGCCCTGTACCACGCGCTGGCCGAGGCCAACAAGGCTCGGGGCCTGGGCTACTTGGTCCAGCTCAAGCCGATGCCGACGATGCGCCACGTGCCGTACGTGCAGTACTTCAAGGCCCACAAAGGCACGGGCGCGCGCAAGGCCGTGGAGATCCTGAAGTCGCGAGGCGAACTGGACGACGAGTCCCAGGCGCTGATTCTCGGCGACGACTTCAAGACCGAGGGCAACGACCTTTACATGGCGCAGGCCCTGCCCGGCGCGCTCGCGGTCTCGGTCGGCAAGACGGCCGACTCCCGCCAGCCCAACGTGATGCAGTCGTCGATCCGCGGCGCCGCCGAGGTCCGCGAGCTGCTGCGCCGCCTCAACGAGCTGCTGCCCGAGACGGCCGCCGCCGCCGCCAAGTGATGCGCCTCGCCGCTGCGGCCGTGCTGCTCGCCCTCGCCGGCCGCTGCGCGGCCGCCGGATTGACGTGCCCCGCCGACGCGGTCGACGCGCAAGGAAAGGGGAAGCTGCTCTTGTTCTCCTCGCTTCCGCTGGGCAAGACCGGGTTCGCGTCGAAGTGGGCGAAGGTTCAGAAAGAAGTCGCGAAGAAATTCCCGGGCCTGCGCTTCGAGAAGCCGGAGAACCTGCACGTCACGCTCGCCTTCATGGGCGCGGGCTGGGATCCGGCCAAGATCGACGAGATGGAGAGACTCGGTTTGGAAGGACCCGATCTGTCGAGCGGGACGCTCAAGACGAAAGGGACGCCGGAGTTCTATGGCGACCGCAAGGAAGTCGTCGCCCTGACGTTGAGTCCGATCCCGCGAGAGTGGGCGACGCGGCTCATGAAGAAGCGCCAGGCCATGACCGACGAGGGCCTGCGCAAGCTCGACAAGTACGACGGGGTGTTCAAGGCGCACGTCTCGCTCGCCTCGGCGCCCAAGCCCGGTGAGCAGCGCGAGGAGCTCGCGCGCTTCCAGAAATGGACCGCCGACAACGCCAAGCGGCTGGGCGGACTCGAGATCGCTTTCGATCGCTCGATCAAGCCCGAATACGACGTCGTCCTCGGCAAGGCCGAGACGACCCGCTTCGTGCCTCTGCGCGAAGTCTGCGCGCCGCCGCCCGCGAAATAAGGGAGCCCCCCGGGCCGAGACCGGGAGGCTCCCAAACATCCCAGGCGGCGCCGTTTACTGCGCCGTCGTCTTCGGCGCGGGCAGGAGACCCCTCGCGCGCTCCATGCCCTCCGTCAGCTCGGCCTTGAGCACCGGTTCCGTCTCCGTCTGGAGCCGGCCCGCCAGCATCGCCTCGCCCTCCTGGGCGTCGACGACTTTCGCGATCACCGCCTTCTTCACGGCGACGGCCGCGATCTTGCGGGTCTCCACGTCCGGGCTCGCGAGTCCGGTCTTGAGATGCTCGAGCTTCGCGAGTCCAGGCCGCGCCGCCATGGCCATCAGGCCGCGGCGGAACTGCGCCTTGTCGGCGGTCTTCATGTAGGCGTCCAGGAGAGGCGCGCTGATCCACGGCATCTTGCCCGCCGAGTCGAGACGGCCCACCTGCTCCAGCCGCTCGAGCACGTCGTCCAACAGCGCCGGGTCGCGGTAGTCCTGCAGCGCGATCGCGCAGCCCGTGACGAGCTTGGAGCTGTCGGTCGACTTCATGATGGAGACGAGCGTGCCGCGCGCCTTGAGGCCGCCCGTGCGGCGCAGGGCCGAGGGCAGGAGCTCGTCGGGGATGAGACCCTTGTCGGCGAGCTCGCGGACCTTCGCGTACACGGACGGTCCGCGCACGCCGCGCGCCGAGCCGACGCGGGCGACCGCCTCCTCGCGCAGGTCCTGCGGCCCCTCGGTCATGACCTTGAGCACGAACGCCTTCGACGTCGGCGAGGGCACGCGCGAGGCGAGCAGGCCGACGGCGCGGCGGCGCAGCTCGTCGCCCTCCTTGGAGTCGTCGCCGCCCTTCTCGACGACGGCGACGACGTTCTTGGCGAGGTTCTCGGCCGTCTCCGCGTCGAGGTCCTCGTCCGTGATGTCGGGTCCGTCGAGCGCGGCGAGGAGCTCGCCGAGATGGACCATGCGGTCGGCGTCGTCGGCGCTCTCCGTGTTGGCGAGGAACGCGTGCACGGCCGAGTCGAGCGTCGACGGGCGGAGCGCGGCCGCGAGCTCCGGCTTGCTGAACTTCACGGGGTCCGGCGTCTGCGCCAGGCGGCGCAGCTCCGCGTACTTCTGCCCGAGCCCGGCGGCGGCGAGGGCGATCACACTGATCCCGGCGACGGCTTCGATGCGGTTCATAGATATTCGTTCTCCGGGCGGGATGGAGCCTCGTTTGCGGATCGGGCTCCGCGCCCACGCAGGATACGCGGGCGGGAGGGGCGAACTTACGCGGGGAGAGGCGATTTGATCAGGACTTGATCGCGGGGCGGCGGGGCCGACCCGTCACTGCTTGTAAAGCAGGGCGAGCGGCGTCGGCTTCCCGTGGGAGAGGAGAGCGCTGGGAAGCGTCTTGAGCTGCGGATGCGCCTCGTCCGCGTTGAACCACGCGTAGCGCGCGACGCGCGGGTCGGCGTCCATGGCGCCGACGGTCTGGGCCATGAAGCAGGCGTCGTCCTTCGGGCTGAAATGGACGTCGTCGGGACCCGCGATGTCCTCGGTCTTGCGGGTATCCATCAAGCCCATCTCGGTGATCCAGATCTCCTTGTCCGGGTAGGCCTGCTCCAGCGCGTGGAGCCTGTCGAGGAAGCCCTTCACCGCGGCCTGCACCTTGGCGGCGGCGAGCTCCGGGGAGTCCGTCTTCTCGATGCTGATGCCGGCGTACAGGTGCGCCGCGACGAAGTCCACGCGGCGGCCGGGCGCGGCGGCGGCCTTGGCCGAGTCGTCCATGAAGTCGCTCAGCCAAGGATTGGGCTCCTGACGCTTGCTCGCCTTATCGTAGAGGATGGGCGAGGCGAGCGCCGGGCTGCCGAGCTTCACGCTCTTCTCGAGGCCGGGAGGTAAAAATCCAGCGAGCCGGGTCAGCAGGCCTTCCGCCTGCGTCGTCGTCGGCGGATCAGGCAGCTTCGGACCGATGTCCGGCTCGTTGAAGCCGAGAAGACGGCCGGTCCCCGGCGCCAGCGCCCCCAGGTCTTTCTTGAGGATCGCGACGTCCGCCTCGTTATGGGGATACTGCAGAAGCGGGACGAACTCGCCCGTCCCGCCGGTGAGCGGCACCGCGGTCCAGGTGTAGTACCACGACGCGCTCACGTCGGAGAGCACGGCGGCGCCGCCGGAGTAGCTTTTCGACACGCCGAGGCCGCGCTTGGCGGGAGAGTGCGAGGACGCCCAGTAAGCGGCGATGGCCGGGCAGGCGTGGGCCCAGGCCTGCAGCGTCTGCTCGGGGCTCAGCTCCGCCTCTGGAGCGGCGGCGGCGAACGGAGCGGATTGGGCCTTCCCGCCCCATTTGTTCTTCACGTCGTCCATCTGCCCGACGACGCCGCCGGCTTGGGGGGCGAAGTCGTCGGCAGCGGCGGGCGCGGCGAGGAGGGCGGCGAGCAGGAGGGCTTTCATCGAGGGGTCCCGTGCGCAGTATAGGCCCGGCACCCCCTGGTTTCAAGGGGAAAATGCGATAATACTAGAGTCGTGTCCGCTCCCTCCTTCCGCCCCGAGCCTCGCTTCCTTCCCATGACGCGCGCCGAGATGGATGCGCGCGGCTGGGACGCCGTCGACGTCGTCTTCGTCACGGGCGACGCCTACATCGACCATTACTCGTTCGCGATGGCGATTTTGGGACGCGTTTTGGAGAAGGCGGGCTTCCGCGTCGCCCTCCTGTCCCAGCCCGATTGGAAATCTGCCGAGCCCTGGCGCCGCTTCGGCCGTCCGCGCCTGTTCTTCGCGGTCTCCGCCGGGAACATGGACTCGATGATCAATCATTATACGGCCAACAGGAAAGTCAGAAACGACGACGCGTACTCCCCCGGGGGTAAGATCGGTCTTCGCCCGGACCGGGCGACGATTCCGTACTGCCAGCGAGCGCGGGAGGCGTTCCCGGGCGTGCCGGTCATCGCGGGAGGCGTCGAGGCTTCGCTGCGGCGCATGGCGCACTACGATTATTGGTCCGACAAGGTTCGCCCGTCCATCTTGATGGATTCAAAGGCCGACCTTGTCGCCTACGGGATGGGCGAGGAAACCATCGTCGAGATCGCCCGGCGTCTGCAGGCGGGGAAGACGGTCAAGGACTGCCGAGACCTGCGCGGGGTGGCATACGCCTTGGGCGCGAGCGAGACCGTCCCTTCCGGTTCGGACATTGTTGAGATCCCGAGCTACGAGGACGTTCTTCAAGATAAAGATAAGTTCCTCAAGGCCGCGCACCTTCTCCATCGAGAAACGAGTCCGTTCAACGCCAAGACCGTCGTCCAGCGGCATGGCGCGCGCGCGGTCGTCGTCTCTCCTCCGCAGCTCCCGCTGACGCAGGAAAAAATGGATTTTTATTACGGTCTGCCGTACACGCGCCGCGCGCATCCGTCCTACCGCGAGGCGATCCCGGCGTGGGAGATGATCAAGGACTCGGTCACGATCATGCGCGGCTGCTTCGGCGGCTGCACGTTCTGCTCCATCACCGCGCACCAGGGCCGCACCATCCAGTCGCGCTCGGAGGAGAGCGTGCTGTCCGAGCTCAAGACGATGGCGGCGGACCCGGAGTTCAAGGGCGTCGTGTCGGACCTCGGCGGTCCCACGGCGAACATGTACAAGATGCGCTGCACCAAGCCCGAGATCGAGAAGATCTGCAAGCGCCTCTCCTGCGTGAGCCCGACCATCTGCAAGTGCCTCGGCACCTCCCACAAGCCGCTCGTCGAGCTCATGAACAAGGCCGACGCGGTGCCGGGCGTGAACAAGGTGCTCGTCGCCTCGGGCATCCGCATGGACCTCGCGCGCCTCTCTCCGGAATACATGCGCGACCTGACCTCGCGCCACGTCGGCGGCCGTCTCAAGGTCGCGCCGGAGCACGTGAGCCCGAAGGTGCTGGCCCTCATGAAGAAGCCGACGCACGACACCTTCGAGGACTTCGCCGAGAAGTTCAAGACGGAGAACGACAAGGCCGGCAAGAAGCAGTTCCTCGTCCCCTACTTCATCTCGTCGCATCCGGGCTCGGGCGTGAAGGAGATGATCGAGCTCGCCGTGTTCCTCAAGCGCAACGGCTACAAGCCCGACCAGGTGCAGGACTTCATCCCGACCCCGCACGACCTGGCGACCGCGATGTACTACACGGGCAAGAACCCGGACACCGGCGAGCCCGTCGCGATCGCGCGCGGCATGAAGGACCGGCGCGTCCAGCGCGCCCTGCTGCAGTTCTTCAAGCCCGAGAACTACTTTGAGGTCCGCGAGGCGCTCCTTTCGGCCGGGCGCAAGGACCTCATCGGCGGGGGCTGCGACGCGCTGATCCCGTCGGACCCGCCGCGCGAGGCCATCCTCGCCCGCCGCGCGCGCGCCGACAAGGACTTCCACGAGCACACGCACATGAAGGACGCGCCCAAGACGGGCAAGAAGGGATATCGACCCGCGCGCTCCGGCTGGACTCGCCGCGAGCGCTGAACTCGCTCCGGAGCGAGTTAAATGTTTGAATTGACTCGCATGCTGCCCACCCCAAGGCTCGTCCGCCATGGCGGCCTCGACGCGATCGAGTTCGTCTGCGAGGACCCCAAGGCTCTCACGGTCGTCTGCCTGCACGGCTACGGCGCCGACATGCGCGACCTCGCGCCGCTCGCGCCGGAGATCCCCGTCGGGAAGCCGGTGCGCTGGCTCTTCCCGGACGCTCCGGAGGTCTTGGACTGGGGAGGCCGGGCGTGGTTTCCGATCGACGTCGGCGCCTTCGAGGAGGCTCAGCGCACGGGCAGGCCGCGCGACCTGTCGGGCGGCGAGCCCGAGGGCATGGCGGAGTCCCGGCGCGAGCTCGAGGCGTTCCTCGCGGAGCTGGGCGCGCCGTGGGAGCGGCTCGTGCTCATGGGCTTCTCGCAAGGCGCGATGATGGCCGTCGACGCGGCCCTGCGCGCGCCCCAGGCTCCGGCCGGCGTCGCCGTGCTGTCGGGGACTTTCGTCGACGAGAAGACCGTCCACAAGCTCGCGCCGAAGCGCAAAGGCCTCCCATTCTTTCAGAGCCACGGCTCGGTGGACCCGATCCTCGGGTTCCAGGAAGCCCTGAAGCTCGAGCGGGCGCTGAAGGCCGCGGGCTGGACGGGCGGGCTGCGCCGCTTCGAGGGCGGCCACGGCATCCCGCCGGAGCTGCTCCCGGAGCTCGGCGCCTGGCTGTCCGCGCGATGACACGGGACTGGACCAAGTCTTTCTTCCGCCCCGAGATCTTCACGCCCGGCTCGCCCGACGCCGTGGCCGCCGCTCCGGCCGAGACCGCCTTCCTCTGGAAGGCGCTGCGGCTCAAGAAAGGCTCGCGCGTGCTCGACATTCCCTGCGGCACGGGCCGCCACGCGGTGCGCCTCGCCCGGCGCGGCGCGTCGGTGCTCGGCGTGGACATAACGGAGTCCTATTTGCGCGAGGCGAGGCGCGCGGCCAAGGGCCTGCCCAATGTCCGCTTCGTCCGCGGCGACATGCGCCGCATCCCGCTGCGCGGAGAGTTCGACGCGGCGATCAACCTGTGGACCAGCTTCGGCTATTTCGAGAAGCCCGCCGACGACGTGAAGACCCTGCGCGGCATCGCCCGCGCGCTCAAGCCGGGCGGCCTGTTCCTGATCGACACCGCCGACATCACGACGATCCGCAAGCGCTTCCAGTCGCGCAGCTGGAACCGCCGCTCCGACGGCGCCTACGTGCTCGAGGACGCGGTCTACGTCGGCGGCTGGGACCCGCGGGTGGTCAACACCTGGACCGTGCTCCGCGCGGGCAAGCCGGCGCGGCGCTCGCGCTTCGTCGTGCGCGCCTACGACCGCGCGCGCCTGTGCGCGGCGCTCCGGAAGGCGGGGCTCGCGCCGGTCAGGTTCTGGAGCGGCCTGACGTTCGACGAGGGCTCGTCGGGGCCGGCGGGGGCGCGGCTGGTCGTGCTCTCGCGGAAGCCTTAGGCGTCGCCGCCGCGGCGCCGGGTCTTCGGCTTGGGCTGGGGCTTGGAGGACTTGCCCGGCGCGGCGTCGCGGTACGTCTTGAGCCAGCCGAGCGTCGTCTCGTCCGTCTCGAGCGCGGCGAGCTTCACGAGGAGCGCGTGGACGCGCGCGCCGGCGGCGGGCCGGCCGAGCTGCTCGCGGTGGCGCGCCGACGACCAGACGATCGCCGCCGCCATCGCGCGCGCGCCCGGCGTGAAGCGCGGGTCGGCGACGAAGCGGGCGGGATCGGCCTCGATGGGGCCGAGCAGGCGCCGATCGAGCTCCGAGACGAGGGCGGGCGCGCGCTTGGCGAGGTCTTCCCGGGTCGAGATGAAAGAGAAGAGGGCGACGAGGGCCGTCTCGCGCTCCTCGCCGGCGACGTCGCCGTCGAGCAGGTCGAGCAGGGCGGCCTGATAGCGCGGCTCGTCCGCCTTGGGCGTGCCGTGGGCCGCGGGTCCGAGCCCGCGCAGGGCGAAGATCCGGTACGGCGGGAGCTTGAGGGCCGCGAGGATGACCGTCAGCGCGCGCGAGCGCGCGGCATCGTCGTCGACTTGGTTCATCGCGTAGCCGGCGAAAGTGAGAGCCTTGGCGCGCACCTCCGGCGGCTGCGAGGCGCTCGAGGCGGCGGCCGTCAGGGCGTCGAGCGCGGCGACTTTCCCGGCCTTGGGCTCGTCGGGGATCTGGGAGTGGATCGCGTCGATGGCGGCGAGCTTGTCGGCGACCGGGGCGTCGCTCGCGAGGACGGAGTCCGGCGCGGAGACCCGGCGCGCGGAGAACCGCGCCAGGGCGAAAGCGCTCTCCAGGGTCAGCGGCGCGGAGGCCGGGATCGAGACGGCCGCGGGAGGCGGCGGCGGCGCGAACATGGGCTTATTGTACTACGACTTGGGCGAGCGGCGTTCGGCGTCCGTGCCGAATTTGCGGCTCATTTTAGCGGGCTCCACCGGCCTCGTCGCGTCGTCTCCCGGCGAGCGGACGGCGAGGACCAGGTTGTCCTCCGCGGCGACCGCGCCGGTGAGCGTCTTGGCCTGCTCCGGCGTCAGGCTCAGCTGGACCGTGGCCCACTGGTCGTTGCCCTCGGGCGCGCCGGCGCCGAGCACGGTCACGTCCTGCAGGAGCGTGACCGCGGCGAGCTCCGACTTGCCCGAGGCCTTGCCGCTCTCCCGCGTCGCGATCACGTCGACGCGGTCGCCCGCGGCGAGGAACTCCTGCTGGTCCGCGTACACGAGCGCCGCGAGCCCGCGGCGGCCGGCCTCCAGCGTCGGCTTGTCCGGGACGTCCGCCGCGGCGAGCTTGGCCGGCTCCGGCAGCTTGTTGAGGAACAGGCGGTCCTCGCGGTCCACCGCCAGCGCCGCGAACTGCGCCTCCTCCGGCGTCAGCGCCAGCATCACGAGCCCGTCGTCGTCGCTCCAGTCGCGCTCGATGCGCAGGACCTCGGCGCGCGGCGCGAGGACCTCGGAGCGCGTCTCGCTCATCCCGTCGGCGCGCGGCGTCTCGATCAGGATCACGACCTCCGCCGCGTCGCCGGGCGACAGGAACCGCGTCTGGCTCTTGTCGATCGCGACGGCGACGCCCCGCTTGCCCGCCGGCGACGCGAACGCGGGCTCCGGCTCCGGCGCTTTATCGACCGGCTTGGCGCGGCAGGCGCCCAGGACGGCGGCGAGGGCGAGGACGGCGGCGGATCGGCGTGTCATAGGCTCCTCTAGAACTGGAAGGTCAAAGTGGTCCCGAGCGTGTAAGAGTAGAAGCTCTCGGCCGGCAAGTCCAGCGACCAGAGGCGCTGGACGGCGCCGTTGAGCGTCATGCGCAGGTTCTTGGCGAGCTCGTAGTCGGCGCTGGTGTTCAAAGACGCCAGCCGCGAGTTGTCGATCGGCGAGACCGGCGATTTCCGGTTGGCCAGCGACAGCGTCGTCGTCCAGATGACGCGGTTCGTGAAGAGCAGGGGCCGCGAGGAGCCCGGCAGGCGCAGGCCCGCGGGCAGCGCGAGGTCGGCGCGCGCCAGGATGCTCGGCGTGATCACCGTCAGGTCCACCGAGCGGATGCCGGTGCCCAGCGTCGTCGTGTCGTGGGAGTAGTCGATCTTCGGGGTCAGGCGGAACTTGCGCACGTCGAACGTCACCTGCGCCGTGGCGTCCTCGTGGTTCACGTTCTGGGTGTTGGCGTCGACCACGAGGTCCTTGTTCGTCGTGCGCGACAGGTTCCCGCCCACCGAGGAGTCGAATTTCTTGAGCACGATGGAGTGCAGGTTGGCGCCGAACGCGTTGACGATGTTGAACGTCGCGCCGACGTTCTCCGTCGTGCGCCGGGAGTATTTCAGGTCGAGCTGGGTGTTGGCCATCCACTTCTCGGCGTGCATGAGCTTCTCGAGCTGCGCGAGGCTGGCCACCATGTCGGGCAGCGTCTTGGAGACCGTCTTCGACGCCGTGCCCGTCACCTCGGAGCGCTGGATGCTGAGCACGTAGTTGTTCGAGATCGACAGGGTCCGCAGGGCCGCCAGCCGCCCGCCGAGCTGGTAGCTCTCCAGCGGCGACCAGCGCTGGGTCGAGTTGTACGTGTCGCGCAGGGTCAGGTTCGCGCGCTGCGCGGCCGGGCTGGCGGGGCGCAGCGTCTGCCGCACGAAGAAGTACTGGCTCGTGTTCAGCTCCTTCTCGACGTTGTTCCAGACGTCCCCGTCCTGGAGCTGGTAGCCGGAGATGATGTTCATCGAGTGGAACAGCTTCGACTTCGGGGCGATGTCTGAGATCGCGATCGGCAGGCTGACCGAGCCGTTGGCCTGGCGGTTGACGGTCTTGATGTCCCCGGCGTTGAACGAGAAGGTGGACTGCCCGACCGTGATGGAGGACACGCTCAGGATGTTGTTCTCGAGGGTGTCCATCGTGTAGGAGACCTGGGGGTTGAACCAGGAGCGCAGGCGGAAGTTCGACGTGAAGCCCATCGTCTGATGCAGGTTCTTCGGATAGTTGGAGTCCATAGGCGTGCCGCTCGTGTAGTCGGTGCGCCGCTCGGTGGCCACGGTCTTGGAGAACGACGGGTTGAAAGAGGAGCCCGTCCACGGCGTGAAGGTCAGCCGCCCGCCGTAGATGTTGTCGCGCTCGCTCGTGTCGAAGTTCCCCGCCTGCGAGCGGGCGAAGTCCGACTTGAAGCGCACGTCGTAGAGGCCGCGACCCGCGTTGAGGTCGATCGTGCGCGGCAGCCAATGGCTCTGCGAGTGGACGCCGTATTGGAGGGTGCCGGTGTAGTTCTGCTTGTCGTCCTCGCGCGTGAGCAGGTCGTAGTCGATCAGGTTGCGCGTGTAGCCCATGTTGAGCCGCGGGTAGGCCCCGTAGGCGAGGTTCGCCTGGGCGGAGCCGTTCCACGTCGTGACCTTGCCCTGCTGGAGCAGGTTCACGAGGTTCGACAGGTTTCCCGTGGCGATCGAGCTCGGCGTGTCGGTGACCAGGCGCGAGGCGTTCATCGTCACCGGCATCCAGGTCAGCCTCGTCACGTTCAGGTACCAGTTGTCCGTGCGGTTGTCCTGGTTGGAGACGACCGACGTCGGCGTCTGGAAGTTGCGGTCGATGGAGCGCAGCTTGTAGCCGAACGTGCCCCAGCCCGCGTAGTCGAAGTCGGCCTGCACCTTCTCCGCGTTGCCGACGCGCGTGATCGGCGCGGCCATGTGGATCTCGTTCAGGTAGACGGCGCCCTGCGTGCGGGTCGCCCCCGGCAATTGGTAGACGCCGGCCACGAGCTCGCCGACCGTCTGCAGCGTGGGCACTCCGGTCGAGACGATCACCGTCCCCGGCGTGGACGCCACCCAGTTGTTGGTCACGCCGTTGCCGGGGTCGGTCTGATGCACGGAGATCTTCTTCCAGCCCGTGAAGTTGATCGGGACCTGGACCTCGAAGTAGTTCTGGTCGCTGCCGGCGCGCAGGAAGAAGACCTGCTTGGAGTCCGTCTCGGTGTTGTTGGGGTCCGCGTTGCCGAAGAGCAGGAAGTTGAAGAAGCGGTGCTGGCTGATGTCGATGGCGCTCGAGAAGACGCGCTTCGTGAAGACGGTCGCGCCCGGCGTCAGGTTGGCGTAGGTCAGCTTCAGGGCCTGCTCGGAGACGTTGTTGGTGTTGTTGAGCTTCTGCAGGGTGGAGATGCTGCCGTAGAGGTCGTTGAACACCGACGAGGCGTCGCCGCCCGCGTTGTAGATGGGCGTGTAGTCCGGGTTGTCCACGCTGTTGACCGGGCTGACGACCAGGCTCTCGTTGGCGATGCCGCCGGAGGCCGTGTTGGGGTCGCCGGCGGCGCCGGGCGTCCAGGTGTTGCCGATGACGCCGATGTGCGCGAAGCGGATCACGCCCGTGTTCAGCGTGCCCTTCTTCAGCGAGATGCGGATCTGCTTGATGTTGGTCCAGTTGCTCGCCGTCTGCGACGAGATGTTCAGCGGGATCTGCAGGGTGTGCCAGGTCGGCCCGCCGAAGGAGAGGGACGGAGTCGTCAGCGTGCTGCCCTGCGTCGCGTCGAAGAGCTGGCCGTTGTTCGGGTTGTTCGGGTCGGGGATGTAGCCGAAGTCGCCGCCGGTGAAGTCCGCGGGGTCGAGGCGGCCGTTCTTGTTGAGGTCCTCGCTGTCGAGGATGCCGTTGCTGGCGCCGAAGCGCGAGGCGCAGCCGTTGCCGCCGAACGCGTAGCACCAGCCGATGTCCTTGGCCGGCGTCAGGATGCCCGTGCAGTCGGTGTCCTCGGTCTTGGGCACGCCCGACAGGATCTGTCCGTTGGCGCAGGTCAGGGTCGTGCCGCCGGTGCCGTCGGCGTCCTCGTTGATGCCGCCCAGATGGACGTCGATGGGCTCGTTGCCGTTGTCGCCGAGCACCACGAGCTCGAGCAAGGTGCGCTGGGAGAAGTCGATGCCCGCGATGGAGAACGGGAAGACGATCGACTCTTCCTGGGCGGTCCCGGTGAAGTCGTAGTTGAAGTTGAGCACCTTCTGCGTGTCGTTCGCGTTGGCCTGCGCGTGCGGGTTGATGGCCAGGATGTTGAAGTCCGAGGAGGTCCACGTCATGCCGGGCTGGTCGGTGGGCACGCCGCCCGGGTTCGACGCGATGAACCACGAGGAGGCCAGCAGCGGAGCCGCGTCCTCCTGCTTGATGCCCTCCATGTTGTCGACCAGCGCGAACTGGTTGAGGTTCAGGTCCTGGCGGCTCTGCGCGAACTCGCCCTGCAGGGTCATCGTGAGCTTCTTGCCGATCTTGACCTTCTTGATCTGCGAGTCGAACTCGTAGACGAGCAGGCTCTTGGCCAGCTCGGTGATCTGCGGCACCGTGGGCGACTTGGCGCCGGCGTCGTAGAGCAGCGTGGTGCCCACCGCGAAGTGCTCGTTGAAGTCGTGCGACACGCGCCCGCCGAGCAGCGTGTCGTTGTTGGCCCCGGCGAAGGCCGCGACCTCGTAGGTGATGTCGATCTCGGAGGTCGGCAGGATGCGGTCGGGGTTGAAGAACGTGATGAAGCCGGCCTCGTAGTCGATGAAGTAGTCGACGTTGCGGTTGAGCTTCTGCCCGTCGAGGATCACGAGCTCGGACTGGACGACCAGGTTCGGCTCCAGGTTGAAGGTCTTGAAGCGGTAGTTGTACTCGACGTGGATCACGCGCTGGGTGATCGGCGACGGCGCGTAGATGTTGGGGTCGGGGACGTTGGGCGTCGCCGTCGAGGCCGAGAACGGGGCCAGGAGCTGGAAGATGCCGTTCTCGAAGTCGACGTTGATCGTCTGCGGGTACACCTGCGGCGGGTTCAGCGTCGAGCCGACCTCGTTGCGGGTGGCGGGGTCCACCACGCGCAGGATGAAGTTGCCGCGGCCGTTGTCGCGCACCAGCGAGGTCTGGCCGACCGAGTAGAAGGTCTTGAGCTCGCGGTTGAAGCCGGACTCCGTCGTCGTCGAGATCGGGATGTCGCCGGACGTCTTGATCAGCTTGAACCGGCCGTCGCCGCCGCCCTGGACCGCGGTCGTCGAGGACTGGAAGACCAGCTCGTTGCCGTTGGCGTCCACGTAGTCGACGGCCACGACGAACTGGGGCTGGAGCTGGTTGCGGAACTGGATGTAGCCCTTGGCGTAGTTGACCGTGTAGTCCTGGCCGGAGACGAGCTGGGTGAAGACTCCGGTGAAGGACGAGGACGGCACCGCCAGGTCGTCGACGGTCAGCGTCTGCTGGTTGACGTTGTTGACGGCCTGCGTCTGCGACAGCTGGGCCAGGAAGACGCGCTCGGAGCCGGTCCGGATCGGCAGGCGGGCGACCGCGCCGAAGGTCACGTCGTAGTACTGGCGGCGCAGATAGGACGTGTCGAGGAAGTCCGTCGAGACGAACTGCGAGTTGCCGAGGAACTGCTTGGACTTCGTCGTGCCCTTGGTGCGGCTGGCGATGATCGTCGCCTTGAAGCCCTTGTACTTGACGTCGGCCCGGATGCCGAAGAGCTGCTTGTTGTAGGAGACGAACTCGGTGGCGGGCAAGGTCAGGTCGATGTCGCCGAACGAGACGTTCTGCACGACCTCGGCCGGGTCGCCGTTGTAGACGACGGAGATGTCCTGCTGGTCGGTCTTCGTGTCGTCGTAGTCGACGTTGACGGTGATCTTGGGCCCGACCTTGCCCTGCATGCGCAGCTGCAGCTGCTGGTTGATCTCGATGAGGTTCGTCGTCTGCGGGCGGCCCGTGGCCGTCTGGTCGCCGACGAACTTCTTCTCGGAGAAGTTGAAGCCGATCACCTTGCGGCCGGTGACCGACAGGCTGGTGCCGTACGTGGGCAGCTCGACCTCCGGGGGAGGCGGCTTGGGAGCCTCGGTCGAGATCTCGATGCCGACGACAGGGGCCGTCCACCCAGGCCCCAGCGCGGTCTCCTCCGTGCCGGGCTCCTCGCCGCGGTCGACGGCCGCCCGGATGCGCTGGAAGCGCTCGAGGGAGTACTCGGTGGACGGCGACGGCGGCGCACCTTTCGCGGGGGCGGACGACACGAGCGGCTCGAGAACGTGCGCCGCGTCGGGCCGGTCGAACAGGCGGAAGACGTTCTTCGTCCGGCCCGGCGGCGGCGGCACGACGAGGACCGGCGCGGTCTCGGAGGTCTGCGGCTGAGCCTGCGGCGGCGCGGGGGCGGGCGCCGGAGCCGTCTCGGGCGCGGTCGTCTCCGTCGGGGTCGGCGCGAAGTCGGGGTCGTACGGCGTCGTGAGCTGCGAGTAGGCGGGCGCGACGGCCAGGGCCGCCATGAAGGCGAGCCCCGCCACGCCGACCATTCCCCCGCGGTGTCGTGAATCCAAGAAGTCGATCAAGAGGCGCAGCCCCTTCGGAAAAGAAGGAGCCCTCGCGCTTAAGGTCGGCGTACCTTATTACGCGCGCGCGAGACTGGGGGAGTATAGCGGGAGGTTGTTACGGAGTCAATAAGGCTCCGTCAAGTAAATGGGGTCAGGCCTTAAGTTAATTAAGTTATTTCCTCAGAACCGAAGAGATCAGGAAATAACTTAAATAACTTAAGGCCTGACCCCGAGCACGGTCTCGTAGGCGTGCTCGTATTCGGCGATCATGCGGCGCAGGGTGAAGCGCTCGCTGACTGCGGCCTTGGCGGCGGCGCCGAAGGCGGCGCGCTTGTGGGGATCGCCCGCCAGCGTCTTGAGCGCGGCGGCCAGCGCCGCGGGCTTGGCGGCCGGGACGAGGAGGCCGTCTTTCCCGGAGGTCACGGCCTCGGGCACTCCGTCGACGCGGGAGGCGATCACCGGCAGGCCCAGGGCCATCGCCTCCAGCAGCGAGTTGGGCAGGCCTTCCCACAAGGACGGCAGGCAATAGAGGTCGAACGCCGACAACCAGGAGGGGATCTCGCTCTTCTCTCCGACCAGCCACACGGAGCCCTCGAGATGGTGGCGGCGGATCAAAGCCTCCAGGCGCGCGCGCTCCGGGCCGTCGCCCAGGATCACGCAGCGCAGGGGTCCCCCCTTCAGGCGCGCCATCGCCTCGATCAAGGTCGCGAAGCCCTTCTGCCGGTCGAGCCGGCCGATCGCTCCGACGAGGACGTCGGACGCGCCCAGGCGCAGCTCCATGCGCTTCTTCTGGCGGTCGATCTTCGAGGCCGGCCAGCCCGCGAGGTCCACGCCGTTGCGGATCGTGATCACCTTCGCGGGCTTGTAGCCCAGCTGCGAGAGCAGGAAGCGCCGGCTCGCCTCGCTCTCGGCGATCAGCAGGTCGTCGCGCGTCTTGAGCCAGCGGTCGACGAGAAGCGTCACGAGCGAGCGCGAGCGGTAGTTGACCCGCGGCGAGCTGACGAGCTTGAAAGGGTAGGCCGAGCGTTTCTTGGCCATGCGCGCCAGCTGGATCGCCTGATACATGACCGCGTGCACGATGTCGGGCCGCTCGCGGTCGATGATCTCCGCCAGGCGCCGCGCGTCCGACGGCCGCGGAGCGCGGGAGAGCGCGAGCGTCTCGGTCCGCACGCCCTGCTCGGCGAGGCGCTTCGCGTAATGGCCCTCGGGCTTCAAGCTGACGACACAGGGGACCTGGAAGCGGCGGTGGTCGAGGAGCGTGGCCAGCGCGAAAAGCGTCTTCTCCGCTCCGCCGACGGTGGTCGAGGTGCTGACGAAGAGGATTTTCGCCAAGCGGCTTATTTCAAGAAGGCGCGCACCGCGTCGACCACCCGCGCGACGTCGGACTCGGGCAGTTCGGCGAACATCGGCAGGGACAGGACCTCGCGGCTGGCCCGGTCCGAGATGGGCAGGGGCACGCGCGCGGGGTGGCCCGCGTAGGCGGGCTGGAGGTGGACCGGGATCGGGTAGTACACGCCGCACCCGATGCCTTGTTTCTTCAGATGCTCGGCCAGCGCGTCGCGGCGCTCGAGGCGGATCGTGAAGAGGTGGAAGACGGGGTTGGTCCCGTCGGAGCCCAGCGGCGGCAGGCGCAGGGGCAGGCCGCTCAAGCCCGCGTGATACAGCCGGGCGATGCGGCGGCGGGCCTCCGTCCAATCCTTGAGCCGGCGCAGCTTGAGGCGCAGGACCGCGGCCTGGATCTCGTCGAGGCGGCAGTTGTGGCCGACGCGCGCGTGATGGTACGCCGCGCCGATCGTGCGGCCGCAGTTGCGCAGCTCTAAAATGCGGTCGCGCAGCGCCGGGTCGGAGAGCGTGATCGCTCCCGCGTCGCCGGCGGCGCCGAGGTTCTTGGTCGGGTAGAAGCTGAAGGCGTTGGCGTGGCCGAAGGTCCCCGTGCCGCGGCCCTTGTAGGTCGCGAGATGCGACTGGGCGCAGTCTTCCACGATGAAACATCCTCGGGATTTCGCGATCGCGAGCAAGGGATCCATGTCGGCGGGCTGGCCGAACACGTGGACGGGGATGATGGCCTTGGTCTTCGCGGTGATCAGCCTCTCGACGGAGCGCGGGTCGAGCGTCAGCGTCTCGTCGTCGACGTCGGCGAACACCGGCACGGCGCCCAGCACGGAGACGGCGGTCGCCGTGGCGATGAAGGTGAAGGACGGGACGATGACCTCGTCGCCGGGGCCGACGCCGACGGCCTCCAACGACAATTCCAAAGCGGACGTGCCGCTGTCCACGCCGAGCGCGAACGGCGCGCCGACCGCGGCGGCGAATTCCTGGTCAAATCCTTTGTTCTCGGGACCCAGGATGAACGCGCCGGAGTCGATGACGCGGTTGACGGCCTCCTTGATCTCGCCGGCCAGCGCCTCGTTCTGCGCCTTGATGGAGAGGAGGGGGATGTTCGTCGCGATCGCGCTCATGTCAGTACGCTCCTTTGCCGAAAGCCATGACGTACGGCGTCTTCAGGATGATCTCGAGGTCCATGCCGAGGGACCAATGCTCGATGTAGTACAAATCGAGGGAAAAACGCTGCTCGCTGGAGACGTCCGAGCGCCCCGACACCTGCCACAGGCCGGTGATGCCGGGCAATAAATTGGCGCGCTTCTTGGCGGTCTCGCCGAAGTCCCGCTCCAGGGCCTCGACCTCTCCGGTCGTCAGCGCGAGGGGCCGCGGCCCCACGACGCTCATCTCGCCGCGCAGGACGTTGAGGAACTGCGGGAACTCGTCGAGGGACAGCCGGCGCAGGAACCGGCCCACGCGCGTCACGCGCGGATCGTTCTTCGCCTTGAAGAAGGCGCCCTTCGTGTCGTTGAGCCCCTTCACGTCGTCGATGCGCTTCTCGGCGTCGGCGACCATCGTGCGGAACTTGTACGCGGCGAATACCTGGCCCTTATAGCCGTAGCGCTTGCCGGTGTAGAGGATGGGGCCGTCGGAGTCGAGCTTGATCAGGAGGCAGACGACGAGCCAGAAAGGCGAAGTGACGAGCAGCAGGGCCGACGAGAAAAGGATGTCGAGAGCGCGCTTGGCCAGGAAGTTCGCGCGCGTCAGCGACGTGTGCTTGATGCGGTAGGCCGGCAGGCCGAGGTGGTGGTCCATCTGCACCTCGCCCATGCGGATCTCGAGCATGTCGGGGACCATCTTGAAGCTCACGCCCCGCGCGTCGCAGGTCTCCGCCGCCGCCAGCACGCTTTCGCGGGCGTCCTTCGTGCGCAGCAGGATCAGCTCGTAGTAAGAGCCCCCGTCCAGGATCCGCTCCAGCTCCGCGAGCGGCGGCAGGGCCGCGAGCTCTTGGATGTCCGCGCCGGGATGGCGGTCGTGGATGCGCTCGCGCAGGACCTCCGCGATCGGCCCGCCGCCGACGAGCAGGACGGGCTTGGCGGTTTCGTGCCGCGCCAGCCAGGCGTCGAGCCAAAGAGCCAGCGCCTGGCTCGCGCTGACGAGGACGAGGGAGATCGGGAACACCGCCGCCAGCATGAGCCGCGAGTAGGCCAGGCGCTCGTAGAGGAACGCCGCCACCAAGGTGGTCAGAGTGCCCAAGGCGCAGGCCTTGAAGATCTGCACGAAGCGGTCGGCGGCGCTGAGCCAGGAGGCGACGTAGAGCTTGTTGAGGTGGATCAGGACGAGCCAGATCGGCACCGCCGCGTAGAGCAGGCCCTGATAGTTCGCCCACGTCACGGCGCCGCCCGACAGCGGGACCAGCTTCAGGAACGCCGGCCAATCGAAGCGGGCCCAGAACGCGGCGCGGTAGGCCGCCGTGACCGCGATCGCGTCGAAGGTCAGGTGGAACAGCGTGCGCAGGGCGTGCCGGAGCCAGGGCGGCAGTCCGGGCGCGGTCGAGGCGACGGCGGGCCCGTCCGCCCGACGGGGGCGCGGGGCTCGGAGAGGCATGAGGGGATTATATCAATTCGCCTTCGCTTGGAACTTTTTCGGGGGGCGCTTCGTATGTCTAGGACGATATCGACGCTGAGAGAACAGCGTTGGCGGTCCGCACCCTGGAAAAAAGACATTTCTAGGTATATACTTAAGGAGGTCTTTAGCTTGCGCATCCGTTACTATCCGAAGGGGGAATCGGGGGATGTTCAGGAGTATCTTCGGGCTCTCAGGCGTGATCCCCGGACGATGAAAGCGGCGGTCAAGCTGGACATCGATCTTCAGACTCTCGAGGAGTTTTGGCCGGAGACTTTGAACGTGACGGTGCGAAGATTGAAAGGTTGGGAGCCGTTGCTGGAAATCAAACGGCGCTACGACAGGGCCGGGTACCGAATCTTCTTTTGCGTCCGACGAGACGAGCTGTGGCTGTTGTCCGCCTATGAGAAGCATTCCGAGGGCGCCCCTCGAAGCGAACTTGAAAAGGCGTATGGACGCATGCAGTTGGTCTTAGGAGAGAGGCGATGAAAAAAAACAGGGCGATGGGATTGACGGAGGACGTACGGCGGGAGATCTCCGGCGATCCGGCCTACGCCGCGGAGTATTTCCGCGAGCTCTCTCGGCGGCCTTTGCCGGCCCAATTGGCGCTACTTCGGCGATTAAAGGGATTGACGCAGGCCGAACTCGCCGGAGAAATGGGACTCAAGCAGACGCACGTGTCCCGTTTGGAGAAGCCGAATTCGGATCACCTGCTGAGCGCTTATCTGCGGGCCGCGCAGGCGTTGGGCGCGCGATTGGCGCTGGTGCCGGCTCGGTGAGCCCCGGCCGCTGAGAGGCGCGGGCCGGGTGCCAGGCATGTAGAACTCTTCGCGCGAAGAGTTCTAGGCCGATTCGCCCGCGTAGAGACGTTCGAGCTGGGTGATCGACTTCTTGAGCGAGATCTCGCGCTCGAGAAAGGCCTTTCCGGCGCGCCCGAGGTCGGCGCGCAGCTGGGGGGACTCGACGAGCAGGCTCACGTGCTCGAAGAGCTCGTCTTCGTTCGACGCGAGGAAGCCGTTGACGCCGGGGGCGACCAGGTCGACGTTGCCGGCGATGTTCGAGACGACGACCGGCTTGGCGAAATAGAGGGCCTCGTGCAGGGCGATGGGCGCGCCGCCCTCCCAGCGGGAGTAATGCACGAAGACGTCCAGCGAGGAAAGCTTGGCGAGGACCTCCTCGCGGGAGACATGGCCCGTGATCTCGAAGCGGTCCTGCAGCCCGCTTTGGGCGAGCAGGTCGCGGACCGCGCCCTCCAGTTCGCCGCCGCCGATCCAGAGGAACCTCGTCTTCGGATATGCCCGGGAGAGGCGCTGGGCGAGCCGCAGGAACGCCTCGGGATTGCGGGCGTGGGTCAGGCGGCCCAGGGCGCCGACAAGGACCGTGTCGCCGTGAGGCTCCGGCGCGCGCGGCGCCGGGTCGTCCATGACGAAGAGGTTGCGGACCTGGAAGACGGGGCGGCCCCAGGACAGCTCGCGGGCCAGCTTCTCCTCCCCCGGGGAGCAGACGATGATGTGGCCGATCCCGGAGAACAGCTTTTCAAGCCACCAATAGAGCTTGCGCCCGAGGGGGCCGGAGTCGGTCTGCAGGAAGCTGTAGCCGTGCGGAGAGTAGTAGATGCGCGGCACGCCCGCCAGGCAGGCCGCGACGCGGCCCAGCACGCCCGCCTTGGACGACTCCGCGTGAACGACGTCGGGGCGCTCGCGGCGGAACAGGCGATACAGCTTCCAAAACGCGACCAGATCCTTCAAAGGGCTGATCGGCCGGACCATCTCCGGGATGTGGACGTGGTGAGAGGCGTGGCGAGTCATCCTCTCGAACTCCGCCGCCGAGAAGCCGGGGCGCACCGCGTAGACGACCCAGGGGTCGAACTTCGCGCGGTCCAGGTGCTGGGAGAGCGTCGCGACTTGGCGGCCCACGCCGTGGGGCGAGCCGCACTCGAGGACGAGGAAGACCTTGAGCTTCGCGGTCACCGGGCGTAGAGTTTGGACAGCTCCGCGATCATGTGCTCGCGGGAGAATTCGCGGCGCATGCGCTCGCGCCCGGCCGCTCCGAGCTTGCGCCGCAGCGCCTCGTCGTCGATGAGCTGCTGGCAGCGCTCGAGCAGTTCCACCTCGTTCTTGACAAGGAAGCCGGTGACGCCGTCCTCGACGAGGTCGCGGTTGCCCGGCACGTCGGACGCGACGACGGGCAGGCCGAGCGCCATGGCCTCGAGCACCGCGTTGGACAGCGCGTCCCAGCGCGAGTAGTGCACGAACACGTCGAGGCCGCGCAGCCGCTCGCGCGCCTGCTCCGCGGTGAGCCAGCCGGTGATCGAGACCTTCATCAGGAGATTCATGTTCGTGAGGTCGGTCCGCGCCTTGTCCTCGTTCTCGCCGCCGCCGATCCACTCGCAGCGCACTCCGTTGCGGGAGTCGGTCAGGCGCTGGACCAGCAGGACCCAAGCCTCGGGGTTGCGCGCGTACGTCATGCGCCCGCAGGAGCCCACGACGACGTCGTCGTGCGGCAGGAGCTCCGGCGCGTCGCCGAGGTAGGCGTCGCAGACCACATGGACCGGCCGCCGCGGGGCGAGCCTGCGCGCGAACTGCGCCTCGCTCGGGGAGACCGCGATCGTCTCGCCGATGCGCGCCGCGCCGCGCTCGATCATGCGGAACAGCGCCCGCTCCGCGCGGGTGCGGTCCTGCATGAGGAAGCTGTAGCCGTGCGGGCTGTAGAAGATCCTCTTGACCCCCGCGGCTTTCGCCGCCGCGCGTCCGAGCACGCCGGCTTTGGAGGAGTGCGTGTGCACGACGTCGGGCCGGTGCTCCGCAAACAGGCGGTGCAGCTTGCGCAGCGCGGTCGCGTCCGCGGCGGGCGACACCTCGCGCGTGAGCTCCGGGAGGTAGTAGGCGGTCTTGGCGCCGCTGCATTTCGCGCGGTACTCGTCAGGCGAACCGTCCCGCACGGCGTAGACCAGCGAGACGTCGAACCGCGTGGGGTCCAGGCCGCCGCAGATCGCGGCCACCTGCTCGCCGGTCCCTCCGGGACCGCCGCACTCGACGACCTGGAAGACCTTGATCATACGCGCTCCTCGCGGCCGAGCAGACGCAGGAGCTCTTCGGCGGCGAACGGGAACAGCATCGGAAGATAAAGAAGCTTGTGGCGGGCCGCGCTTCCGAGGTCGAACTCGAGCAGGGCGGAGCCGATCGTCATCCCGGCGAAAAATAGGATCAGCGACACGCGCCCGGCGTTCTTCGGACCGCGCCAGAAGCCGGCGGCGGCGAGGCAGGCGAAGGCCAACAGGATGAGGTTCTCCGCCGCCGCGGCGATCCGGCCGAGTTTGCCGTCCATCGGGTAAAGGCCCGGAAGCGGCATGAACAGCACGTAGAACGCTCCTTTCGGGAGATACAGCAGCACGTCGAGCCACGAGTGGAAGATGACGTCGGGGAAGATTTGCGTGCCGATCTCGCGTCCCGCGGCGTTCCAGGCGAAGCGGCGGTCGTTGAATTGGCGCGTGTGCCGGAACGCCGAGAGACCCTCGGGCGAGGTCGGCCGGTAGACGGTGATCCTCGTGTTGTCCGAGATCGTCTCGGGGATCAAGGAGGGCTGGATCCGCGCGTTGTCGGGGGCCGACCGCGTGCCGGCCTCGCCGCTGCGCTGAAGGCCGGCGTAGAGCGCATGCGAGAACACCGGATAGAGCGCCATGGCCAGCGCGGAGACGGCGACGACCCGCAGCGACCGGCTCCGCAGCTCCGGAGACCGCGCTTCCAACGCGAAGGCGGCGATGAGCGCGCCGGCCATGCAGAGCAGGATGTAGCTTCGCAGCAATCCGACGCCGACCAGGCTGCAGAAAAGCAGAGCGGCGAGAGCCGACCGCCGGGGAGCCGCGAGCGGCGGGCGAAGGCCGAGCGGAAAGGCGGCGAGGAGGCCGATGAAGGCGAGCGCCAGAGTCGGCGACTCCTTCAGGTTTTGGGACGTGTAGAAGGCGTCGGAAGGCCAGAGCGCGAGCGCCGCCCCCGCCGCCAGCGCCGCGGCCGGCGTGAAGAGGTAGCCGAAGGCGCCGGCCAGGGCGGCGATGCCGGCGGCGCCGACGGCGGCGTTGAACAGCTTGATGCCGAGCTCGGAGGGGCCGAGCGCGCGGTAGACCCCGATCGTCATCAGGATGTGGAGCCGGTGGCTGAGGTTGCCCTCGAGGGCGATCGGCTGACCGGCGCGGACCGCCGCGAGCCCGGCCAGCGCCTCCTCGTGCGCGCTCTTGGCGTCCGTGTAGTAGTAGGCGGGGAAGATCGGCTTGAACTCGGTCACGACCGCGCTGGCGGCGCGCACGGCGAAAGCGAGTGCCGCGATGGCCAGCAGCGGCCTCCGCTTAATCCAGGACACGGTAGCGCAGGAGGCACCAGGCGTAGGAAAAGCCGTCCTTCCAGGTGATCTTCTTGCCCTCGTCGTAGGTCCGGCCGGAATAGGAGATCGGCGTCTCGTAGAGGCGCAGGCGATGCTTGCAGATCTTCGCGGTGAGCTCCGCCTCGATGCCGAACCGCTCGCTCTCCAGCGGGATGGCCTTGAGCTTTTCCGTCACGAAAAGCTTGTAGCACGTCCCCATGTCGGTGAGGTTGATGTTGTACAGGACGTTAGTGAGCAAGGTGAAGAACTTGTTGGCGGCGTAGTTCCAGAAGAACAGTACGCGGTGAGGACCACCGAGGAAGCGCGAGCCGTACACCGCGTCGGCTCGTCCGTCGAGTAGAGGCACGAGCAGGCCGGGATAGTCCTTGGGGTCGTACTCCAAGTCGGCGTCCTGGATGATGACGTAGTCGCCGGTCGCGTGCGTCAGGGCGGTCCGGATCGCGGCGCCCTTGCCGCGGTTGCGCTCGTGCAGGACGACTTTGGCGCGGGAACCGAGGCTCTTGAGGATCTCGCGGGTGCCGTCGGTCGAGCCGTCGTCGACCATGATGATCTCGCGGCCTACGGGCAGCTCCACGGCCTCGACCCGGCGCAGCAGCTCGAGAACGGTCGCCTTCTCGTTGTAGACCGGGATCAGGACGGAAAGTGTCTTCGCCACCGTCACTATTATAGGTTTTCGCCGCTTGTTCTGAGGCGGTTCGTGCCGAGCGCGAAAACGAGAAGGAGGAGGGAGGCGAACTGCTCGTTCTGGAAAGAGGTTTCGGTCATGCACATGACAAGAAAGGCGGCGATCGAAGCGGAGGACCACAGTGCGCGGGCGTCCGTCGACCGCAGCGCCGCGCGAGTGCAGCGCCAGGACAGCGTCGCGAGCAGAAGGAGAAGCGCCGCGGCGCCGAGAATCCCTCGTTCGGCGAGCTGATGGAGATACAGATTGTGAGCGCTGCCCCAGTCCGTCTCTCCGTCGAGAATTCCGGGGTGGTACGTGGAAAAGTACCGGTGATAGCCGCTCGGCCCGACGCCGGTCGCCGGGTGATCCCGGAACATCCGCCAAGCCGCGTCCCAGAGCGCGAAGCGGTCCTGCTGGGGGCCGGCGGCGCCCGTCTTGACCACCGCGCTCAGCGAGCGTCCGCCGTTCGGCAGGAACTCCCATGTGAGCGCCACGATCGCGAGGATGACCAGGAGCGGGACGAACCAGCGCCGGGCGCGGGGCTCCAGGAGCGCGACGACGAAGAATCCCGCGGCCGCGGCGAAGACGCACATGCGCGTCTGGCTGAGGACGAGGGCGGCGAACGTCAGCGCGCCGAAAATCGCCGCCCAGCGCCGCGCGCGCGGGGAGAGCTCATCCGGGCGGAGCAAGAAGGCGGCCGCTCCGAGCGCGGCCAAAGTCATCTGCTCGCCGAAGACCACCGGGTGGACGAAGGCGTGAGCGCGTACCATCATGCCGTGCTGGAGCCCGCCGAAGATCGATTGTCCGCCGCCGATCGTGGCGGCGGCCGCGAGCGAGACGGCCAAGGCTTCGAGGACCGGCGCGCCGGGCTCGACGGCGAGTCCCGCGACGAAGAGGCCCAGGGACCAGATTCGATGGATGTCCTTCGCCGCGTCGTGCAGCGACGTGCCCGGCGCGGAGGAGAGCGCCGCCGCCGTCAACCCGGCCGCGGCGTAGAGAAACAGCGCGCCCAGCGCGGGCTCGCGCCGCCAGGCGGCGGCTATCCGTCCGCCGGCGCTTCCGGCGCGGGCGAGGAGCGCGGCGGCGAGGAGCGCGAGGGCGACGTTCGAGGCCGCGATCGAGAGGGGCAGAGCCAGCGCGGCGAGGACGAGCGCGGCGGCGACGGGGGAGAAGGGCATAGGCTCGCGCCGCAGTCTATCAGATTGGGATCGGCCCGTCCTCAGCGCTCAAGGCGGAAGACGCGCGCCGAGACGCCGTTCGCGACCTCGACTCGCCCGGTTTCGGCGGCGGGGAGCCGGCCCGAGCGGACGGCGTCGGCGATCCCGGCGTTGGTCCGGTTCAGGAAGGCGGGGAGCTCGGACTCGGGAAGCCCGTCGACGAGGATGAGGACCGACGCGCCCTTGTCCTTGAGGCGGATCATCGCCGCCTCGACGGAGTCCTGGGCGTAGCCGAGGTTGACGAAGGTCAGGGGCAACGCCCGCGCGGCGGCCAGCGAGGAGAGGTTGTTGGCGTTGAGATTCCGGTGCTCGAGCGCGACGGCGGCGACGGCGTCGGGTCCGCCGGCGCGCACGGCGGCGTCGACGAGCGCCGCGCGGTCCCAGCCCGCGTCGGAGGACGGCGCGCCGTTGTAGGCCAGCGCGCGGTCGGGGCCCGCGCGGAAGGTCTGGTCCGCGCACGTCCAGAGGCCAGCGCCAAGCAGGGCCGCGGCCGCGAGCGCGCGGGCCGAGGGATTCGAGAATGAGACCGCGGCGCGCGCGGCGAGCAGGACCGGCAGGGCGAGCAGAGGCATCGCCATGCGCACGTCGTGGTTGACGCCCGCCATGTAGACGAGGAGAGGCGCCAGTCCCCAGAGAGCCGCGCGGCCGCCGTCGTCGAGGCGCCGGACGCCGCCGGCTCCGGCCGCGGCCGCGACCGCGCCCATCGCCGCGGCGAGCGGCCAGGAGATGCCGTTGCGCAGGATGGACAGGAGCCAGTCGACCCGCGCGGCGAGGCCGCCGCCGCCCGCGTAGTCGCGCGCCACGCGGCCGAAGCCCGCGCTCCAGGCGAAGCCGAGGACGTACAGCGCGTTCTCGGCGTACCACGTCGAGGCGACCAGGACCGCGGTCAGCAAGGCCGGCTTCGCGTGCGGCTTGAGCCGGTCGCGCGCCGCCCAGATGAAGCCCGCGGCGAACAGGGGGAACGTGACCTTCGCCAGCAGTCCGAGACCCAACAGCGTTCCGAGGATCACGCCCTCGCGCCGGTCTCCGCGCTTCGCGGCGGCGCAGCGCCAGGCGAACAGCGCGAGGAGGCACGACACCAAGGTCTCGACGAAGAAGATCCGCGACAGTCCGTAGGCGAGCGGCACGAGCGCCGTCAGCGCCCCGCCGAGGACGGCCGCGTCGCGGCCGCGCGGGTGGTCCTTCCACCATTCGGCCGCCGCGCGGTACCAAGCCCATGACGCCAGCGCGGCCAGCGGCAGGTTCGCCCACACCGCGACGCGCTCGCCCATGCCGAAAAGCGAGTACAGCGGCAGCGGGACGAGGGAGATCAGGGGCGCCTTGATATGGAACGCGTCGACGTAGGCGCGCGCGAAGGCGAGCGGCGACGTCTTCAGCGCCGTCCAGAGGCGGAAGCTCGTCTCCAGGTACCAGGCGTCGTCCCACGACGGCGGCGCGACGTTCGTCTTGATATGCCACGCGGTCGCGGCGAGCGCGGCGGTCGCGGCGGCGAGGGAGGCGGCGGCCAGCGGCCGCGAGCGAGTCTTCAGGCGGGGCGACCTTCCCATAAGGAGTACAGCCCGTACAGCGCGACTCCGGCGGAGAAAGAGAGGATCAGAGCCAGCGCCGCGCCGAGCACGCCGGCGCGCGGGACCAGCCAACCGGTCAGCGCGACGTTTCCCAGCCCCGCGGCGAGCGCGCCCGCGACCGAGACGCGCAGGCCGGAGTAGTCGCGCGCCGCGTAGATCGCCGAGGCCGCGCCGTGGAGCAGGATCAGCGCCGCCGCGCCGGCGAACGCCGCGGCCCAGCCGAGATCGAAGTTGAAGCGCCGGCCGAAAAGCTTCAGCCCGGCGACGGCGGTGGCGAAGAAGAACACCCACGCGCCCGCGACCGCGGGGGCGCTCCAGCGCCGGAACAGCGGCCAGATCTCGCGCTGTCCGTCGGCTCCGCTGGCCATGGGGATCAGCACCGACGTGAGCATCGTCAGGAACGCGAGCGCGACCTGCACCGTCGTGGTGAAGTACGCGCTGAAGAGGCCGACCTCGTGGGCGCTGGCGTGGCGGTTGAGGAACAGCCGCGCGGGAGCGAGCACGCAGGCCGTCGAGAGCAGCGTGAGCGTGGCAGTCGCGGCGTAGCGCCCGACCGCGCGGACGAAGCCCGGCTCGAAGGCGGGCCGCAGGTAGCGCCGCAGCGTCCAGAGAGCGTACGCGGAGCTCAGCAGCAGGCTGACCGAGAACGCGAGGATCATCGAACGGTAATCGGCCCCGAAGGCCAGGACGAAAGCGACGAGCAGGACCGGCGCCGAGAAGCCGTAGACGGTCTCGACGAGCCCGCGATGGGCGAAGCGCTTGAGGCCGAGCAGCGGGCTCGCGAGGACTTGGCTCAGCGCCGTCGCGCTCGCGAGTAGGGCCGACAGCGCGAAAAGTTCCGACGGCAGGTTCATCGCTCTCGCCAGCCAATGGTGAGCGAGCGCCATCAGGGGCAGGCTCAGGATCGCCCATGCGGCGAACGACGCGAGCGACGTCGACACGAGACGCGCGCGGCGCGCCTCGTCGTGCTCCTCGGCGATGAGCTTGCTGGTCGCGATCGGGAATCCCAGCATCGGGATGATCTGGAGATAGGCCGCCGCGGCGACGACGAGGTTGGCGCGGCCGTACTCCGCCGGGCCGAGCACTCGGCCCGCGAGCAGCTGCGTGAGCAAGGTCGAGCCGCGCGCGGCCGTGAAGAAGAAGCCGATCCAGCCGAGGCCCGAAAGCAAGGTCCGGCGGCGGTGCGGGGGCGGCGGGGGCGGGGCGGCTTCGCGCCGGGCGGCCGTCACGCGCGAGAGCGTCCGCTCGAAGTCGTCCTCCCACGCGTCGACGACGACGGACGGAGACATCTGCGCGATCAGCGCCGACGTCGTCGCCGTCTGGGGGATCGTGAAGACCACGGGGCCGCGGCGCAAGCCGCGGTCGTGGAGCAGGTCGACGAGCCGCGGCGCCAGCAGCGCGGCGTTCGCCTCGCGGAACAGCCGGTGCGCCGGCGGCAAGACGAGAGGGCACACGACCGAGACGCCCTTCGGCGCGCGGACGTGCCGGGTGAGATTGGGGCGCAAGGCGCGGCGCAGGCGCGCGGGCGCTCGGACGAGGTCGGCGATGGTGAGCGCGGCGTGGCCCGTGCTCTCGACGAAGAACACGTGGTGGCCGGCGCTGGCCCAGCTCTCGGCGAGTGCCTGATGCCTCCGGCCGCTCCCGCCCCACTCGGCGTCGGACAGGATGACGACGTCGAACGGTCGCTCGCTCAAGGGGCCAGATAGCGCACGATTTGGAAGCCCTCGGCGTACTCGACGCCGAGCTTGATCCCCGTGTTGCGGTCCATCTGCGCCGTATACTCGGTCCACTTGCCGCCCGTGCGGCGGTGCTCGGAGGCGTGGGCGCGGATCGCGCGCAGCTTGGCCGCCATCGTCCTCGTGATATCGACGTAATGGCGCGCGTCGAAATTCTCCTCGGTGTCGTAGTAGTTGATGCGGTACATCAAGAGCCGCGGGCAGTGCCGTCCGGCGGTGATGGCGGCGCGGGCGACCGCGCGGTGGTCCTGGTGCGCGTCGCCGGTCCAGGGGAGGTAGATCGTGTCGATCTTCCTGCGCTCGATGAGGGCGCGCAGCTCCGAGATCAGCGCGTCGTCGTAATGGACGTGGAACGTCTCGAAGGAGCCTTCGATCAACTCGGCGCCCAGGATCTTGGCCGCCCGGATGCCCTCGCGGCGGGCGACGTCCGCGGAGCGCACGGTCTTGGCGCTCATGTCCTTGTAGTCGGAGCGCGTCGCGACGTACGAGTACACCTTGTCTCCGGCGCGCGCGTGTCGCGCGAGCGCGCCCCCGCAGCCGAGCTCGGCGTCGTCGAAGTGAGCGGACACGGCAAGGACGTTAAAAGACATCGGAATCTCCTTTTGAGACGCTCCAATCGCGGCTTCGTGCCGGGAACGGGGCCTTTTCGTCGTCGGACGTCCAACGGCCGGCGAAATGAGTGCGAGAGCCGCGGGGGGCGAGTCCCCAATCGGTGAAGCGCTCGAACAGCGGGCTCTCCTTCGTCGCCCACGCGGACACGGTCTTCACGCCGGCGGCCTGGAAATGAGCGAGCGCCGCGGACCACAGCGCGTGGTAAGACTCAAGCTCGGACCAAAGATCCAAGATGTCGCCGATCTTCCCGTCCGGACCGTCGAACGTTTTCACGGCGATAAAGCCGCTCAGACGGCCTTCCTTGTTCCGCGCGCGCCAAGCCTCGTAGCGGCCTCCGGGCCGGCGGCGGTAGCGCCACGTGAGCCAGGCGGAGGAACGCTCGCCCCCGAGAGCCTCGGCGGGGCGCAGCTTCCGCCACAGCGCGTCGTACTCGAGATCGAACGCGGACACCGCCTCGATGCGGGGCGGGACGGGCAGGGGCCGCAGCTCGGCGAGCGGCGCCTCAAGGGCGTCGAGCTCCTCGATCGACTGCCAGCCCAGCATCCGCTTGAGCACGGGATAGCTGCGGTCGTTCGGGAAGGCCCACACGATCTTCATCCCCGCGACGGCGCAGTGGCGGCGGTTGGCCTCGGCCATGTCGAGGAAGAGGGTCAGGTTGCGGTAGTCGGGATGGACCATCAGGTCCACCCACAGCCCGGCCTGCAGGTCCTCGCGGCCGCGGCTCAGCGTCGTCGGCAGGCAGCCCAGGTGGGCGACGACGCGCCCTCCGTCGACGGCGACGTCGACGACCGCCGGTATTCCGCCCTGCCCGTGGTAGCGCCAGCGCCAAAGGTCGTCCGGCAGGGGCCGCCCATGGCAGACGGCGAACAGCTCGCGGATGCCCTGCTCGTCGCCGGGACGATAGGGCCGTAATTCGGGCATTGCGTGATTCTATCATTTGGGAAATGGGCGCCTTTCGGGGCTTTCGGGCCAATTTGATATACTCGAAAAAGTGGCCAAGGAGACTCCCGTCAAAGTCCTCACGTTCGAGGAGATCTCGGTCGGCCAAACGGCCGTCCTGGACGTGGCCCTGACGGCGGAAGCGGTCGACGCCTTCGCGCGGCTGACCGGCGACGTGAATCCGCTTCATACCTCGGCGGAATTCGCCAAATCCAAGGGCTTCCCGGAGCGGGTGTCCCACGGCCTGCTGGTCGGCTCGTTCTTCTCCGCGATCGCCGGCACCATGCTGCCGGGGCGCGACTGCCTCCTTCAGTCCGCCAAGTTCGATTTCAAGAAGCCGGTCTTGGCCGGGACGAAGCTGACTTTGGAGGCGCGCGTCGTCCAAAAGGTCGAGGCGGTGCGCGCGATCGTCCTCGAGATCTCCGCGCGCGGCCCCGGCGGCGAGCTCATGGTCGGCGGCCGCCTGCAGGCCGGCCTGCTGTCATGAGCGGCGGGCTGATCCTCGTGACCGGCGCGAGCCGCGGCATCGGCGCGGCCGTCGCGAAGGAACTCGCCGCCCCCGGCAGGACCGTCGGCATCAATTTTCGGAATTCCCGCGAGCAGGCCGAAGCCGTCGCGCGCCAGGTCGAGGCCAAGGGAGCCAAGGCCCTGCTCCTTCAAGCCGACGTGACGGTCGCTTCCGACGTCGATCGTCTCTTCGACTCCCTGCCGCCCGGCGAGTTGGAGACCCTCGTCTGCAACGCCGGCTCGCCGTTCCGCCATCAGCGAGTCGCGGAGACGCCGCCCGCGGATTTTGAGGCGCAGTGGCGCGCTCAGGCGCTCTCGTCCTTCCTGTGCGTGCGCCGCGCCGCGCCGCTGATGGCCAAGAACCGCGCGGGCCGGATCGTCTTCGTGCTGACGAGCGCGCTCGAGGGCGCGCCGCCGGCCTTCATGTCCGCCTACGTCAGCGCGAAGTACGCCGTGCTCGGGCTCGCCAAGGCCGTCGAGGCCGAGTACGGCTCCAAGGGCGTCTCGGTCAAATGCGTCTTCCCGGGCATGACGCGCACCGGCTTCATCAAGGATTTCCCGCGCCCGCTCATCGACGCGGCGGCCGAGCAGGCGCCCGGCGGCCGGCTGTCGGAGCCCGAGGACGTCGCCGCGAGCGTCGCGCGCCTGTTGGAGGCGCGATGAGCGCTCTGACCGAGGCGAAGGCGCTCGCGGCGGAAGGCAAGAAGGTCGAGGCCGCGCGGCGCCTGCGCGACGGGCTCTCCTCGCGCATGAGCTACCTCGATCAGACGAGCGCCGCGAAGCTCGCCGACTCCCTGTCCGAAGGGCTTCCGCCGGTGCGCCTCGCCGTCCTCGGCTCGAGCACGACCGCGCAGCTCCTGCCGCTTCTGCGTCTGCACGCCTTTAAAGAAGGCTTCCGTCTCGAGCTCTACGACGCGCCGTACGACGCCTACCAGCAGGAGATTCTCGACGAGAAATCGGGCCTGTACGCGTTCAAGCCGCAAGCGGCCCTGCTCTACGTCAACCACCGCGACGCGCGGCCCGGGCCCGCCGAGGCGGAGGCCGAGCGCTGGGCCGCGCTGTGGACGCGCCTGCGCGAGCGCGCCGGCTGCGCCGTCCTGACGAACAACTTCGACGTCCCGGTCGAGCGCGCATGGGGCAATCTCGACGCCGCGCGGACCGACGCGGGCCTGGGCCGCCTGCGCCGCTTGAACGCCCTGCTCGCGGAGAAGGCCGGCGCGGGCGTCGCGGTCATCGACGTCGAGCATCTGTCCGCCCTGCACGGCAAGGAGAGCTGGCACGACCCGCGCTTCTGGCACCATTCCCGCCAGGCCATGTCCTTCGACGGCCTGGCGCGCTACGCGGCGGAGGCCGCCGCGGTCCTCGCCGCGGCGCTGGGCCGCTCGCGCAAGTGCCTGGTGCTCGATCTCGACAACACGCTCTGGGGCGGCGTCGTCGGCGACGACGGCGCCGAGGGCCTCGAGCTGGCGGGCTCTCCGAACGGCGAGGCGCATCTGGAATTCCAGCGCTACGTGAAGGAGCTCGGCCGCCGCGGGGTCCTGCTGGCCGTCTGCTCGAAGAACGAGGACGAGCGCGCGCGGGAGCCGTTTAAGAAGCGGCCGGACATGGTCCTCAAGCTCGAGGACTTTTCCGCCTTCGTCGCGAACTGGGAGGACAAGGCCACGAACCTGCGCTCGATCGCGGCTCAACTCAATATCGGCCTTGACGCGCTGGTCTTCGTCGACGACAACGCCGGCGAGCGCGAGCTCGTCCGCCGCTTCTGCCCGGAGGTCGCCGTCGTGGACCTGCCGGAGGACCCGGCGGGGTTCAGCCGCGCGCTCGACGCGCGCCGCTTCTTCGAGACGGTCTCGGTCTCGAAAGAGGACGCCCGGCGCGCCGCGCATTTCCAGGCCGAGGCCGCGCGCGAGAGCCTGCGCCGAGGCGCGCCGGACCTCGCCTCGTTCCTGAAGGACCTGGAGATGTCGGCCGAGGCCGGGCCTTTCACCGAGCCCGACGTCGCGCGCATCGCCCAGCTCATCAACAAGACGAACCAGTTCAACCTGACGACGCGCCGCTCGAGCGAGCCCGAGGTGCGCGCGCTGATGGCCGACCCCGCCGCGTGGACGCTCGCCGTTCGCCTGCGCGACCGGCTCGGCGATTACGGGCTGATCTCGGCGGTGATCGCGCGCCGCAGCGGCTCCGCGTTCGAGATCGACACGTGGCTCATGAGCTGCCGCGTGCTCGGGCGCGGCGTCGAGAAGCTCGCCTTCAACCGCCTTCTCGCGGCCGCCCGCGCCGCGGGCGCCAAGGAGCTCGTCGGGCGGTATCTGCCGACCGCCAAGAACGCTCCGGTCAAGGAGCTGCTGCCGAGCCTCGGCTTCGCGGCGGCGCCCGACGGCGCGTGGCGCCTGTCCGTGGCGGGCGCCAAACCCCAGGAGGTCTCGATCCGAGATGAATCCCCAAGAGCTGCATGACCGCCTGCAGGAGATCTTCCGCCAGGTCTTCGACAGCGAGACCTTGATGATCCGCGACGAGACGACCGCCGCCGAAATCGAGGGCTGGGATTCGCTCGCGCAGATCAACCTCGTCGTGGGAGCCGAGGAGCGCTTCGGCGTGCGCTTTCAGACCGCCGAGATCCGCTCGCTGAAGAACGTCGGCGAGTTCAAGCGCCTGATCGCCGGCAAGCTCGCCGCGTCCTAAGACGGGCGGCGGATCGCGTCGATAGAGGCGCGCAGTCGCTGGAACTGAGCGCGATGCGTGTGCTCGCTCGCCAGCGCTATCCTCTTGGCGCGCAGCTCGGGGGTCTCGGTCTTGGGCAGGCCGCGCGCGACGCGCACCCAGTCCTCGGGCGTCTCGGCGATGTACAGCAGGTCCTTGTACGGCGCCAGCGACGGCAGCGGCGCGGCGATCACGGGGCGGCCCATCGCCAGGCACTCGTAGATCTTGGCCGGGATCACGCCGACCGTGAACGAGTTGATCCGGTGCGGCAGGAGGAACACGTCGAAGCCCTCCAGGCGCTCGAGGAGCTTCTCCTTCGGGACCGGCGGCAGGTGGGGGAACGGCGGCAGCGGGCCTTTCACGAAGCCGCTGAGGCTGACGTCGAAGCCCGCGTCCGCCAGCGCCTGGAGATAGTCGGGGTTCAGATCCGGCACCCACGTGCCGTAGTAGACGAACTTCCGGTAGTCGGGCGCGGGCGGCTTCGCCGAAAGGAACTTCTCGTCGACGCCCTGGTGGAGCTGGACGACGTTGCGGTGCTCCGCCTTCTTCTGCTCGTAGAGGAAGTTCGAGTCGCAGACGACCAGATCGGTCCGTTTCAGCAGCTCGGCCTCTTGAGCCATGTAGTCGCGCGGCGCGTCGGGATGGCCGCGGAAGTTCGAGGCGTAATCGTAGACCAGCTTCGAGGGGCGCAGCGCGTCGATCAGCGCGAGCGTCGTCGCCGTGGCGAAGTAGACGATCACGATCGGATTCTCGCGCAGGCCGGCGGCGTGGAGCTTGCGCATGATGCGCGGCACGAAGATGGACGCGTTCAGCCGGCGGAACAGCCCGTTGGTGGGCGGCAGAGCCTGCGGCGAGATGACCTTCAAGCCGGCCGGGATCGTGTTCGTCGCGTCCTGCGCCGGCGGCGCCACGATCCGGGCGAGCCGCGCCCAGACCCGGTCGAGATCCGCGAGGCGCGGGTCGCGGAAACCCGTGTTCTCGACGAAGAAGACCTCGTGCCCGGCCTCGGCGAACTGCGCGGCGAACAGCATGTGCCTCTGCCAGGTCGTATTCCAGTCGATGCTGCTGAGAACGACGACCTGCGGCAGCGGCGCGCTCAACG
>DATNGC010000026.1:0-17895 GCA_035606075.1 Elusimicrobiota bacterium
GGGCCCGGGCCGCGTCGACATCTACGCGGGCCACGGCCCGCAGGCCGAGGCGACGGCGCGCGGGCAGTGGGCCGACGGCAAGCTCTTCATCCTCGTGAAGAAGCTTCCGCCGCGCGAGCGGTGATCGCCGGAAAGACGCTCCAGCAGTGGCTCGACCGCGCCGACGAGCTCGGCGCCGAGGGGCGCTTCTTCGACGCGCACGAGGAGCTCGAGCTCGCCTGGAAAGCCGCGGACGGCGACGTGAAGATCCTGCTCCAGGGGCTGATCCAGATCGCGGCGGGACTGCACCGCTGGCGGCTTCATCCCCAAAAGACCGACGGCGCTTTCTATCTGCTCGATCGCGGCGCTGAAAAAATTCGTCGGGAAAATGCGCTGCTCACGCCCGATTCTCTGGCTTCGCTCGAAAATGAATTGAGTTCTTTCAGAAAGGGAGGCGACGCTCCGAGCTCGCTTCGCTTCGGCCTGCGCGCTCTCTAGAATTATCCGCAAACTTGGTCCGGACCAAGTTTGCGGATAAGTCTTCGTGCTTAAAGCGCAAGAAGAACGACCACATCATCCACGCCCGGCGAGGGCGGCGGAGGCGAGCGGCATCCTCCTATTCCACGCCAGAATCCGCGAAGCGCTTACAGCTTTCGGATCAGCGAGATGACCTTGCCCGCGATGCGCCCGTCGCCGATGTCGAAGGGCTCGTAGACCTTGTTGTCGGGAACCAGGATCAGGCCCGAGGGCTTGACCTTGAGGCGCTTGACCGTGGCCTCGCCGTCGTCGTAGCGCACGACCACGACGTCGTTGGAGGACGCGGTCTCCTGCCAGCGCACCACCACCGTGTCGCCGTCCCAGAGAGTCGACTCCATGGAGTCGCCCTTGATCTTGAGCGCGAACAGGCCGCTGGCGTCGCCGCGGTCCATCACGGTCGGCACGTGGCCCATGGGCTCGGCGTAGGCGCCCGAGGAAGGGCCTGCCGGGACCTTGCCGAGGATCGGGATCAGCGCCACGCGCTCCTCGGAGGCGATCTGGGCGCCGCGCGAGCGGCCCTTGGCCTCGCCGAGGAAGCCCTTGTCGCGGAGGTTGTCGAGGTGGTACTGGACCGTGTCGGGGGAGCTGACGCCGGCGAGCTGGCAGAGCTCGCGCACGGTGGGCGGATAGCCGTTGTCGGCGGAAAAATTCCGCACCAGGTCCAGGATCTGCTGCTGTCTGGGGGTCAAGCCTTCCTTGCTCATGCGTCGTCCTCCTCCGCTCGCCGCTCGGCTCGGCGGACAATACTATAGTCGAACTTTTGTACGATGTCAATCCCCGCGCCTAGGTCCTTCGGCCCATTTCAAGAAACGGATTTCCCGGCTACGCTTGTGGCATGGACCCGCGCCCCCTCCTGCTCGCCCTCGCGCTCCTGTCCCCCGTCTGCCGCGCGCAGACCCCTCCCGACCGCGCCGCCCTTCTCGCCGAGATCGACTCGTGGCGCCACGCCCAGCTCGTCCACGTGGACCCCCCGGCCCCGCTGACGGCCGAGTTCGAGCCGAAGCTCGACGCCATCGAAGACAAGGTGAAAGCATCCTCGGACCCCGCGGATCTGGCCCAGTCGAGCAAGGACTTCAAGGCGTGGCAGCACGATCTTCTGCTGAAGCGCTACGCGCTCAACAAGAGAGTCGGCTTGGAGCACGGCACTCTCAACGCGTTCTCGAAGAGCCAGCGCGAGCAGATCCGGGCGATCGCGGCCGAGGCCGACGGGATGGCCCAAGCACGGCTCAAGCAGAGCGACGCGCAGCTCTTCGACGGCGGCGGGGCCGCCGGCGAGGCGTCCGTGAACGGCCAGCCGGGCAACGGCGCCTCGGCCGCCGGCGCGGCGGCCGCTCCGGCGGGCCTGCACATCAACGACGTGGCGCCGCCGCCGCCCGTCACCTCCAGCGCTCTGTCGTTCTCCTCGCTGTGGAACTACATCGACCACTCCCGCGGCTACAACGTCGCCGAAGCGGTGTTCACGCGCGCCCGGGGCTTCGCCGGCTACTGCTACGCCAGCGTCAAGGAAGGCTTCATCGCCGCCAAGGACATGCTCTGGGCCAAGATCAAGAGCCCGACGGAGAGCGGCGAGATCGGCATCCCGCCCGCGCTGGCGGCGGATTACCAGCGCGCCGTCAACAAGAATCCGGCCCTGCTCGCCAAGCTCGGCTACCGCCGCGTCGACGTGTCCACGATCCCGGGCGACGATCCGTCGGTGCTCCCGTCCGGCACCCTCGTCGACTTCGCCCCCCGCTGCGCCGGCTACAGCGTCGAGGCCGGCCACATCGAGATCATCGGCGCCCGCTCCATGCTGAGCGACATCCCGCGCGGAGACCGGCCCTCGCTCTCGGCCGACGAGGCGCTGGCCTGCAGCGACGGCTGCCACGGCCGCTCGCTCAACTACTTCCGGACGTACGCGAAGAAGGGCTGCATGAGCATGTACGTCCCCGTCAAGGCGTAGCCGCCCGGCCGCCGTTTCGCGGTATAATGGAACCTCGATGCCTTCCATCCCGCCGAAAGCCCTCGCCGCCGCCCTGCTCGCCTGCGCCGCCGCCGGCGCATTCGCCGGCGACTCGGGCCTGGGCCGGCTGTACGACGGGTCGCCTTCCTCGGAGAAGCCGTCGTTCGAGGTCGCTCGCCCCGCCACGCCCGCTTCCGCGCCGGCCGCCGAACTGCGCCGACCGACCGTCGTTCCGCCGGAGCTCGCCGCCGCGAAGGCGCGCGTGGGCATCGACGCCCAGCTCGCCAAGCTGGGCTCGTCTTCCGCCGCGAGCTTCACCTTCGGCGTGATCGGCGACGCCGAGGCCGGACGCTATCCGTGGGAGCGCATCTTCTCCCCCGGTCTCCACGCGTTCGCCGACCAGATGGCCGCCCTGCAGGCGGCGTCGCCCGACTTCATCCTCCAGCTCGGCGACTTCGTCAGCGAGGGCGTGCCCGAGAACTACCGCGCCCACGTCGCGTGGCTCGACGCCCATTCGACGGTGCCGCTGCTGCGCTGCATCAGCAACCACGACCGCTCGCGCCCCAACGGCGACGCGGACAAGAACCTCTACGACGCTGTGTTCGGCCCGCGCGACTACTTCTTCGACCGCGGCGGCTGGCGCTTCATCGCCCTCGACTCGTCCAACCGCGAGGTCACGCCGGCCCAGCTCGCCTGGCTCAAGACCGCGCTCGACTCGCCGCTGCGCAAGGTGATCTTCACGCACGTGCCGCCGAAGTACCTCAAGGCGCTCAAGCCGCTCGAGGCCGTGGGAGCGCTCGAGACCGACTCGGCGGAGTTCGACGCGGCGCAAGCCGAGGACCTCAAGAGCGGCGGCGGCATCCACGACTTCTTCACCAACTATTTCAACGACGGCGCCAAGGAGTTCGAGGAGCTCGTGTCGAACGGGAACGTGGCCGCCGTCTACATGGGCCACATCCACGCGTTCTGGGCCGCGGACTACCGCGGCGTGCGCTACGTGATCTCGGGAGGAGGCGGCTCGCCGCTGTACCCGCTGCCGCCCGGGTATCCGAAGAGGCGCTTCGCGCACTATATGACGGTCGAGGCCTCGCCGTCAGGGCTCGTCGAGACGGTGCACCCGTACCGCGGCGCGCCGTTCGTTCTCCCGCCGGTCAAACGCTGACCGTGGACGCGCGGGCCGGCTCCCGAGGCTAGCCGACCTTCGCGCCGCACTCCGCGCAGAACTTCGCGCCCGAGGCGAGACCTTTGCCGCAGGACGAGCAGAACTTGGCCCCCGCGGGAGTCGCGGCCGGGGCGTTGGTGTTCATCTGGCCCATGATGCCGCCCATCGCCTGGCCAACGCCCAGGCCCGCGCCCAAGCCCATGCCCGCGCCGATGCCGAGGCCGGCCGCGCCGCCCTCGTTGCCCGCGGCCTTCTCCATCACGTCGAAGGAGCGCTTCTGCTGGTACTTGTCGCCCATGATGTCCACCTCGGCGCGGTCCGACAGCGCCTTCTTGAGGCGGATCACCGTCTCGTCGTCCTCGGGCACGTCCACCGAGTTCAGGTAGAAATTGACGAGGTTCACGCCGAACTTGGCGAACTCCACCTTGAGCTTCTCGCTGATCCCGTTCGACATGTCCTCGAGATACGCGGAGATCTCGAGGACGTTGATCTTCTTCTTCACGATCGTCTCGGCGATGTAGTCCTTGGCCTTCGTCAGCAGGATGCCGCGGAAGGAGTTGGAGAGCTGTTCGGTCGTGAACCCCGGGTTCTGCGCCGACAGCTGGACGATGAACGCGCGCGAGTCGGCGACCTGGATTCCGAACTGGCCGAACGCCCGCACCGGCAGGAACACGTTGAACTTGGGGTCGAGGATCGGGATCGGGTTGTTCGTCCCCCACTTCACGTCGAGGTCCATCGCCTTGTTGACGTAGTAGATCTCGGCCGCGAACGGCGTCTCTCCGCCGAAGGGCGCGGCGATGAGCTTGCGCAGGAGCGGGATGTTGGCCGTGCGCAGCGTGTGCGTGCCCGGCCCGAGGACGTCGAGGGCGGCGCCGCCCTTGAAGAAGATCGCCTCCTGCGTCTGGTTGACGATGACTTGCGTCCCCCAGCTCAGGTTGTCCGCGGGATATTTCCAGACGAGGACGCTGCTGGGGCCTTCGTATTTGACGAGGTCGATTAGGGCCATTTTGTTCTCCAACGCTAACTATAAGTCGCGTTCCGCGTGTTGTCAACCCGCGGCGGCCAGGGTCTCCTTGGCTTGAGCGTGGAGCTTCGAGCGTTCTTCCTTTATCAGATCGTCGAGATCCTTCGCGGTCAGCCCCACCCGCCCGCCGAACGCCGACATAAGGGCGCGCTCCTCGTCGGAGATGCGCCCGTCGGCGAGGCTCATGCGGATGAGGCCGCGCAGGATCGACTCGGCCTCGGCGCCGCTCGTCGGGACCGGGACGTCGAGACGCTTTTGGAGCGCCGCCTGCAGCAGCTCCTCGGCGCGCGACGCCTCGATGTCGCGCCGCGCGGCGTAGGCGAGCAAGAACGCCTTCTCGCGCGCGTCCACGACGCCCTGCGCCGCGAGGCCCGCCGCGAGGACCGAGACCGCCTCGGCCGCCGGCAAGTCGTCGCCCCAGTCCAGACCCGGCTTCTCGTCCGGCGCGGCCGCGGGCGCCTGCGGCCGCATCCACATGCCGAACGGCTGCATGTCGTCGAGCACCCAGGACACCGAGCCGTCGTTGAACGCGTGCCCGCAGTAGGCGCAGGCGGCCGAGTCCGCCTGCTCGGGAGCCGCGCCGCAGGCCGGACAGCGCGAGGCGCGCAAGCCCGCCTTCAAGTCGCTCGTCGCCCCGCTCTTGCGGCGGAAGACGAGATAATGGGTCCTGCGCGCGCGCCCCTGAAAGATCTCGCCCCCGGCGCCATGGATCATCCGGTCGGCCTCCCAGCGCACCTGCACGTGGGCCTTGTCGAACCCCGCGCCTCGCTCGAAGGCGACCGTCTCGACGGCGCCGACCGCCGCGTCGCGCTCGAACTCGCCGGTGAAGGCCCCTTCCTTCGCGACGAAGGCGTCGTCGGCGATGCCCCGCAGCGGCGCGACGTCGGCGCGGCGCCGCGCGTCGAGCCAGCGCCAGAACGCGACGGCCGCGCGGTCCTCGAGCGCCTCGAGGCTCAGCCCGGGATCGGACTCGCGCATCGCGGCCCAGCCGGAGACCTCGCGGTCGGGGCTGGGGAACGCCCACTCGCTCATCTGCGTGATCCCGGTCAGCACCCAGTCGTGCTCGGCCGAGTTGACCCAGACCTTGCACGCCGGGCACTGGGCCGCGTCGGCGATCATGAGCAAAGCTCCGCAAGAAGGACAATGGCCCTCGAGCAGGCCCGGCCGCGCCAGCGTCTTCGCGCCCGGCCGGCGCAGCAGAGTCCATACCTCGGTGAAGACGCCGGGGCCGCCCGAGAGGACGTCGCCGCCCTCGAGCGCGACGACCTCGTCGACCGCGGACGCCTTGATCCTCACGTACACCGAGTCGAAGTGCGGCCCGGCGATGAAGCCGAGCGCCTCGGTCTCGAGGACCGTCACGCCGCTCATCCGATTGCGGGTGCCGCGCGAGCGGTACTCCGCGATCTGCCGCGTGAAGCGCTCGTGGACGCCGTCGGAGATGAAGGCCCGGGCGCGCGACAGGTCCTGCCGGCTCCAGGCGTCCTGGATCGCGAGGAAGGCCCCGGAGGCGCGCTTGAGGAAGACGGCCTCGTCGAAGCCCGGGTCCCGAGCGCGGATCACCGCGAGCGCCTCCGCGCGGCGCGTGCTCAGCTCCGCTTCGGCCCCGCGGGTGATCGTCGAGTCGATCGAAGCCTCGCGGTTCTCGATGCGCCCGCTGTTCATCGAATAAAGGACGTACAGGACGAAGGCGGTCAACGGGAGTCCGATCAGCGGATGCTCGAAGACGAAGCGGATGTAGAGGAACAGGAGGAAGCCGCCGTCGCCGCCTCCTCCGCCTCCGCCGCCGTACGAGGAGTGAAAGCCCGATGAGCCGTGATAGCCGCCGCCGCCGCCCGCGCGCGCGAAGGCGTCCGCGGCCGCGAGGAGCAGGAGGAAGGCGAGAGCCGCGAGGCGACGCGTCATCGCCGCCAGTTTACCCCCTGAAGCGGGACGCGTCAACCGCCAGCCACACGCGGCCCTCGCGCACGGTCAGGACGACGCGGCCCTCGGCCCTGTTTCCCAGGCCGCGGCTGCCGCGCGCGAGCATCTCACCCCGGAGGTTGTAGCGCGCTCCGGTGAGCGTCACCCGGGCGCGCGGCGCCGCCACCAGCGAGAAGCGCTCGCCGGGCCTGATCTCGAGCACTCGGCGCCCCGCGCCTAAAAGGCTCGCGACGCCGCCGCCGATGACCGTGATCTCGAGGTCGCCGCCGCGCGCCTCGAGCGCCGCCAGGTTCACGAGCTCGTGATCCAGGCCTCCGCCGAGCGCGCCCGCGATCCAGACCCTCCTCGCGCCCGCGGCGACGGCGAAATCGAGGGCCTTGTCCAAGTCGGAGCGGTCCTCGTCGAAGTCGCAGACGAAGGCCGTCCGGGCCCAGGACTTCGGGAGCGGCTGGGGGAGCGAGTCCATGTCCCCGACCACGCAGTCGGGCGTCAGCTTCAAGGCGAGCGCGTGGCGCGCCCCGCCGTCGGCGCACAGCACCGCGTCGGCGCGGCGCGCGAGCGCCTTGGCCGCCTCGGGCTCGCGCAGCTCGCCGTTGAGCAGGAGCAGGAAGGAGCGGCAGCGCTTCTTCTTCAATGGACCGCGGCCGGAGCCGGAATCTCGGGGCGAAGGACGGAGGCGGCGGGCGAAGTCCTCATTCCTTCTCCTCCGTCTCGATCTGCAGCGTCACGTGGTCGAGCCCGAAGCGCTCGGCGAGGAGCGCCCGGCCGGCCTTGAGCAGGGACGCGGAGTCGCGGCCCGCGGCCATCACCAGATGACCGCTCATCGCCTCCTGACCGTGGGTCAGGGACCAGAGGTGGAGGTCGTGGACCTCGCGCACGCCGTCGAGCGCGCCGAGCGCGCCGCGGATCTCCTCGAGGTCCAGGTGCGGCGGCGCCCCCTCGAGGAGGATGCGCAGCGAGTCGCGCAGAAGCCACAGAGCGGTGAAGACGATCCCGACGCAGATCAAGGCGCTCACCACGGCGTCGGCCTCATACCACCGCGTCTTGAGGATGATGACGGCGGCGAGCATCGCGCCGGCCGAGCCCGCCGCGTCGGACAGGACGTGCAGGAGCGCGCCGCGCAGGTTGATGTTGCCCCGGCTCCCGCGCCAGAGGATCGCCGCCGACGCGAGGTTGCAGGAGAAGCCGAGGGCCGCGACGGCGAGCATCGGCGCGGCCGCGATGGGCGTCGCGAACTGCCAGCGCGCCCAAGCCTCGCGCAGGATGAAGCCGGTCGCGACCATCAAGGCGACCGCGTTGCCCAGCGCCGCGAGGACCTCGACGCGCCGGTAGCCGTAGGTGCGCTTGGGGTCGGCGGGCAGGCGCGCGAGCATCGCCGCGAACAGGCTCAGGCCCAAGCCGAGAAGGTCGACGGCGACGTGCGTCGCGTCGGCCATCAGCGCGAGACTGCCCGTCCAGTACCCGCCGGCCAGCTCCGCGCAGAAGATGATCGCGGTCAGCGCGATCGCGCCCGTCAACGGGCGCATCCCGTCCGCGTGGGAGTGGCCGTGCCCCTCGCCCATTCTAGATCGGCTTCGCCTTCTGGCGGGAGATCTCGTACAGCAGGGCCGTCGCCGCGCACGAGGCGTTGAGGCTGCCGACGCCGTGCTCGACCTGCGGGATGCGCAGGAGCTCCTCGCAGGAGGCGCGCACGAGCGGCCTCAAGCCGTAGCCCTCGTTGCCGATCACGAGCACGCACGGCGTGTTGAGCCGCGCGTCCCACGCGTCCTTGCCGGCCGCGTCGGCGCCGTACACCCAGAAGCCGGCCTCCTTGCAGAGCGCGAGCGTCTGGGCGAGGTTGACGACGCGGTGGATCGGGATCTTCAGCGCCGCGCCGGCCGACGACTGGATCGCCGCCTGCGTGACCGGAGACGAGCGCCGCTCCGGCGTGACGAGGCAGCGCGCGCCGAGCTGCAGCGCCGAGCGCGCGATCGCGCCGAGGTTGTGCGGGTCCTGGATCTGATCGAGGGCGACGACGACGAGGCCCTTCTTGCGCTCCTCGTCGAGCCCGCGGATCCACTCGGAGAACGTGGCCGAGGGGTCGTACGCGGTGCGCATCGCGAGCCCCTGGTGCCTGCCGCCTTTGGCCGCTCGGTCCAGCTCCGGCCGCGCCATGTACTGCACGGTGATCCCCAGGTCCTTGGCCTTGCGCACGAGCTCGCCGATCGCGTCCCCCTTGAGCTCGTGCTCGACCCAGAGCTCGCGGCAGTCGTACGGTGAGTTGGCCACGGCCGAGGAGACGGCCTCGACGCCGAAGAGCCAGCGCGTCTCGGCGTTGACCGGCCGCTCGGGTCCCGCGTCGGGCGCCGGCGCCGGGCGGGAGTCGCGGCGTCCGCCGGAGTCCCGCTTGCCGAACCGCTTGCCGCCGCCGCCGCGCTGCTTCTTGTCGAACCGTCTCATTTTCGCCTCGTCTTCTGTCCGCCCTTGACGTCCTCGACGAGCCAGCCCAGCGCGTCGATCGCGGCGCGCAGGCGGTCCGACTCGGCGAAGTCCTTGGCGGCGCGGGCCTTCGCGCGCTGATCGACGAGCGCGGCCACTTCCGCCGGGAGCGCGGCCGCCTCTTCGGGCTTGAAGAGATCGAGGGCCAGGACGGACTCGGCCTCCTCGAGGAACGCCTTCTTGGAGCCGCCGGGCAGGTCCGACTTCAGCGCGTCCCAGACCACGGCGAGCGCCGCCGGCAGGTTCAGGTCGTCGGAGAGGGCGTCGCGGAAGCGGGCGGAGAACTCGGCGCAGCCGGGCTTGCGCGGCTCGTTCGCCAGGGCGCGCGCGGCCTCCGCCAGGCGGCGGCGGGACGTCTTCGAGGACTCGAGCGACTCCCAGGTGAAGTCGAGCTGCTTGCGGTAGTGCGCCGTGAAGCAGTGGTAGCGGTAGTCGAGCGGCGAGAACCCTTTGTCGACGAGATCGGAGAGCTTCACGAAGCCGCCGGCGGACTTGGCCATCTTGGCGTTGTTCATCAGCAGGAACTCGCCGTGGAGCCAGACGCGCACGAAAGGCTTGCCGGTCGCCCCCTCGGACTGCGCGATCTCGTTGGTGTGATGGATCGTGACGTGGTCGATGCCGCCGCAATGGACGTCGAAGGTCTCGCCGAGGAACTTCATGGCCATGGCGGAGCATTCGATATGCCAGCCTGGAAAACCGGCGCCCCACGGCGAGTCCCACTCCATCTGGCGCTTTTTATCCTTCGGGGCGAACTTCCACAGCGCGAAATCGGTGACGTGCCGCTTCTCGGGATTGGCCTCCACGCGCGCGCCGGACCTCAGGCCCTCGAGGTGCTCTTTCGACATCAGCTTGCCGTAGTCGGGCAGCTTCGACGTGTCGAAGTACAGCCCGTCGGAGGTCTTATAGACGAACCCCTTGTCCTCCAGGCGCTTGACCAGCGCGATCTGCTCGGGGATGTAGTCGGTCGCCCGGCACAGGACGTCGGCCGGAAGGATATTCAGCGCCTTGAAGTCGGACAGGAACGCCTCGGTGTAGAACTTGGCGATCTCCCACGCGGTCTTGCCCTCGCGCGCGGCGCCGAGCTCCATCTTGTCCTCGCCCTCGTCGCCCTGGCTGGCCAGGTGGCCGACGTCGGTCACGTTCATCACGCGCTTGGGCTTGTAGCCGAGCAGGAGCAAGGTCCGCACGAGCACGTCCTCGAAGATATAGGTCCGGTAGTTGCCGACGTGCTGGTAGTTGTAGACCGTCGGGCCGCAGGTGTAGAGGCCCACGCTCGGCGGGGCGAGCGGGACGAGGTCCTCCTTCGTCCGCGTCAGGCTGTTGAACACGCGCAGCGGCATGGGGCGTATTGTAGGAAATACCGCGCGCGCCAAGGGAAGAGCGGGGCTGTGACGCTTAGGCCGCGGACCGGCGGGAACCGAGATAGGAGAGAGCGCAGCAGACCATGACCGGCATCAGGAGGCCGTACTCGCGCGTCATCTCGACGCCGATCAGCATGCCCGTGATCGGCGCGGAGAACGCGGCCGTGAACACGCCGCAAAGGCCGGCGACGGCGAACGCTCCCGGGGGCGCGTCGGTCAGATGGAGGCGGAGCGCCGCTTCTCCCCAGCCGGAGCCAGTCGCCGCGCCCACGAAGAGAGACGGCGTCAGCGAGCCGCCCGACCCGCCCGAGCCCAGCGTCAGGGCGGTCGCGGCCATCTTGCCGAACGCCAGGCCGATCGAATGCCAGCCGAACGTCGTTCCGGACAGGAGCGCCTGCGAGGTCGACTGCCCCGTGCCGCCCACGCGCGGCGCCGCGAGCGTCAGGGCGCCGACCAGGAACCCCCCGGCGCACGGCTGCATCCAGACCGGGACCCGCGTCCACGAGTCGAACCGGCGCTTGACGCGATGGATCGACTCGAAATAGGCGCGCCCGACGAGCGCGCACAAGCCGCCCAATCCGGCGTACAGCAGGAGGTCGGAGTTGCGGGTCCAATCGTAGGCCACGATGGGGACCGTCCCCTCGCCGTGCATGAGCATGCGCGACACGAGCGCGCCCGTGACCGAGGCCACGACGACCGCCGGAAACGCCTCGTTGGCGAAATCCTTCAGGATCACTTCCATCGTGAAGAAAACGCCGGCCAGCGGGATGCCGAACGCCGCCGAGAGGCCGCCGACCGCGCCGGCCGCCACGAACGTCTTGAGGTCGCGCAGAGGGAAGTCGAAGAAACGTCCCAGCGCGGAGCCCGCCGCCGAGCCGATGTGGACGGCGGGGCCTTCGAGGCCGGCGGATCCTCCGAGGCCGATCGTGGCGGCGGAGGCCAAGGTCTTCACCCAGACGACGTGCGCGGAGATGCGTCCGTCCTTCTCGCTGATCGCGTGGGCGACCTCCTCCACGCCGCCGGCGGCCTCGGGGTACTGACGGCGCGTGAGCAGGCCCGACAACAGGCCGCCGCAGGCGGGAAGCCCGACGACGAACAAGGGCCCGAGCACGGGGCCGGCCGCGCCGAGCCGCTGGCGCAGCTCGGCGAAAGCCGCGAGAAGGACGAACAGCCCGTAGGCCGCGACGCCGGCCGCCAAGCCGACGAAGACTCCCGTCATCAGGAGCTTCCGGTCGAAAGGCTGGGCGCGGGCCAGCCGCAGCAGCGCGGCGAACCCGTCGGTGAAATGACGCTCGGTCGAAGGCTCGCCCTGGCTCACGCGCGGCGGCCGGTCTTGGGGGCCATCCCGAAGATGGCCGCGATCGCCTCGCGCGTCTGACGGTCGACGGGCGGGTGGACGGGAACCGCGGCCCACACCTCGTGCAGGATGTCGTCCGGCGCGGCCGCGAGACGGACGAGCCGCTTGGCCGCGATGTCGGCCTGGACGATGTCCCGGCGCAGGACGGCGATGCCGCGGCCGCGAATCGCGAGCCCGAGCATCAAGTCCACGTCCGCCGTCTCGGCGACGATGTGCGCGCGCAGGCCCTGCTCGGTCATCCACTCGTCGACCTTGCGCCGGACGGGGTGCGCCGGCGGGCGCAGGAGCATCGGATATTCCTTCCCGCGGCGCGGAAACGGCCCCATCGTTTGGACCAGCTCCGGCGACGCGACCCACGCGACCGGCGTCACGCCGATGCGCGCCGTACGGAAGGACGGTCCCAGCGCGGACGCGGGGTCGCCGCTGAAGAAGCCCGCGTCGAGCCGGTGCCGCTCCAAGCCGGCCTGGATCTCGCCGCCCGGGCTGACCACGACGCTCAGCTTCAGGTTCTCGATCGGCGCGATCGCTTCGAAGACCTTGTAGATCGTCTCGCGGCCGAGTCCGCCGGCGAAACCGAGGCGGAACTCGATCGGCGCGCTGCCGCCCGACCGGATCAGCGCGGCGAGGGACTCGCCCTCCGGGAAGATGCGCTCGCAGCGCTCGAAGACGAGCCGGCCGTCGGCGGTCGGCACGACGCCCGTGCGCGACCGGTCGAGAAGGCGGCGCCCCAGCGCGCGCTCGAGGCTCTTGAGCTGCAGGCTCAGCGCGGACTGCGACAAGTGAAGCTCCCGGGCCGCGGCGGTCAAGCTTCCGGTGCGGACGCAGACCCAGAAGTAATAGAGGTGATGGTAATTGAGGTCGAGAGGCATATTGATATTATAAACCTTAAATCGGCCATTCGCTCATTTAAATAATGCCCCGCGCGGCCCGCGCGAAATTCTCGCGAATTCCCCGGCGCCGACCGCTCCGGCCCCGCCGGTAAGGTATCCTATCCATATATAAAATATTTGTTGTGTCGTATTAATATTCGTTTTATAAAACACAACCATAAATAATCGCCGGGCCGTCCCCGCCGGCGTCACGGAGACCGCGAATGAGAACCGCCCTCGCCATCGCCCTGACGGCGATCGCCCTGTCCGGCGCCCCCGCCCGAGCCTCGAGCCTGCCCTTGCGCGTCTCCTTCCAGGGCCGCCTGACCGACCCGGCCACGAACAATCCGCGCAACGGCGCCTACGACATGACTTTCCGCCTCTACGCCGCCCCCAGCGGCGGCTCCGCGCTCTACACCGAGACGCAGCTCCAGGTCCCGGTCAGCAACGGCGTCTTCTCCACCCAGCTCGGCTCCATCACCGCCCTGTCCCCGGACCTGTTCGCGAGCGCCTCCTCCTATCTCGGGATCACGGTCTCGCCCGACGCGGCCGAAATGACGCCGCGCCAGCGGCTCGCGATGGCTCCCTACGCGTTCACCGCGGCGCAGCTCGTCGCCGATTCCGCCGCGCGAGTGCAGGTCGGGACCGTCTACTCGACGTTCACGGCCGCGGGAGGCCTGACGCTTCCCGGGGCGCTCTCGGCCGGCTCCGTGGGCGCGGCCGGCGGCGTCTCGGCGAGCGACGTCTCGGCCGCCTACGGCGTCTCCGGCGCCACGGCGACTTTCTCCGCCGGCCTCACGGCTTCCAGCGGGACCTTCACGGCGACCGGCGCGACCCAGTACAGCGTGCAGGCGGCCTCGGGGATCTTCCTCGCGGCCGGCACGCTCGAGGCCGACGGCTCGGGCGGGGTGTCGGCGCCGGCCGGCGTCTCCGCGTCGACGGCGGCTCTCACGGCCTATCTCCACAGCTACGGCGCCGCCGCGCAGGACGCCGCGCCGGCCGGTTCGGGCCGGATCTACTTCGCCTCGGCGTCCAATCGCTACCAAGTCTCCGAGAACGGCGGCTCCTACGCGCGCCTCGTCGCCCCCTCCGGCAGCCAGAACCTGTGGGACACCAACGCGACCGCCGGCGTGACCAATCAAGGCTTGAACCTGCCGGCGGCGCTCACCGAGCTGGACGCCGCGGTCGAAGGCACCCGCGTCGTGATCAACTGCGACGACCTCGGCGGCCAGTTCGCCATGCGCTACAACGTGCGCAACCTGACGGCGACGGCCCTGACCATCGTCGTCCACATCAACGACACCTCCAACACCTCCAACGTCCTGGCCGGCGTCTCGATCCCCGTGGCCGCCACGGCGAACGTGAGCTATACCGGCGAGACCGCCTACGCGGCCAAGCCCGCCTGGTGCACGGGAAACAAGGAGATCGGAGTCTGGACTTCCGGCGGCAACGGCGCCGCCGACTACATCTTCAAGCGGATCGGACTGATCTGGAAGCCCTAACACGCTGAGATGCGCGCGCTCGCGCTCGGAACGATCCTGCTCATCGCTTCCGGACTCCTCGCGGAGCCCGCGGGGGCGCAGTCCCTCCAGAGCGGCACGCAAAAGCTGGAGGCGCTGGCCGCGGACGGCGCCGGCGGCCTCGAAGGCGCGGCGTCAGCGACCCAAGCGCTGAGCGCGACGGCGGGCCAGGCGATCGCCGCGTCGACGTCGGCCTCGACGACGCAGGATCTCGGCGCGGGCTACGGGCTCGTCCGCGCCCGGCCCGGCCCCGTCCTCGACCTCGCCGCGCGCGCCGACGTCGGCACGTCGAGCGCCACCCTGGCCTTCACCACTCCGGGCTACGACGGCGGGCTCGGAAAGCTCCAAGCGGAGACGCGCTATCTCGTGCGCGTCGCGAGCTACACGGCGCCCGACACCTTTTCGCCGGACGCGGCGCAGATCTCGGTCTCGACGTCGGGGACCGCACCGGGCGACGGCGTCGGACTGGCCGCGACCGGCCTGCTGCCGAACACGACTTACTTCGCCGAGCTCTGGACCGAGGACGCGGCGGGCGACGGCTCCTTCGCCTCCGACCGCAGCACGTTCACGACCCTCGCGCTCGCGCCGACGGCGCTTCCGTCGACGTTCTTGAACGTGTTCTACACCTCCGTGACCGTCGCTTGGGCCGCGCGGCCCTCCTCGCCGCCCGACGCCTCCTCGATGACGGCCGAGGGCTACGTCCTCGAGTGCTCCTCCACGAACTTCGGGGCCCTAAGCCCCGGCGGCGTGGTCTCCTCCTCGGCGACCGCCTCCGTCCTGGCGAGCACCCTGACCGCGAGCGCCCCCGCGCTCGTCATCGACAAGGACTATTACGTCCGCGTCGGCGCGCTGAACTGGGCCGGAGCCGCGAACTACACGACGCTGGGCTCGACCAAGACGCTGTTCCAGGCGCAGATCCCGACGGCCGACGACCCGCCTTACCCGTCGGTCTCCAGCTCGGCGATCACCGCGGCGTGGCTGCGCGACGGCAACCTCTCGCAGACTTCCTACCAGCTCGACGTCTCGACCGCCTCGAACTTCACGGGAGCCGTGACCTCGTCGACGACCTACAACCTCTTCGCCTCGACCGCGGGGCTTAAGTCCAACACGACGTACTGGTTCCGGGTGGACGCGTCGAGCCGCGGCGACACGACTCCGTTCTTCGTCTTCAACGCGACCGCCACGCTCACCGCGACGCCGCAGGCCGCCGCCGCTTCCTTCAGCGGCGTGTGGCTCACGTCCGCGTCCGTCGTCTGGCTGACCGGCGGCAATCCGGTGAACCTCTCGACGTACTCGGTCGCCGCGACGACGACCGCGGCCTTCCCGAACTCCTCGGCGGGGAACCTCTACCTCTCGACGGTCCCGGCGGGAGCGTCGCCGTCGGCGACGGTGATCGGCCTGACGCCGGCCACGGCCTATTCCCTCTTCGCGGCCGGCGTCAACGTCGGGGGCGTGCCGAGCCCGTACGCCGCGCTGGGAACGACCGTCACGCTGGCCGAGGCGCCGAGCGTCGTGACCCCGGCCTTCTCGAGCCTGGGAACGAGCGGGTTCACGCTCTCCTGGGGCGCCGACGGCAATCCCGCCGGGACGAGCTACACCGTCGAGGTCTCGACGTCGGCGGCCTTCGAGGCGGGCGATCCGTTCGACGCGACGGCGGACGTCGCGCCGCCGGGCGCTCCGTCGTACGCGTTCACCGGGCTGCAGCCGGACACGACATACTTCGCGCGCGTCCAAGCGGTCAATCCCGCGGGAATGAGGACCGCCTTCGTCCTGCTCGGCTCGACCTCCACGACGGCGCTGCCCCCCGCGACTCCGGACTTCACCGCCGCCGCCGCCTCGTCGGATTCCATCCGGCTCGACTGGTCCGGACAAGGCGACGGCCCCGGCACGCTCTTCACGACGACCGTTTCCACCGACCCGGCCTTCGCGGCCGCGGCGACGTCGGCTCAGACGTCCTTCGCCTCCTTCCTCTCGACGGGCGGCCTTTCGGCGAACGCGACCTACTTCTTCAGAGTCCAGGCGCGCGGAAACGCGGGCGACCTGACGGCCTTCCTGACGGCATCGACGGCCACGCTGGCCGACGTCCCCGCCGCCGTTTCGCCCGCGTTCGCCGGGGTGACGGACTCGAGCTTCACGCTGCTCTGGGGCCGGGCGGGCAACCCGGTCGCGATCACGACCTATTCGGCTCAGATCTCCGCCGACGCCGGCTTCTTCGCGGGCGAGACCGACCAGCAGACGCTGTCCACCGCGCCGGCGCCGGCCGCCGCGACGTTCAGCGGCCTGACCGCCGACACGACGTACTACGCCCGCGCCCGCGGCGTGAACTTCGAAGGCGGGGCGAGCGCGTACGCGCTCCTGGGATCGACGTCGAGCCTCGCCGCGGCTCCGACGGCCTCCGTCGCGGCCGTCGAGCTGTCGAGCGTCGCAGCGCGCTGGAGCGCGCTGACCGCGCAAGGCTTCGAGCTCCTGGCTTCGTCCACGGATTTCGGCGCGCTGTCGCCCGGAGGAGCCGTGTCCTTCTCGACGACGGCCGACGGCGGCGCCACGTCCCTGGCGGCGAGCGGCCTGCTCGCGAATACCACCTACTTCCTGAGCGTCCGCTCGCTGAACTGGAACGGCGCCGCCAATCCCGCCCCGGTCTTGTCCGCCTCCTCGCTCGCCTTGCCCGCCGCGCCGGCCGCGTTCACGAAGGTCTACACGACGAGCGCCACGATCGCGTGGACGGCGCTCCCGGCGTCGCCGTCGACGCAGACGGCCGAGGGCTATCAGGTGGAAGCCTCGAGCGTCTCGGACTTCACCGGAGACGTCTTCCTCGCCTCGGCGACGCCCGTCGGCACGAACACGCTCACGATCACGGACCTCCTTCCCGGCACGACGTACGCGTTCCGTCTCGGGACCTTCAATTGGAGCGGGGCGCTGGACTACGTCCTGGTCGGGACCTCCCAAACGAGCATCTCGCCGTTCACGTGGATCGGCGCGAGCGGCGACTGGTACACGACGACGAACTGGAGCCCGACCGGCGTCCCCGACGCGGGCAGTCCGGTGACCATCGACAAGAGCGCGACGGTGACCGTGCTTGCGACCGACGCGCCCATCCATTTCTCGAGCATCACGCTGGGCGACGCCGCGGGGACCTTCTCGCCCGTCCTGTCGATCGCGACCACGGTCGCCAAGGGCGGCTCGGTCCTGATGTACCCGAACTCGACGGTGACGCAAGGGACGGCCGTTCCCCTTGTCATCGACGGCGACTGGACCATGTTCTCCGGCTCGAACCTGAACGCCGCCGCGGTGACCTCGACTCCGGAGAACGCCAAAGTCGATCTCTCGGTCTCGGGGCTCTTCGATCTCCGGTCCGGCGCGGCGATCTCCGTCGCCGGCCTCGGCTACGCGGGCGGGGCGCTCAACGGCGTCAACGGCTCGGGCTACGGCTTCGGCCGCGGCAGCGCCACCTCGAGCGCCGGAGGCTCGGGCGCCGGCCACGGCTCCTCGGGAGGCGCCGCCGGCAGCAACAGCGGCGGCTCGGGCTATGATTCGGCGACGAACCCGGTGCTCGCCGGCAGCGGCGGCGGCGGCGGCGACGGCAATACAGGCGGCGCCGGCGGCGCGGGCGGCGGCGCGGTGATCGTCGCGGCCACCGAGATCCGCCTCAACGGGTCGATCGCCGCCGACGGCGCCGGCGGCGCGGTCGGGACCGGCGGGAACACGGCCAAGGGCGCGGGCGGCGGCGGCTCGGGCGGAAGCGTGAACCT
>DATNGC010000027.1:0-13681 GCA_035606075.1 Elusimicrobiota bacterium
CTGCGCCAAGTCCCACGGCGCCTTCGTCAAGCTCGACGCCAACCTCAACGACATGCCGCCGGGGACGCCCGAGCGGCTCGTTCGCTCCGGGCTCGACCTGCTCAGCGTCTCGATCGACGGTCTGACCCAGGAGACCTACGAGAAGTATCGCGTCGGCGGGAATCTCGAGAAGGTCTTGGCCAATCTCCGCGAGCTGCTCGCCAAGCGCGCCGAGCTCGGGAGTGCTACGCCGCGGGTGCGCTGGCAGTTCCTCGTCTTCAAGCATAACGAGCACGAAGCCGATCGCGTCGCCGAGTTCGCCCGCGCCGTCGGCGTCGACCGCGCCGACGTGACGCCGGCCTCGCTCCCCGACGAGCCGGGCTACCTGTGGGAATGGCTCCCGCGCGCGCCGCGCTTCCAGCGCTACGCGCTCCCGGCCGCCGAGCCGCCCGCTGCGGAGACCGCGCGAGCGCGGGAGAGCGCGCACGTGAAGAAGACCTCGTCGTCGCTGGCCTTTCACGCGCGCCGTCATGGGGCCGCGTCGATGCTCGGCTGGCGCGCCCTCCTCGCGGACGCGGCGCGGGTCCGGTCGCCCGGCGACGCGCTCTTCGTCCTTCACCGCTGGCGGGACTTGGCGCGCGAGGCGGCGCGCGGCGGGAAGACGCTTTCCCCCTCGAGCGGCGCCCCCGAGGCCTCCCGTCTGTGCAAGTGGCCGTGGGCCGGCGTCGCGGTCAATCCCAACGGCTCCGTCTCGCCTTGCTGCTCCATCGAGAGCGAGCAGGACGACCTGGGCAACGTCTTCGCCCAGCGCTGGGACGCGCTGTGGAACGGCCGCGCCTACCGGGCCGCGAGGCGCCACGTGCGCCGCTTCAGCCTCGGACGGGCCTCCGTCCGGCCCGGCTCCGATCACGTCTGCGAGCGCTGCACGATCATCGGCCGGGCGAACTTCCAATTCCCTCGAGCGTGACGCGAAATGTGTAAAATCCTCCCATGAAAACCCGGCCGCGGCCAGCGAAAGGACGCCTCGCCGGGCGGCTCGCCGCCGTCGCCGGCGCGGCGGCCGCCCTGCTCTTGGCCGCCGAGCTCGCCGTGCGGGTCCTGCACCCGATGGACGCCCTCGTCTATCAGGACAGCGAGGACCCGCTGCTGTCCACCGAGCTGCGGCCCGGCGCGTCGGGCCTGAAGAACGGCGTCGAGGTCTCCGTGAGCGCGCAGGGACTGCGCGACGAGCCGGTGGAGTCTCCGCGTCCCAAGGACGAGCGCCGCGTGGTCGTCGTGGGCGGCCACGAGACGTTCGGAGTCGGCGTGCCGGTCGAGAGCACCTACGTCCGGGAGCTCGCCGACGGCCTCGTCGATCCCGCCGACGGCCGCGCCCGGACGGTCAACCTCTCGATGTACTCGTACGGCTTGGCGCAGAAGGTCGAGCTCGCCTGCCGCCGCCTCCGCGAGCTCGAGCCGGAGGTCGCGGTGCTCCAGGTCTCCGAGGGCGACGCGGGCTCCCCCGCCCCGCCCTTGTTCCGCCTCGCTCGGATCAAGAACTGGCTCCGGGAGAACAGCGCGCTCGTCCGCTGGACGGCGGAAGCTTGGTATCTGCGCCCGCGGCCCAAGAGTCTTCCGGCCGAGGATTTCGAGGCGGAGCGCCGCGAGCTGCTTCGCTTCGCGGACTGCGCCGGCGCCGCGGGGGCTCGGGCCGCGCTCATGTACCTGCCGGACGTCTCGCGGCCGGCGGCGTCCTCGCCGGCGGCGCTGCGCCGGGCGGCGGAGTCGGTCGCGAAGGAAAAGGGCCTTCCGTTCTTGGACGGCGGGCCGGCGCTGCGGGCGGTCCCGGCCGCCGAAAGGACGGCGTTTCCGGGGACCCGGTTCCTGTCGCCCGCGGCGCATCGCGCGCTCTCCGGCGCGCTTCGCGCGGTCCTCAAGCCCCTCCTGAAGCGGCGTCCCGCGAAGAAGCTTCCGCGGCGGCCGGTCGCCTAGGCGCGATGAGCAAGCCCGTCCTCGAGGCGGCGGACCTCGGCAAGCAGTACTGGACCGGAGCGCGCACGCACCGGACGATCCTCGGCCGACTTCGCGCGGCTGTCACCGGTCAGGGCGCCTTGAGTCCGCGCTGGGCCGTTCGCCACGCGGACGTCGCGCTCGAGCCGGGGAGCGCGCTCGCGGTGATCGGCCCCAACGGCGCCGGCAAGTCGACGCTGCTCTTGATGCTGGCCGGCCTGCTCTCCCCCACCGAAGGGCGGGTGCGCGCGCGCGGCCGGATCGGAGCGTTCCTCTGCGGGGGCGCCGGACTGTACCCGGAACTCGGCGTCGAGGATAACATCCGTCTCACCGCCGCGCTGTTCGGGATGAGCGCGCGCGAGCTGTCGTCCCGGCGCGACGCCATCGTCGCGTTCGGCGAGTTGGAGCCGTACCTTTCCTCCCGTCTCGGCGAGCTGTCCGCCGGCTATCAGGCGCGGGTGGTCTTTTCGACCGCCCTTCACGTTCCTTTCGATCTCATCCTGTTCGACGAGGTGTTCGCGGTCGGCGACGGGAATTTCGCGGCGCGCTGCCTGGAACGCATACGCGAGGCGCGCCGCGGAGGCGCGTCCGTCGTGCTCGCGACGCACAGCCTCAAGCTCGCCGAGGACGCCTGCGACGCCGCGCTCTATCTGGACGGCGGGAAGGTCAAGGCGGCGGGCGCCTGCGACGCGACGGTCCGTCACTACAAGAAGGTGATGAAAGATGGCTAAGCCCGTGTTCCTCGTCGTTCCCGACGGCCCCGCCGTCCCCCACGCGACGCTCGCCAGGCTCGCGCGGGCGCTGGCGGCGCTCGGGCCGGTGCGGCCGGGCCGTCCCCACGGCCTCGAGCACGCGCTGGGCCGGGCGCACAAGGCCGGCTGCCGCGCGGCGGTCGTCGTCGACGGCGCGACCGCGATCGAATGCATCGAGAGGATCGCGCTCAACGCTCCGAGGCTTCCCGTCGCGCTCGTGCGGTTCTCGCCCGGTCCGGCCGCCTGGTCGCCGCGCTTCTATCCGGGGACCGGCACGCCCGAGGCCGTCTGGGACTTCTCCGAGCCCGGCGGCGGGGATTGGTCGCGGTGCGTCGAGAGCGCCCTCGCGGATCTTCTCGCCCCTCCCGCGCCCCCGGATTCCGCGCTCACGAGCCTCGTCATCCCATGCTGGAACGGGCTCGGCTACACCAAGCAGTGCTGGAAGAGCGTCGCGCGCTGGACGGATCGCCCCTTCGAGGCGATCTTCGTCGACAACGGCTCGACCGACGGCACCGGCGCGTGGCTGCGGGGCCTGCGCGACCCGCGCGTGCGCGTGATCTCGAACAAGCGGAACCTCGGCTTCGCGCGCGCCGTCAACCAGGGCCTCGCGGCCGCGCGCGGGCGCTGGGTGGTGTGGCTCAACAACGACGTGGTCGTCACGCCGGGCTGGCTGGGCCGTCTCGTCGACTGCGCGCGGCGCCATCCGCGCGCGGGCGCCGTGGGGCCGTTCACCAACAGCATCAACGGCCTGCAGCGCGCGGACATCGGGGCTTACACGATGCGGAGCCTGCCGCTCGCGGCCGAGGCGTGGGCGCTGAGGCACGCCGGGCAGGCGCGCTCCGTCCACCGCCTCACGGGCTTCTGCCTGCTGCATCCGCGCGAGGCGCTCGCCGCCGTGGGCGGGCTCGACGAGCGCTTCGGGCTGGGCTGCTACGAGGACTTCGACTTCTGCCTGCGCCTCGTGCAGGCGGGGCGAGAGCTCCTTCTCGCCGAGGACGCGTTCGTCCATCACCACGGCAACAAGTCGTTCACCGAGAACCGAGTCTCCTCGCGCCACGTCGAGACGAACCGCCGCGTCTTCGTCGACAAGTGGTGCCACAAGTCCCTGGCTTTCCTCGATCACCTGGACCGGGAGCTGGAGCGGCGTTGAGCCCGGCCGGCCGCCGCGTCGGCGGCGTCGAGACCTGGACCGGCGCGGTCGAGCTCGAGGGCGAGTGCGTCGTCGCCAAGGGAGGAGTCCTCCGCCTCGCCGCGGGCTGCCGCGTCGCGCCGCCTCCCGGGGCGGTCCCGCCGCGCTTCATCGTGGAAGGAACGCTGATCGCCGAAGGCTCGCGCTGGCGCCCGGTGCGGCTGAACGCCTCGATCGCGGCGGCGGGAGGCTGGGTGCTGCTGACGCGGTGCCGCTTGAACGGCCCGGGGAGCGAGGGCCTGCACCTGTTCGGTCCCGGACACCGGCTCGAGCGCGTCTCCGTCTCGGGCTTCGACCGCGGACTTTTCCTGCGCGACGGGTCGGCCGAGGCGCGGCGCCTCGAGCTCGAGGGCTGCCCCGCGGCCGCGACGGTCGGCTCCGGAGGCCGGCTGACGTGGGACGGCGGCGGCGTCCGCGCGGACGCCGGGTCTGCCCCGCCGCGAGTCCTCGTCCAGGGCGAGCTGAGCGCGCGCGAGCTGACACTCGACTCGTCCCTCGCCGCCGACGGCGGCCGCGTGGATCTGTCGCGCTGCCGCCTGCGCGGCCGGGGCGGCGACGGCCTTTCCCTCCTTGGCGGCGCGCACCGCCTGGAGCGCGTGGCGCTCGAGGGCTTCGGCCGCGCTTTCTCGCTGCGCGAGGGCGCGGCGACGGCGCGCGCGCTGACGATCTCGGGCGGCCTGGGCGGCGTGGAGATCGCCGAGGGCGCAAGCCTCGACTGGGAGGGCGGCTCGATCTCCGCGGCGCCGCCCGCCCGGGCCCGCGTCCCCGTCAAAGGCCGACTCGCGGCGCGCGGCCTGCGCGTCGACGGAGCCCTCGCGCTCGAGGGCGGGTGCGCGCGGCTCTCGCGTCTCTCGCTCGCCGGCGAGGACGGCGGCGCGCTCGCGCTGGAGGCTTTGACCCTCGACCGCTGCGGAGCGGGAGCGGCGTTCGCGCGCGGCGGGCGCCTGGCCTGGGAGGGCGTCGACGCGGCCAAGGGCGCCCGCGCCGTGCTCTCCGTCGAGGGCGAGCTCGTCGCGCGCGGCGGCGGGCGCGAGTTCGTTCTCGAAGCCTCGGTCGCCTCGCTCGGCGGACGCGTCGAGCTGGCGGACTGCCGCTTGGAGGGCCCCGGCGTCGAGGGGGTGACCCTGCGCGGCTGCGGGCACCGTCTCGAGCGCGCGTCGCTCTCGGGATTCGACTGCGGGCTTTCGCTGCGCGAGGGCGAAGCCTCGGCGCGCGGCGTGACTTTCGCGCGCTGCGCGACCGCGGCCGCGGTCGGCGAAGGAGGGCGCTTCTTTTGGGAAGGCGGCGGCGCGCGCGACGGAGGCGGCGTGCTCGTCGCGGGCGGCCAGGCGGTGCTCCGCGGCCTGACCCTCGACGCCTGCCGGGGCGTCCGCGTCGAGGACGGCGCGGTCGAGATCGACGGCCTGGACGGGCGGGACGTCTCGGGACCTTGCGTCGACCTGCCGTCCGCCGGCTTCGCCTCCCTGCGCGAGGTCCGCGTCGCGGCGGGCGACGCGCTCGCCGCGGCCGGCGGGCACGTCCATCTCGCGGGGCGGGTCGAAGGCGGGGTCGGCCTCTCTCCGCGGGCGCGCGTTTGCGCGGCGCCGTCTTCCGTTCCGCCGGGCCGCGTCCGCGCCCTTCGCGCCTTCATTCTGGCCACGGGGCGCCTTCCGGTCCTCGGCGCAGCCTACCGGTCGGCCGCGGCCTTGGCGGTGGGGCTCTTCGCGGCCTGGGCTCACCGCCAGCCGGAGATCTCCGGGGCGTGGGCCCATCGCAGCTGGGTCGCGGGCGGCTGGGAGCCGGGCGCCAGCGACATCGACCTCGCCCTCAGCGCTCGGGAGCTCTCGTCTCCGCGATCGAGGAGCTGGCTGGCGCGGGCGCAGGGACTTCACGCCCGCGCGCGCCGCCTGTTTCCCGCGCTCGGCGAGCTGCTGATCGCGGAGGAGTCGGAGTGGCGCGAGGCGGCGGCCAGCGGCCTGCCCCGTCCCGGGGAATGGAGCACCCAGGCGCGCGTGCTCGCCGGCCGCCTTCCCGAGCCCGTCCCCGCCGCGCCCGCCGCGGCGACGCTCGGCGCGCGCCTCGAGGCCGCGATGGCGTACACGCGCCTGATGGACGTCTGCTTCCATCCGGAGATGCCCGAGGAGCTGGCGCGCCGAGAGGCCGCGAAGGCGGCACTGGATCTCCTGCGCTACCTTTCCCCGGAGGGCGAGCGAGGCCGCGCCCAGGCGCGCGAGGGGTTCCGCGCGGGACTGGCGGCGTCGGAGCCGGAATGGGCCGAGCGCCTGCGCGCGCTGGCCGCCCCCGGACGGGCGCACCGGGCCGCCTGCTCCCTCGCGGCGGCCGCGGCGCGCCGCTGGGCCGGCGGCGCTCCAGAGCCCGCGGCGAGAGCCGGCGCGCCCGGCGCGGCCAGCGGGACGGAACTGTCGCGGGCGCTGGAGCCGGTCGAAGCCGCGCGCCGGGAGTTCGGGGGCGCGGTCTCGGGAGCGGTCTTCGACACGCTGCACCGCTCCTATCTCGTCGTCGATCCGGCGCTTTCCGAAGAGGAGCTGGCCGAGGGCCTCGGAGCCTGGTCCCGACGCGCCGCCGCGACGGGCCGCCGGCCGGCGCTTCCCGTGGTTCTCACGCCGCGCGGCTGGTCGCTTTGGCGCGCCGCGGCGTATCAGGACTTTCCCGCCGCGCTCGCGTCATGGCCGGCCGGGGGCGAGCCCGCGCTGGAAACGGCCGGAGGCCTTTTCCCGGGCGAGCGCCGCGCGTTCTGGGGAGAATACCTCCCGCCGCGCCCCTCCGCGGAGGACTCCGCCGCGGCCCTCGCGCAGGGCCGCGCGCAATTCCGGGCGATCCGGCGCCATCTCCTCGGCGAGGCGCGCGTCTCGCGAGCGGCGGCGCATCATATCCTCACGAGGACGGCCTGCCTCGCGCTCGCCGCGCGCGGCCTGCCCGCGCCGGACTTCGACCTGGACGCGGCGCTGTCGGGGCTGGACGGCTTCGCCCCGTCGGCGGCGGCGGGCCTGCGCAGGGCGGCCTCGGGCGATTGGGCGGCCTTCGAGGCGGCCGCGGCCGAGCTCCTCCCCCCGGCGTTCGCCTAGACCGCGACGTCGTCGGCGAGGCGATCGGCCTGCGAGCGGAAGTACAGCCAGCCGCCCGCCGCGAGGAGGCTCGAGATCGCGACCCCGAGCGCGGCGCCGCCGCCGCTCGGGAAGCGGCCGTACATGAGGCTGACGCGCGCCGTCTCGATGAGGCGCGCCAGCGGGTTGAGCGCCAGCGCGGCGCGCTGCGAAGGCGACACGTCGCTGATCCGGTAGAAGACCGGGGTCAAGAAAAATCCGGCTTGGACCGCGATGCCCCAGACGCGCTCGAAATCGGGAAAGCGCGCGCCGATGGTCGCGATGGGCAGGGAGACCCCCGCGACGCCGAGGACCAGCACGGCGGAGATCAGCGGCATGGCGAGCCAGCTCCAAGTCGGCCGAGACCCGAGTCCGATCAGGATCACGGACAGCACGGCCAGCTCCAGAAAATAGGAGACCGCGACGCTCAGGACCGAGGAGAGGACGATGAGCTCCCGCGGGATCGGGAAATTCAGGACGATCCCGCGCCGGCGGCGCAAGGACGTGCAGGCGTAGGACGTCGCGGAGGAGAAAAAGTTGTAGTGGACGAGGCCGATCAGGAGCAGGCCGGGGAAGTCGGCGGACTTGGAGCCCAGCCAGCGCGTGAAGACGACGAGCAGGACGAGGAAGAGCATCAGGGGATGCAGCAGGGTCCAGAAGAAGCCGAAGAGGCTCGACTGCTCGCGCAGCCGCCATTCGCACCAGGTCATGGTCAGAAGCCGTTCGAGAAGCAGCCTCATGCCGCCGCCATCACCCTCTCGAGGAGGCCGGCCGAGGCGGCCGGGCCGAGCGAGCCCATGCGGAAGCGCGCGAGGCGCGCGCGTCCCGCCAGGACCAAGGCCGCGCGCAGGCGGGACGCGGCGATGGCGCCGAGAGCGAGGTCGGCGCGCGCCATGTATTCGGCCATCTGCGGCAGGCCGACGCCGACGACGAGCGCCCGCGACAGCTCCGCGAGGGCTGCCGCGCGTGAAAGAGGCTCGAGGCGGGGCTCGCCTCGCGACGGCGACCCGACGAGCAGCCAGCGCGCGGGCGCGGCCGCAGCCGGGACGGCTTCGAGCGCCGCGGCGTCGAGGAGGCGCTTCTCCTCGCAGCCGCGCCGGCGGAAGCGGCGCAGGCTCCCGGCCGGAAGCCCCGAGACGTCGGCGCCGGCGCGCAGGGCCAGCCGGAGCGGGAAAGGGCGCGCGACGCCGTCGGCCGAGACCAGCGGGCATTCGTCCGAGAGAACGGCCAGCGAGCGGCGCCGCAGGAGCTCGAGGGCGAGAGTGCTCTTGCCTCCCCCCGAAGGGAGCAGAAGAAGCCCCGCGCCCGCGGCCGACGAGACGCCCAGCGCGTGCACGCGGTGGAGGCCGCGCCGGTCGAGCTCCTCGCCCGCGCGCGAGAGCACGGCGAGATAGGCCAGCTCGCGCAAGCGCTCGGCCGCGGAGGCGTGGACGACGACGGAGCGCTCGCCGTAGTCGCAGCGCGCCCAAGAGCCGTCGTCGTAGCGGATCAGCCGGCCGCCGGGCTCGGAACGCACGCCGAAGCCGCGCCAGCTCCAGGCCGAGGCTCCGGGCGGCGGCGGGCAGGGCCGGGCGCACAGCTCCAGCCTCACTCGCGGGGCGCGGCCGTCCGCCGAGGCGAAGGCGGAGAAGTCGCGGCGCAGCTCGTCGAGCGCTTCGCCGGGCTCAGCCGTCAGCCGGACGGGCGTCCCATGAAAGTCGAGGTTCAAATGCGGCATCGGAAGCGGGCCATGCGAGCGCGCCGGCGGCCATGCCCACGGCGTACGCGGCGTGGGCCAAAGGGAACAGCGCGGGAAGGTAGAGGGCCGCGGCGTCGCGCTCCCGGACGGCCATGCGCGCGGTCTCGGCGAGCCCGAGACCGGCGTACGCCGCGGCGAGCGCGGCCAGCGCGGCGGGGCTCCAGCGCAGGAGGGCCGCGGCCGCGGCGAGCGCCGCGAGAGGGGCGAGCGTCGCGGGATGAAGCGACGACGGCGCCGTGCGCGTGATCTGCGCCCGGCCAAGGCCGCAGGAATAGGTCTGCCGCAGGAAGGAAGCCCAGCCGGAGCGGCGGCGGTGATAGACGAAGAGGGCGGGAGCTTGGAGCGCGCAGCGTCCTCCCCGCTCCAGCTCGTGCACGAACAGCGTCTCCTCGGCGCTGGCGGCGCGGGCCGGAAAGCGGAAGCCGGACTCGAAGGCCGAGCGGCGCACGCCCATGTTGCTCAGCGTGAACGCCCAGCTCGGCGCGCGCCGCTGCGCGCCCTCGCGAAGATGGCGCACGCGCATGGGGCCGGCCCCGAGCGGCGAGCGCAGGAGGAAATCGACGGCGCGCGGGAACGCGGACGCGCCGGGCGGGCCCACGTTGGGGCCGCCGATCGCCGCCGCTTCCGGATGCTCGCGGAAGGCGGACGCGGCGCGGTCGACGAAGCCGGGCGGCACGACGGTGTCGTCGTCGAGAAAGTAGAAGACGTCGCCGCGGGCCGCGGCGGCCAGGCGGTTGCGGGCCTCTCCCCGTCCGCAGCGCCGCAGCGGCACGGGGCCGACCCAGGGGTGCTTCTCCTTCAGGACGCCGGCCACGGCTTCGTTCCCCGCGGGCTCGTCGTTGAGGCCGACGAGGACCTCGGCTTTCTCGCGGGCGCCGTCGCGCTCCAAGGAGTCCAGGCAGGCGAGAAGCTCGTCGGGCCTCTTGTAGGTCAGGACCAGGAAGCTGAGCTTCATCGTGCGCATTGTACTCATTTTGCCTTTCCCGCGGCCTCACGTCGGCGGACGACCTCGTCGTAGGCGGCGCGCAGCCGGAGGTCGTCGGGGCGGACGGCGCGGGCGCGCTCGAGCAGGGAAAGGGCCTCGTCCAGGTCGCCGGCGCCGGCGCGCAGGCTCGCGAGGTTGGCGAGCGACTCGACCTTGTCCGGCGCCGCCTTCAGCGCGTTGCGGTATGCCGCGTCGGCTCGGGAAAGATCTCCGCTCTTTTGGAGCACGACGCCGTAGCCGTGCCAGGACAGCGCCGAGGAGGGGTCGCGGCGCACGGCGTCCGCGTACGCGGCCTCGGACTCGGCGAGGCGGCCGAGCTCGTCGAGCACGGCGCCGAGGTTCCGGCGGGCCTCGGCGCTGCCCGGCATCAGCTCGGCGGCGCGCCGGGTCGGGGCGAGCGCGCCGGCCGCGTCGCCGGACTGCTCGAGGCAGGCGCCGAGGTTCGCCCACGCCAGCCCGTCTGAGGGGTCGAGGCGCACCGCCTCGCGAAAAGCCGCGATCGCGGCGTCTCGGCGTCCGGCCTGCTGCGACAGGCGCCCGAGGGCGTAGCGGGCGGCGGCGGACTTCGGCTCGAGCTCGACGCCGACGGCGGCCTGTTCGAGCGCCTCGTCGTAGCGCCCGGCGCGCTCGAGAGCGACCGCGTACCGCTTCCGGACGCTCGGCCAGCGCGAGTCCGCCCCGACGGCTTTCGAATACGCCGCGAGCGCTTCCTTGCCGCGTCCCTCTTCGTCCAGGGCCGAACCGAGCGCTTCGTAAGCGATCGGCGAGCCCGGATTCGCGGCGACGGCGCGCCGCAGGAGCGCGAGTCGCTCCGCCTCTCGGCCGCGGAGCCGCTCGACTTCCGCGAGGTTGACGAGCGCCTCGACCGAGGCGGGATTGAGATCGGCGGCTTTGCGGTACTCCTCGTCCGCCTCGGCGAGGCGCCCGGCTCGCTGGGCGAGGAGGCCGCGGTTGTAGCGCAGGCGCGCGCTGTCCGAGGCCGGAGCGCCGCCGAACAGCGAAGCGTCGTCGCGCCAGGCGGGGACTCGGCGCAGCGTCGCGGCCGCCGCGGGCGCGAGCAGCGCGGCGGACACCAGGGCCAGGGCCGCTCGCGGACGCCGAAAGCGGCGCGCAGCCGACTCGAGCGCGGCCGCAAGGGCCAGCGCCGCGCCGGCCAGCGGCAGATAGAGATACCGCTCCGCGCTCAGGTTTGGCAGGGCCAGAATTCCGGAGACGGGCGCGAGCGCGATGAGAAACCAGAGCAAGCCGAGAGCGGCGCCGGGCAGGACGGCCCGCAAGGACCAAGCCGCGGCGAGCGACGCAAGGAGGAATGCCCAGCCGGCCCAGGCGCGAGGCGAGGACCAGCGAGTGACGATCGGGGCGCTGCGATCCGCTTGAAGGCCGGCCGGCCAGAGGACCAGCCGCGCGTCGTCGCCGAGCACGCCGCTCATCGTCCGCAGGCGCGTCGCGGGATCGCGCATAGCCGCCTTCCATTCCGGGTCGGATTCGTGGAACTGCGTGGTCGCCCTTGTCGGCGCCGCGGGCGCGGACCTCGGGTCGTTCGCGGCCGGCGCATAGCCCCCTCGCGGGAGACGGAACGCCGCATAGGCGAGCAGGACGACGGCGAACGCGGCCGCAGCGGTCCTTCTTGTCCGCGCCGCGGCGGGACCGCTCGGAAACAGGGCCTCGATGAGCAGGGCCAACGCCGGGAAGACGGCCGCGCTTTCCTTTGACAGCAGGGCGAAGGCGAAGGCGGCGGCCGCCGCGGCGGTCAAGGCCGCCGAGCGTCGCGCGCAGGCGAGGCGAAGGAGCACGAGCGCGAGAAGGACGCCGAGCGCGGCCAAGGGATCGGCTCGGAACATGATCCCGCAGACGGCCTCGCTTTGGACGGGGTGCAGGGCGAATATGAGCCCGGCGAGCGCGGCGGCCGCGGCCGAGCCGAGCAGGAGCCAGGCCAGCCACGCGAGGGCGGCGGCGTCCGCGCAGTGAAGCAGCAGATTGGTCAAGTGGTAGCCGGCGGGTTTTTCCCCCCACAGCGCGCGGTCGGCGAGCAGGGAGGCGAGGAGGACCGGTCGCGCGCTGCCCTCGACCTCGACGCGCCCGGTCCAAAACGCGGGCGTCAGGAGGACTCGCGCGTTCGCCGCGTCCTTGACGAACGGCGCGGACTCGATATGGACGTGGTCGTCCCAGACGAAGCCGTTGTTGAGCGTCCCGCGGTAAGCGGCGGCCGCGGCCAATGCCGCGAGCGCGCTGGCCGCCGCCGCCCGGATCCAGGCCCGCCGATTCAACGACGCGCTTGGGGCCTCGATCGTGCCTACTGCGCCTTGAAGTAGACGTTGTCGAGGCTGATCCAACCCGTGCTCCCCGAGACACAGAGGACGTTTCCGGAGGTATCGACGTCGATGCGCCCGACGCCGGCGGCGCTGATCGCCGCCGTGATCATTTGCGCCGGAGGGCGATAGCCGGCCGGCAGAGTGAAGATGACGGTATTCGAGCAGGCGGCGCCGTTTTTCACCAAGCCGTGCAGGTGGACATAGTGAAAGCCGTCCAGGGCGTAGGCGCAGTTGCTGAACGGAGCGCCGTAGTCGACCCAGCTGTTCACGAAGCCGCAGGCGACCTCGGCGGCGTTGGCGAAGGTGGGCACGCCGGCGCTCGTCACCATGTAGGAGCCGCCGGTGCCGAAGAACACGTTGCCGGTGGCCGTGAGGTCGTTGGCTCCGGCGCCGGTCGCGTTCGCGCCGGATCCGACCGAGGTGCTGCCGGTCGTGCCGCCGGCGAGGCGAAGGGTCGCGCCGGAGTCGTTCTTGACGTAGCTGCGCACGTTCAGAGGCGCGCCGGATTCGATGTACAGCGGGACCGTTCCGTTGATATACATGCCGTTCGGGACGGTGATGTAGCTGCCGCCCGAGGTGATCGACGGGTTCGCGGCGCTCAAGGTGATGTTTCCGCTGAGGCTCAACGAGTCGGAGGCCAAGCCGCCGGAGACGGTCGCGCCGTTGCTCATCGACACAGCGCCGTTCGCGTTATTGATGGTGAACGGCCGCAGGCCGTTCCAACCGCCGTACGGACTGCCGGACGCGGTCAAGAGGAAATAGGTGTTCGAGCCGTCGTTGCGCAGCATGGTGCCGTAGTTCCCGTTCACCGCGCGGAACTGCCCGCTGCCGGTCTGCATGGTCGATGTGATCTCGCCCGACGAAAGGATGACGCCGGTCGCGCTCGCGCTGTTGACGTACAGGTTTCCCGACGTGGTGAGAGAGGCGGTCGGCGCGACGCCGACGACGCCCCACGTGAACCCGCGGCCGGCGGTCCCGTCCATGGTCGTTTTGATCGAGTAGTCGGTCACGCCGCCGTAGTCGTAGTTCAAGCCGTTGCCCATCGTGATCGCATAGTTTGAGGAATTCCAGAAGTTGATTCCGTTGCCGACGGCCGCCGCGACGGGATAGATCGCGTTGCCGCTGGCGTTGAATGTCGGACTCGGGTAATTGCCGCCGAGCACGCCGCCCGCGGCCCCGGTGGCGGGACCCGTCGCGCCGGTGGCGCCGGTCGGGCCCGTGGCGCCCGTGCTGCCGGTGGGACCCGTATTGCCAGTGGCTCCGATCGGACCAGTGTTGCCGGTGTTGCCGGTGACGCCCGTGTTACCGGTCGCACCCGTCGGGCCGGTATTTCCGGTGTTGCCGGTGACGCCCGTGTTGCCGGTAGCACCCGTCGGACCGGTGTTGCCGGTATTGCCGGTGACGCCCGTGTTGCCGGTCGCACCCGTCGGACCGGTGTTGCCGGTATTGCCGGTGACGCCGGTGTTGCCCGTTTTTCCGGTTTGACCAGTCACGCCGGTAACGCCGGTTACTCCCGTGACCCCAGTGAATCCAGTAGCGCCGGTCGGACCGGTGTTGCCGGTGACGCCGGTAAATCCAGTCGCGCCTACCGGACCGGTATTGCCCGTGTTGCCGGTAACGCCCGTGTTGCCGGTTGCACCCGTCGGGCCGGTGT
>DATNGC010000028.1:0-10423 GCA_035606075.1 Elusimicrobiota bacterium
GCTTCGCGCTCGCCGCGCCGGTCGACGGGCTCACCGTGGATTTTGACGGCGCCCTGAGTTCCTTCAAAGTCAACGGGAGCACCTTCGCGCCGAGCTCCTCCGGCGAATTCTTCGCCTTGCCCAAGGACGCCTTGCGGGCGGGGGAGAACGTCGTCGAGCTTTCGTACTCGCATCCGTACAGCGTCGACGGCTCCGGGCTGTACCGCTTCCAGGATCCCGAGGACGAGCGCGTCTATCTCTACACCAACTTCGAGCCCTACGCCGCGCACCGGCTGTTCCCCTGCTTCGACCAGCCCGACCTCAAGGGGACGTTCGCGCTGACCGTCGACGCGCCGGCCGCCTGGACCGTGGTCTCGACCGAGCGCGAGGCGCGCGTCGCGGACGCGGGCTCGCGCCGCGAATGGACGTTCAAGACCACTCCTCGCCTCAGCACCTACGTGTTCTCCGTGCACGCCGGCCCCTATCACGTCTGGACGTCCACGGCGGGGGCGATCCCGCTGCGCCTGTTCGCGCGCGAGTCCCTGGCGCGCTACGTGCAGGCCGACGAATGGCTGGACGTCACGCGGCGCGGCCTCGGCTTTTACGGCGAGTATTTCAATCTTCCCTATCCGTTCGAGAAGTACGACCAGCTCATCGTCCCGGACTTCAACGAGGGCGCGATGGAGAACGTCGGCGCGGTCACGTTCGGCGAGCGCTACGTGTCCCGCTCGACGCAGACTCTCGAGGAGCGCGAGGAGGCGGCCGACACCATCCTTCACGAGATGGCTCACATGTGGTTCGGCGACCTGGTCACGATGAAGTGGTGGGACGGATTGTGGCTCAACGAGAGCTTCGCCACGTACATGGCCGCGCTCTCCCGCAGCCGCGCGACGGGCTACACGCGCGCCTGGCAGACGTTCTTCGGCGACATGAAGACCTGGGCGTACGCCGAGGACCAGCGCGAGACCACGCATCCCATCGAGGCCGAGGTGCCCGACACCGGGCAGGCCTTCGCGAACTTCGACGGCATCACGTACGGCAAGGGTGCCTCCGTCCTCAAGCAGCTCGCCTTCCAGCTCGGGGAGGACAAGTTCCGCGACGGGGTGCGCCTCTATCTCAAGGATCACGCCTACGGCAATTCCGAGGAGAAGGACTTCTTCGGCGCCATGGCGAGCGCCTCCGGCGCGGACCTGTCCCCGTGGAGGAAGGACTGGCTGGACGCCGCCGGCGTGAACACGGTCCGCGCGGATTACGCCTGCGGCTCCGGCGGGAAGATCTCGGCCTTCGCCTTGGTCCAGACCGCGCCGGCCGGGCAGCCGGCCTTGCGCCGTCACCGGACGCGCGTCGGGCTATTCTCCGAGGGCCCGGACGGCCGTCTCACCGAGACGGCCTCCGCCGCGGCGTATTACGAGGGCCCCCGGACCGAGCTCAAGGACTTCGCCGGCCGCGCGTGCCCCGCCTTCGTCTATCCGAACCTCGGCGACGAGGATTACGTCAAGGTCGAGCTGGACCCCCGCTCGCTGGAGACGGTCAAGAAAGGGATCTCCCGGATCCCCGATCCGCACCTGCGCCAAATGCTGTGGGCGACGCTCTGGGAGATGGTGCGCGACGCGAAGTGGCCGGTCGGAGCGTACGCGGATCTCGTCATCGCGAACCTCGTCGACGAGACCGACTTCAAGACCGCGTCGGCCGTCCTCGAGACCGTCCACGGCCGCCATGAGTCCTCGCCGAGCGTCCTGCGCTATCTCGAGAAGCCCGATTACCCGCGCTTCGAGGCCTTCTTCCTCGCCGGCCTGGCGAAGGCCGCGCCCGGCAGCGATCTCCAGAAGCTCTGGTTCGACGGCTACGTCCAGGCCGCCGCGAGCCCCGCGGGCGTCGAGCGCCTGCAGGACTATCTGTCCGGAACGCTCCGCGTCGAGGGCCTGCCGCTCGATCAGGACCGCCGCTGGGACGTCATCGAGCGCCTCAGCGAGCTCGACGCTTCCGGCGTGGACGGGCTGATCGAGTCCGAGGCCCGCCGCGATCCCGCCGACTCGGGGGCGAAGGCCGCCATCACCGCCCGCGCCGCGCGGCCCGACCCGGAGACGAAGAAGGTCTGGTTCGCGCGCATCGTCGATCCGAAGAGCGCCTCGTCCCTGGGCGAGCTGAGGGCGGCGATGGAGGGCTTCTTTCCGCGCACTCAGGCGTCCCTGCGCGCCGAGTTCCTGTCGCCGTTCCTCGAGACCCTTCCCGCGCTCGCGGCCGCCAAGACGGACGACTTCCTGGACGCGTACGGCCGCGCGATGGTCCCGGCGCTGTGCACGCCGCAGGGCAACGCCGCCCTGACGGAGTTCCTCGAGAAAACGCCGCCGTCCAAGCCGGTCGTGCTCCGCGCGCTGCGCGACGCCCGCCAAGAGGACGAGCGCTGCGTGAAGGTCCGCGCGCTGCAAGCCCAATGAGGACCGCGGCCGCGGACGTCGAGCTCGGCTCCAGCTTCCCTCTCGGCTCGCGCGTGGACGGCGCAGGCGTGAATTTCTCGCTGTACTCCAAGCACGCGCGCGCGGTCGACCTGCTCCTGTTCGACGGCGCGGAGGCGCCGAAGCCGTCCCGCACGATCACGCTCGAGCCGCCGCATCACCGCACCTATCACTACTGGCACGCCCATGTGGCCGGCGTCGGCGCGGGGCAAGTGTACGCCTACCGCGTGCACGGCCCCGACGACCCGTCCAAGGGGCTCCGCTTCAACTCCGACAAGGTCCTCTTCGACCCGTATTCCCATCTGGTGATCCGTCCCAAGGCCTATTCCCGCGCCGCGGCGTGCGGGGCGGGGGACAACGCGGCGTCGGCCTTCCGCAGCGTCGTCTGCGAGGCGCGCGGCTACGACTGGGAGGGCGACCGCCCTCTCGACCGGCCCTACGAGAGCACGGTGATCTACGAGATGCACGTCGGAGGCTTCACGCGGCACCCGAGCTCCGGCGTCGCCCCGGAGCGGCGCGGCACCTACGCGGGCGTCATCGACAAGATCCCGTATCTGAAGGACCTGGGGGTCACGGCGGTCGAGCTCCTCCCGGTCTTCGAGTTCGATCCCTCCGACGCGCCGGCCGGCCTGACCAACTACTGGGGCTACTCGCCCGTATCCTTCTTCTCGCCGCACCGCGGCTACAGCTCGCGCCGGGACCTGCTCGGGCCGGTGACCGAGTTCCGCGACATGGTGAAGGCCCTGCACCGCGCGGGCATCGAGGTCATCCTCGACGTCGTCTTCAACCACACGACGGAGGGCAACGAGAACGGCCCGACGCTGAGCTACCGCGGCTTCGACAACGAGGCCTACTACATGCTGGCGCCGAACCCGGCGGAGTACATGAACTTCAGCGGCTGCGGCAACACGCTGAACTCCAACCACCCGATCGCGCGGCGCTTGATCCTGGACAGCCTGCGCTACTGGGTGCACGACATGCACGTCGACGGCTTCCGCTTCGACCTGGCCTCGATCCTCTCGCGCGACGAGTCCGGACGGCCCGTCGCCAACCCGCCCGTCCTGCTCGACATCGAGTCCGACCCCGTGCTGGCCTCGACGCGCCTGATCGCCGAGGCCTGGGACCCGGGCGGCCTGTACCAGGTCGGCAATTTCGTCGGCGACAGCTGGCTCGAGTGGAACGGGCGCTTCCGCGACGACGTGCGCTCCTTCCTCAAGGGCGACGAGGGCATGGTCCCGCGCCTGTCGGAGCGGCTCGTCGGCAGCCCCGATCTCTTCGAGCACGAGCAGCGCGAGCCCGAGGAGAGCATCAATTTCCTCACCTGCCACGACGGCTTCACGCTCAATGACGTCTTCTCCTACGACTCCAAGCACAACGAGGCCAACGGCGAGGGCAATCGCGACGGCAGCGACGACAACCGCAGCTGGAATTGCGGCGCCGAGGGCCCGACGAACGATCCCGCGGTCGAAGCCCTGCGCAACCGGCAGGTGAAGAACGCGCTGGCGATCCTGCTCTTCTCCACCGGCACGCCGATGCTGCTCATGGGCGACGAGGTCCGGCGCACGCAGAAGGGGAACAACAACGCCTACTGCCAGGACAACGAGCTGAGCTGGTTCGATTGGAGCCTGGTCGAGAGGCACGCGGACGTGCGGCGCTTCGCCAAGCTGATGATCGAGGCGCGCCTGCACCAGCGGCCTTGGAAGGACGAGGACGACCGCACGCTCAACGAGCTCCTGCGCCGCATGCGCGTCGAGTGGCACGGCACGCGGCTGTTCACGCCGCGCTGGGGGGATGGGGAGTCCCGCCGCCTGGCCGCGACCTTCCACGATCCCGAGGGCAAGTACGCGCTCCACGCGATGTTCAACGCCCATTGGGAAGCCGCGGAGTTCGAGCTGCCGGTCCGCGCCGACGGCCAGCCCCGGCGCTGGCACCTGTGGCTCGACACGGCGGCGGAGTCCCCGCGCGACATCTGGCGCTGGAACGAGGCGCCGCACGTCGCGGCCCCCCGCGTCCGCGTCGAGCCGCGCTCGACCGTCATCGTCTTCAGCGCCCGTCTCTAGGAGAACCATGGACCAGCCCGTCTGCCCCGCGTGCAAAGCCGAGAACGCCGAGGACGCCGCCTTCTGCGATCAGTGCGGCCAGCATCTCAACCCGCCGGAGCGCGCTCCCGAGGAGAGCCCGGAGGGCGGCTGCCCGGCGTGCGGCGGCATCGTCGAGGATCGTCGAGGCGGGATCGGCGTCTGCCGGAGCTGCGGCCTCGAGCTGCACGCGGCGGAGGGCGAGCCGCCCCCGCGGGTCCCGGCCGACGCCGCGACGGCGTCGCGCTTGACGGCGGCGATCCTGCGCGGGACGAGCGCGGGCGCGCCTCTCGAGCAGGCGGTCGCGGAGGCCTGCCGCGAGGTCCTCGGGGCCGCTTCGCCGTCTTCCGGCGAGCCCTCGGGCGGCGGACCGGAGGCCGACGAGCTCCAGCCTTGTCCTCTCTGCGGCGCCGAGTGCGCCGAGGACGCGCCGCGCTGCCCCGGCTGCGGGATCTGGTTCCACCGCCTGCGCGCTCCTCAGCCGTGCCCGCGCTGCGAGCGCGAGACCGCCGCCGAGGCGTGCGAGTGCGGCGCGATCCTGACGCTGCCGAAGCTCCTGAATTACCTCGAGCCGAGGGTGCGCGCGATCTGCGCCCGCTGCAAGGCGCCCTACGCGGTCGCGCACGCGAAATGCCCGGACTGCGGCGGGGGGATGATCTCCGCCGACCGGCTCAAGGCCTTCGCCGCGGCCGAGCGGGCGTGAAGGGCGTCCCGCGCCTGGAGTCGCTCGAGGTCCTCTCCGTCGGCTTTCCGTTCTGCGTCTTCAAGCTGGCGGCCGGCGAGGCGTTCCGCGCGCGCGGCGGCGCCTGGGCGCCGGCGGGTCTCGCCCTGGCGGCGCTCGGCGCGGTCGACCTCGTCTTCAACGCGGCCAACTTCGCGGGGTTGGTCCTGATCCGCCGCCGCGTCCTCGACGCGTGCTTCCTCTCCTTCGCGGCGCGCGCGCTCGCCCGGGCGGCGCGCAAGTCGCGCTGGACGCTGCAGGACTTCGGCAACTCCCTCGACGTCCTGATCTCCTTCTCGCTCGTCGCCTATCTGGTGGGAGCGGGCCGGTTGAAAGAGCTGAGCTCGCCCATGCTCGCCTACTGGAACGCGGCGGTCGTGCTCAACGTCCTCGGCGCCGGCCTCCTTCGCTTCACCGAGTCGGTCCGCAACCTGACCGAGGAAGCCGAGCCGCGCAGGCCTTGATTCACCGGCTGGTCCGGCTATACTAGTCCTCAGTGGACATCAAGGACCTCATCCTCGAGAACGAGAACTCCCTCCCGACGCTGACCGACACGCTGGGCTCTCCCACGACGGGGCACGCGAACGCGCCGGGGACGCCGGGGGTCACGATGGAGAACGGCCAGCTCCCCACGATCACGGTCGGCCGGGACACGGCCTGGAAGTTCGGGGCCAACATCATCGTCGGCGTCTTAGGGACGTACTACCTCCTGGCCGGGAAGAGGCAGAACGACGTCAGGAAGATGCTGATCGGCGGCGTGCTCACCCTAGCGAGCTTCTTCCTTTTTTGAGAGCAGGCGCCGCTTGAGCTCCTCGACGATCTTCCGGCCGGCGCTCCGCCTGCGCGCCCAGTCCAGCGCGGCCGCGAGGCGGGGCATCCTCTTCCAGATGATCGAGTCGGGGCGGCGGTCCAAGCGAGCGCCGAAGCCGAGCTTGAACTGGTCGATGCCTTGCGGGCGCGCCGGATCGTACGCTCCGGTCAGTTGGCCGAGGTTGTAGGCCTTCATGCCCCGCTCGAGGCAGTGCTTGATGGCCTCGTGGTGGAGCAGGTGGTTGGGGGCGTACGGCTCCGCCCCGTCGACGTAGCCGCCGTAGACGTAGGACGCCTGGCCCCCGATGAAGGTGACGAAGATGGCGGCGAGCATCCGGTCCCCCCGGAAGCTGCCGAAGACCTTGCCCATGCGCGAGTCGACGCAGTGCCGCAGGACGGGCTCGAGGAGCTCCCAGGGACGAACGTCGGTGAAGCCCTTGCGCTGGGCGGTGGCCAGCCACGCGTCGTGGGCCAGGCGCAGCTCCAGGCCGGTCGTGAGCTCGCGCACCTCGAGCGCGTGCCTCTGCGCCTTGCGGATGTTGCGGCGCGTGTTTTCGTGCATCTCCTTCCAGACGCCGCCGAGAGAGGCGCCGTCGAGGGGGATGACGGCTTCGATGGCGCCGGCCTGGACCGCGACGGTCAGGCCGCGGCGCAGGAAGGCGAACGCGATGTCGCGGTGGAGCTCGCGATGGGAGCAGCCGTGGATGGCGACCTCGATGCTGTTGTCCGCTCTGGCCATCTCATCGACCTTCGCGACGAAGTGATCGGCCCACTCGGGGTCCCAGTCCAAGTGCAGCGGCCCCGCCAGGCACTGCGTCAGATGGGCGCCGACGTAGGGCACGGGAATCGAGCGGAAAAGCGCTCCTCCGACGAGCCGCGAGCCCCGCCAGAGCCCGATGCCGCGGGAGCGGACGCCGGCCTTCTTCAATGGTTCGGCCCACCAGTAGCACTGGTGCATCTGGCCGGTGAGAGCGCCTTCGGAGATCTCGTGCCAGGCCTTCTTGTCGTCGTCCGTCATGAGACGAGCTGAGGCGTTGGGTGTCATAACGTGGACCCATGCTATCAAGCTCCAATGACCGTCCAACGACCGGAGGGCTAACGATTTGTGCCGGTATTCTGACGCTCGGCATTTCAAGGGGCGAGAGCGCGAAATAATTTGTTGGCGCCGCGGGCATAGGCCGTATGCTCGACAATTCCTATGATGCCGGCATGACCCGTCGCGCGGCTTCTTTCGCGTCCCTGCTGGTCCTGTCCGGCTGCCTTCAGCACAAGCCCAAGCTCCCCGCGCCCGACGTCGGCGTGCCCGTTTTGCTGCAGTCGGCGAAGCCCTCCTTCGCCTCTCTCAAGGAGTACCGCGGCCAGGTCGTCGTGCTCGAGTTCTGGGCCACCTGGTGCGGCCCCTGCGTCGAGCTCCTGCCGCACATGAACAAGATGGTCGAGGCCTTCGCGGGCAGGCCGGTGCATTTCATCTCGGTGACCGACGAGAGCCGAGAGGCGGTCGAGAAGTTCATGAGGACGCACCCGATGAAGGCGGAGATCGGCCTCGATCCCGAGGAGGCGGCCTTCCGCGCCTTCAATGTGCGGTCCCGGCCGGAGGTCTACGTCATCGACCCGTACGGCCGAGTCTGGATCAAGGTCCACCCGAGCTTCCTGTACAAGTCCGACATCGAGGAGGCGCTCAACGCGCCCCCGCCCGCCGTTCAAATCTCCGTCAAGAATTGAGGAGGACCCTGGCCGCGGCTTCGCGAGAGCTATACACTGTCACCATGACCCGTACGACCCTCTCATCGCTGCTGATCCTCGCTCTCGTCCTCCAGACGGGCTGCGGCACCATCCTCTACCCGGAGCGCCGCGGCCAGAAGGCGACCCACATCGACGCCGGCGTGGCGGTGCTCGACGGGATCGGCCTGCTGTTCTTCATACTTCCCGGCGTGATCGCCTTCGCGGTGGACTTCAGCACCGGCTGCATCTATTACGCGCCGAGCGGCAAGAGCGCCTCCTCGTCGGACGCGATCGAGAAGGCCAAGTTCGATCTCCAGAAAGGAGCGCACGACCTGGAGCGCGCCATCAAGGAGAAGACCGGCGCGTCCGTGAACCTGAAGGATCCCCGTTTCGAGGTCTTCGAGCTGAATTCCCTCGACGATCTTCCGGGACGGTTCGCCGCCGCCCAGGGCGAGCTGAAAGGACCCGGGACCTCTGCCGCCGGAGCGCACCCCAACGGCCCAGGACGCCTCAGCGCTTTCCGCGCACTCTATCGGCATGGAACGCCGCGGCGCGTTGGCCTTGGTGCTCGCCCTCTCGGGGGCGACGGCCAGCCGCGCTCAGGAAGCTTGGCCGCCCCCGCTTCCTGACCTCCCTCGTTCCGCCGCCGCCGTCCCCGCGAGCGCCGCTCCGTTCTCGCCGGGACTGCTGGAGCTCCTTTTGCCCAAGCTCGGCGGCGATGAAGCCGCTCGCGCTCTCGCCTGGCAGAAGGGCCGCGCTGGCGTCGGCCTGACGGACGCGGCGCTCGTCGACGGAGCCGGCGAGGCTTTCCCTTTGTCGCCCGCCCTCGCGGCCGAGCTGCGCAACGCCCGCTCGTATTTCGGCATGACGCCCGCGACTCAAGCCGCCCCGCCCACGCACGCCGAGATCGTCGCCGCCGCGTTCTCGCCCGCCGGCGTCGAGAGCGTCGCGCGGATCTTCGAGCGCACCATCGCCGCGCGCCTGACGACCGCCACCGGCGTCATCGTCCCGGAGGCCGGCGGAGAGGCGGCGCTCGACGGCGGCCTGCGCCTGCACGAGATCCCCGAGATGACGCGCGCCATCCTTCCCGAGGTCGTCCATGCCGCCCGGGATCCAGACGAGCTGTCCCGCCTCTACGAGGCGCGTCCCGAGGAGATGAAGGCCATCGACCCAGACGGTCTCTTGGCCAACTTCTTGGCGAGACGCTCGGCCTGGCTCGAAAAGGGGACGTCCGCGGAGCGCGTCGAGCGCGCGCTCGACGTCACCATCGACGGGATCCTGCGCAACGCCACGGATTCCTACATCTTCGACCCGCAAAGCCAGCTTTCCGCCATCGTCTCGCAGAATTGGTCGGGCCGCTACCTCGGACGCTGGCACACGCACCCGCCGCACGCGGCGGCGCAAGGCTGGACCAGCGCCGACGGTCCCAGCCCGCCCGACATGGACATCGCCGTCCAAGAGGGACAGAACCTGGTCTTCGTCTTCTACTCCGACGGCTTCGATCTCTACGACCTCGCTCCGCTCGCGGGCGCCAAGCCGGATCTCGCCAAGGTCCTGAAAGACTCCTACCGCTCGGACGATTGGCGGCGGAGATTCCAGGATTTGTTCGACGAGTCCGCCGGGCTCTGACTGGCCGGCGCTACTTCGCCGCGTCGAGCCGCCGGGCGACGTCCTGAGCGAGCGGGTCGTCCGGGTAGCGACGGCGCCATTCCTCGACCAATGCCTTGAGGGCTTGCCTCTCGTGCACGCTGTGCGGGAACGCCACGCGGTCGAAGTATTCGGACCGGGTGAGGGGCCTTCCGCGTTCCTTGAGATAGCCGGCGAGGAGGAGGCCGGAGGCCCTCTTCGGATCCGAGCGGTCGTCGTTCTCCCGGATCGCGGTCACGTTCTCGCCGCGGAACAGCGCGATCGGCGCCCCGTACTCGAGGCGCGGCCGGCGCTCCTCGTTGAGCGGGCCGTCGCCGCCGATCGCGGCCGAGGTCTCCGCGGAGGCGGACTGCATCGCGAGCAGCGTCGAGGGGAAGCCGATGTCCGCGCGCAGCAGGTCCTGCTTGATCCCGGGGTCCTTCATCGCCGCGTCCATCGCCGTGAAGTCGGGCGTGAAGGGCTCCACGCTCCCCACGAGCAGCACGTCGTTGTCGACCACGTTCCACAGCGTCACGTTCGGGAACGAGGAGTGGAACGTGCGCAAAGCGAGCCGGAACAGGTCGTCGTTCATCTCGTAGTCGTGGAACCACTGGACCATGAGCCCGCCGGGCGCCAGGCGCGCCCGCGCGCGGCGGTAGAACTCGACCGAGAACAGGTCTCCCACGCCCGCCATCCACGGGTTCGACGGCTCGCTGACGATCACGTCGTAAGACCGACCCTCGCGCGCGAGAAAGCTCTTCGCGTCCTCGACGCGGAGGTTCAGCCGCGGATCGGCCAGCGCGCTGCCGTTCTCCTTCGTGAAGAAGCGCGACGCGTCGACGACCGAGGGGATCAGCTCGACGGCGTCGAGCCCGCGCAAGGGATGGCGGAGCATCGAGCCGGCGGTCACGCCGCTGCCCCAGCCCACCAGCAGCGCGTCGCGCGATCGCGGCTTGAGCATGAGCGGCAGCTCGCCCAGCAGGACCTGCGTCATCATGTCGGCGCCCGTCGAGGCGTCGGTCTTGCCGTTG
>DATNGC010000029.1:0-2258 GCA_035606075.1 Elusimicrobiota bacterium
GCGCAGGATCTCCGCGGCGACCGCGGGCGCGGAGAGCTTGGGGAAGCGCGCCCGCCGCGCGGGCCGCTCGAGCGCGCGGGCGCAGAGGTCGCCGTCGCGCGAGACGTTGAGAGCCCCCTCCTCGAACGAGGCGCGGTAGCCGGGGTGCGCGGCGAGGATCAGGGCGAGCAAGTCGTAGGCGTTCTCCCCTCCGACTTTCTCGGCCTTGGCGGCGAGCCTCTCTCCCGGAGGCAGGACGGCGCCGCAGGAGAGGCGCGCGGCGCGGCACAGCCGGGCGAGGTCCAGGTCCTTCGACGGGTCCTCATCGTAAACCGTCCAGCGCTTCATCGGCGTGAGCCCGTCGGTCCGGATGTCGGGCGGCGGCGCGGCGGACGCCGCCGCGGCGAGGACGACGATCGGGGCGAGCGCGAGGCGGAGCCTCATCGCGCTACTTCCGGTTGGGCAGCGGGTAGACGGAGCCGGGCGGGATGGGCGAGCGCTCCGCGCCGGAGGACAGCGCGACGGAGACGTCCCCGGACGAGACGGCGATCGACGCGATCGCGTTCTTGACGGACCCGGTCGACACGGTGAAGCGGAACGACGAGCCCGAGGTCGCGTGCACGACGGCTTGGCGGTTCGTGAACTCCACGTTGCCGTCCAGCACGTCCACCGTGGAGTCGGACACGATCGGCAAGGCCGGCGTGTCGCGCGAGACGGTCACCGTCTTGTCCCAGCCGCCGACGCGGTAGGAGCCGTCGACCTTGGACGGGCACAGGGCCTGGGTGCAGGGAGCCGGGGAGGCGCACGCGGCGGCGGACAGGACGGCGGCCGCGAGGAGGAGCCGGCGCATCAGTACAGGGTGCCGCCGGGGGCGACGGCCTCGGCGAAGGCCGGGAGCTCGCGGGACGCCGACGCGGGGCGCCGGAGGTCCGTGACCTTGGACTGATAGAAGAGGACGACTTTGCGGACGTAGGCGCGGGTCGAGGCGAACCAGCGGGAGCGCGTCAGGAACTTGGGACCGGCGTGGTAGGCGGCGATCACGCGCTGCATGAGCCAGTGCGGGACGTCGGTGTAGCGCACGCCCTGGAGATGGAAGATCCGCCACGCCGTCTTGAAGAGCTCCTGGATGTAGGCGGCGCCGGCCTTGATGCCTTCCTCGGGGTCGTTGAGGCGCGAGGCGGGCACGCCCATCTGCGCGGAGGTCGTCGGCATGACCTGCATCAGGCCGCGCGCGCCGGCCGGGGAGACGGCCTTGGGGTCGAACTCGGACTCGGCCGCCATGATCGACTTCAGGAAGCGGGGATCGAGGCGGTACTCGCGGGCGTACTTGATGATCAGCTCGTCGTACCGGTCCGTCTTGTCCTGCTCCGAAAGGAGGATCTTGAACGTGCGGCGGTAGGCCGGCGTCTCCAGCGGGATGGGCACGACCAGGTCCTGGTGCAGCAGGGCGGCGGCGGGACGGGTATCCCCCGGCGCCCGCGCCGAGGAAGGCGCTTTTTCCGACATGCGCGGAGCCGTCACGAGGGCGCCGTGGGCGGCCTCGGCGTCGAAGACCTGGTTCAGTTGCCCGGCGGCGGCCGCCCTGGCCGCCGGAAAGGCGAAAGCGGCCTGGCCGGCCCGGGCGGGAAGGGCGGCCTGGGGCTCTTGGCCGGCGGCGGGGGCGGCGGCCAAGGCCGCCACGATCCCCAACGCGAGACGTCGACTCGTGAAGTAGACGATAAAAGAAGTATACCACAACCCGCCGAACCCGCCTGGGCCTTATGGCCCGCCGGCGTGGTTCCCCATATGTCGTATAATCCCGCCGTGAGCGCCAAGGTGCTGGTCATTGGGGGCACGGGACTGGTCGGAAACGCCCTCCTGCGCGCCTGGAAGGCCCGCGGCGACGACGTGGCCGCCGCCACTTACCACTGCCACGCCTCCGGCGGCTTCCTCCAGCTGGACATGCAGGACGGTGAGTGCGTGCGGGAGCTCCTGGGCCGACACCGGCCGGGGGTCGTCGCCGTCCCGGCCGCCAACCCGTTCGTGGATTATTGCGAGCGCCACCCCGCCGAGACGCGGCGGGTCAACGTCGACGGGACGCTGAACGTCGCGCGCGCCTGCCGGGAGATCGGGGCGCGGATGATCTTCTACTCCTCGGACTATGTTTTCGACGGGTCGAAAGGAGTCTATACAGAGGAAGACGCGGTGAGCCCGATCAACGAGTACGGGCGGCAGAAGGCGGAGACGGAGCGCGGCGTGCTCGCTCTCGACGGCCGACACATCGTCATTCGCACCTCCGG
>DATNGC010000030.1:0-11860 GCA_035606075.1 Elusimicrobiota bacterium
CGCGGAGATGGCGACGAACATCCGGTCCGGCACGGCCTTGTCGAGCACGATCGTGTGCAGGCACATGCCGCCCGCGCCGGGCATCCACTTGGGAGCCGACGCGTGCGTGCGCAGGCCGGGGAGCTCCTTCCACGTGGCGCCGCCGTCCGTCGTCTTGAACAGCGCCGCGTCCTCGACCCCGGCCCAGCACGTGTCCTTGTCCTTGAGGTCGGGCTCCAGATGCCAGACGCGCTTGAACGCCCACGGCTTCATCGAGCCGTCGTAGAACAGGTGCTCGCCGACCTTGCCCTCGTAGACGAACTTGTTGCTCTCGCCGTGGGGCATGCCGTCGGGTCCCTTCACGGGCCCGCCGCCGGGCGTCTCCCAGGTCTTGCCGCCGTCGGAGGAGCGCTGGATCACCTGGCCGAACCAGCCGCTGGTCTGCGACGCGTAGATCCGGTTCGGGTCCGCGGGGGAGCCCGCCATGTGGTAGACCTCCCAGCCTTCGAAGAGCGGGCCCTGCACCTTCCACTTCTTGCGCTTGCCGTCCGAGGTGAGGATGAACGCGCCCTTCTTCGTGCCGACCAGGACTCGGATTTTCATAGGTGGGATACTAATACCAACGAGCGGCGCGTGTCAACTTGCTCCGGACCAAGTCCCCGGCGTCGTTCACTCTCGCTGGATGATCTTGGTGATCTTGACCACGTCGGTCTTCGCGCGCGCGGCGAGGCGTCAAGGCGGGTCTCTTTGCTAGATTAGAGGAGCCATGAACGATCACGACCAGACGGAAGACGATTTCTCGGCGCTGCTCGACGATTCCCTCGGCGCGGCGGAGAAGACCTACGCCGCGGGAGACCGCGTGCGCGCGGAGATCCTGGCGCTCGGCCATGAGGACGCCATCGTGGCGCTCGGCCCCGGGAAGGAGGGAGTCGTCGCCGCGAAGGAGCTCGCCGGACGCGCCGCGGGCGAGAGCGTCGACCTTTTCGTCACCTCCGTGAGGCCGTCGGAGATCCGTCTCTCGGTGAATCCCACCGACAAGAACATCGCGCAGGATCTGAAGGAAGCCTACGAGAGCCGCCGGCCCGTCGAGGGACGCGTCGCGGAGGTCTGCAAGGGCGGCGTGCGCGTGAGCGTGCGCGGCAAGAGCGCGTTCTGCCCCATCAGCCAGCTCGACCTCAAGCGCGTGGAGACCGGCGCCGAGTTCGTCGGCAAGACCCTGGTGTTCCGCATCACCGAGTGGGGCGAGGAAGGGCGGAACGTGGTCGTCTCCCGCCGAAAACTCTTGGAAGAGGAGCAGGCGATCGCCGTGGCCGAATTCCTCGCGAAGAATCCCGACGGCTCGATCGCGCCGGGCAAGGTCTCGCGCCTGGAGAAGTTCGGGGCCTTCATCGAGCTTCTTCCCGGAGTCGAGGGCTTGGCCCATATCTCGGAGCTGGCGTGGTCGCGCGTCGAGTCGCCGGCCGATCTTCTGACCGTTGGCCAATCCGTCGCGGTGAAGATCCTCAAGCGCGAGACCGTCGAGGGCCGCCTCAAGATCGCTCTGTCGCTCAAGCAGGCGACGGAGAAGCCCGCGGCCGCGCCCGCCGTCCCCGTCGTCGATCCGTGGGCCAAGTACGCCGCCGGCCAGGTCCTCGAGGGGAAGATCACGCGCAAGGAGCCTTACGGCCTGTTCGTCCAGCTCGAGCCGGGCGTCGTCGGCCTGCTGCACCAGTCGAAGACCGCCGACCGCGCGGAGTTCCGCCTGGAGAGCCGGAAGGTCGGCGAGACGATCGCGGTGGAGATCGGCGAGGTGAAGCTCGCCGAGCGCCGCATCTCGCTCCAGCTGCCGCGCGACGCGGACGCCGACGAGTGGCGCAAGCGCCAGGAGTCGGCCGAGGCCGCGCCGAGCGCCATGGCCGAAACGCTCCGGGCCGCGCTCCAGAAGAAGAACCGGTAGCGCCGATCGCGGCCGCGTCCTGCGATCGCGTCAAATCTTTTTGAACCCCTTGACAGGCAACCAATCAGTTGCCTATACTATCGTCATGGAGAGGCAAGCCGCCGTGACCGCCGCCGATCTCGTCTTCAAGGCCCTGGCCGACGCGGGCCGGCGGCGCCTGCTCGACCGGCTGCGCGTCAAAGGCGGGCTGACCCTCAACGAGCTCTGCGCCGGCATGGAGATGAGCCGTCAGGCGGTGACCAAGCACCTCGACCAGCTCGAGGAGGCGGGGCTGGTGGAGACGCGCCGCGCCGGGCGCGAGCGCCTGCACTATCTTAATCCCGTGCCGATCCACGACATCGCGCGGCGCTGGATCCGCCCCTTCGAGGAGACCCGTCTCGACGCCCTGCGGAATCTGAAGTCGCAACTGGAGAGCTGACATGACCACGAAACTGAAGACGGAGACGTTCGTCTACGCGACGTTCATCCGGACGACGCCGGAGAAGCTCTGGGACGCGCTCACCAACGGCGACTTCAGCGAGAAGTATTGGTTCGGCTTCCGCGTCGAGGTGGAGCAGAAAGTCGGCGGGCGCATCCGCATCGTGCCGCCGAAGGGGATGGAGCAGAAGGGCGATCACGCGGGCGAGGTCCTGGCCTGCGAGAAGCTCAAGAAGCTGACCTATACATGGAAGGTGATCGACTCCCCGGAGAAGGCCGCCAAGCGCGACGGGCTGTCGCGCGTGACCTACGAGCTGACGCCCATGGGCGATCAAGTGAAGCTGCGCCTGATCCACGAGAACCTGCTGCCCGAGGACATCGTGGCGGACCCGAACGGCTTCCAGGGCATCAACAACGGCTGGCCGGCGGTGATCAGCAGCCTCAAGAGCCTGCTCGAGACGGGTTCGGCCATCGACTTCACTCTGCCCAAGGACGCGAAGGGCTGCTGAGCGGAGGTTCTTATGGGAGCGAAATCGATGACGAAGCATCCGACCGCGACGCGCGAAGCGTGGCTCAAGGCGCGTCTCAAGCTGCTGAAGGAGGAGAAGGATCTCACGCGTCGAAGCGACGAATTGGCGCGCAAGCGCCAGGCGCTGCCGTGGGTGCGGGTCGACAAGGAGTATCGTTTCGACACCGACGAGGGAAAAGCGTCGCTCGCGGACCTGTTCCAGGGCCGCTCCCAACTGCTGATCTATCACCTCATGTTCGGCCCCGACTACAAAGCGGCTTGCCCGTCGTGCTCGGCGATCGCCGACGGGTTCAACGGGTTCGCCGTGCACCTCGCGAACCACGACGTGATGCTGTGGGCGGTTTCGCGCGCGCCGCTCGCGAAGATCCAGACGTACAAGAAGCGCATGGGTTGGACGTTCCCCTGGGCGTCGTCGTACGGCGGGGACTTCAACTTCGACTACAGCGTCGGCTTCACCCCGGAGCAGCAGTTCAAAGAGGGGGTCGAGTACAACTACCGCCGTCTGGAGCCGATGTCCGAGAAGACGGCGCGCGACCGTCCGGTCGCGACCTCGCACGCGGGCATGTGCGGAGTCGACTGGAGCACGTATCTGCGCGAGATGCCGGGGATGAGCTCTTTCGTCCGGGAGGGCGGCGCCGTCTACCACGCCTACTCGACCTACGCGCGCGGGCTGGACGGACTTTGGGGCATGTACCAGTGGCTGGACCGCGCCCCGAAGGGCCGCAACGAGGCCGGCGGGCCCTGGTGGCGCCGCCATGACGAGTACGGGAAGCGCCCCGGGAGGTAAGCGGCCATGTGTCCCATCTGCGCGGCGGCGATGCTGATCGCGGGAGTCGCGTCCGCCGGCCTCGCGACGTTCGCGGGACGGCGCGCGCGGCGCCGGAGCGGGCGGAGGACGTCGTCGTGGCGATCGTCCTGGGGCTCGTGAACGCCGCCCTCGCGTTCGTCAACGCGGCGGTTCATGCCCTGACGAGGGTGTAGAGCGGGGAGATCCCGCGTTCCCGGCGCCGATCGGCGCCCGAGCGGCGAGGGATCTCCGGCGGACCCGCGAGAGGCTCAGCGGCAGCGCGGCCTGCAGTCCCAAGCACCAGAGCAGGAAAAAAATCCCTCCACCCACGCCTGCCAGCAAGGAATCGTCCGCGCGATAAGCGCAAACGACGACGACGAGCAGCCCGATGACGGCGGGGACACGGCTCCAAGTCCCATCCCACGTCGGCCCCATCGCGGCTTGAAAAGCGCAGACGCAAAACCAGACGAGGCAGGCGATCCCGCCGACGTAGGCGAGGACCAGGCTTCCCGGTCGCTTGCGGCCGCTCATGATTACTGAGTGTAACGCGGCGGCCCCAACGTGTCAATCGTTCCTGAGTCGCCCGGAAAACGTCACTCCGCGGCTATGGCCGGGCGCCCGGCGTCCGTCCTACACTTCCCGCATGGCGCGCAAGAGCGAATCCGAGCCGCAGAAGGACCTCGCGAAGACCTACGACGCCTTCAAGAACTACGAGGGCCGCCGCTACACCGGCATGCGCGTCGGCGGCCATCATAAGTGGTACTACGACAAAGGCGTCTGGAAGGAGACCAAGGTCGCTCCCGACCGCTGGCAGATCAATTTCGCGGTGGTCAAGCGCCGCGCGGGACACGCGCCCGAGGGCTCCGGAGCCGCGGTCGGCACCGAGTATCACTGGTACATCCTCTCCCACCAGACCGTGCGCAAGCTCGACGCCAACAGCTACACGACGGCGATGACCGGCCTCAAGTACATGCTCGCCTACAAGCGCGCCGCGACGGGGAAGTGGAGCGCGTCGGACCGCGCCCAGCGGCGCAAGCTCGCCAAGATCCTGCGCGAAGCGGCCGAGGAGCTCGAGCGTCAGGACGCGGCGCCGGCCGCGCCCCCGACGGCGAAGAGGGGCGGCCGCCCCGTCGCCTCGCGCGCGAGGCGCGGCGGAGGCTTGCGGCGGCCTGGTTCTCGATCTATGATTCCGGGATGAGAACGCCCCTCGCCGTCGCGCTCCTGGCCCTTTTCGCGTCCGCCTGCTCCACGGCGCCGAAGAAGCCGTTCGAACCCGCTCCCGCCGAACCGGGCTCCGCGTCCGTGTACTTCTATCGCCAGTCCGAGATGACCGGACTCCTCCTGCGCCCGTCGCTGAGCGCCAACGGCGCCGCGCTCGGCAAGATCTCCAAGGATTCCTGCGCCGTCGTCCATCTGCCCCCGGGCGCCGCGGAGCTGCGCTCCGTTTGGCCCGGCATCCCGGGCACGAGCCGCGACGACACGGCCGCCGTCAACGTCGAGGCGGGCAAGAACTACTACGTCCGCGTGCGCTATCACCAGAACAAGCCGCACAAGGCGGCCCCGGGAGTCCCCGCGGCGAGCGCGCTCGTCTACGAGGACCGGCCGGGGCTCGAGGAAGTGGAAGCGTCGGAGGCGCTGGCCCAGATGGGACATTGGGCGTCCTGCGCGGCGCTGGGCGCCGCCAAGTAGGCCTTCGCTACTTGTAGAGCCGCCGGGCCATCACGCGCACGGAGTCGTCGTCCTCGTCGATCGTCTCCGAGCCGTAGCCTTCCGCCGCGATCTCGAACGTCGCTTCCTTGAACGCGAAGACGTAGTGCCGGCCCTTGCCGCCGTAGGAGTCGCGGATCCACGACGAGCGCTTGATCTCGTAGGCGCCGTCGGGCTTCACGCCGAGCGCGGCGAGCGGATGCGTCGCGATGCCCTTCCGGTCGGGCGGTCCGAAGCGGTGCCCGAACGCGAGATGGAACGTGATGACGACGGGGGCGTTCTTGCGGCCCACCCACGACACGTAGGAAAGGACCACGGTGCCGTCCTTGGCCAGCACGATGGGCAAGGGATTGTCGAAGTTGGGCTGGGGGATTCCCAGCTGGACGGCGCGTTCGACGTCGTCGCGGAGTTCCATGTCTGAAGGCCTTGCCTGGCCGGGCCAGTTTAGCAATACTCCATCTTCGTGGCCATCGCGACCGTCGATTTCAGGCGCAGTCCGTCCCAGGCTTTGGGAAAGGTCCGCGCGGGCATGGAGCGCGACGGCGCGATCCGGTTCGAGAATCTCTTTCCTCTGCCTCTGCTGAGAACGGCGCGCAGCGAAGTCCTTCGACGCCATGAGAGCGGGGAGCTTCGCGAGCGCGGCCTCGTGCGCGACATCGCGGGCCGCTGCACGTCCATCGTGCCGTTCGAGGGGACCTTCCTGAAGCCGGCGTTCTACGCGAACCCCCGCGTGCTCGAGGTCATGGGCGCGCTGCTCGGGAGCTCGTACTGCATCGGCAGCCTCGAGGTCGTCGTGGCCCTTCCCGGGGCCTACGAGCAGCACCAGCACATCGACGGCCCTCTCCGCTTCGACCGGATGATCGGCGGCCGCAAGCGCCCCTATGCCGGCGACTTGTCGACGCTTCCGCCGTACGCGGTCGGCCTCGCGGTCCCGCTGTGCGACGTCGACGAGAGCAACGGTCCCACGGCCATCTGGCCCGGTTCGCACCGCGATGCCTTGCTCGCGCGCCCTCCGGGCGCGCGAGAGATCGACCGGAAGTACCGCCGCGAGCTCATGTCCGGCGATTTCGGGAGCGCCTACGCGTTCGACTACCGCGTCTTTCACGGCGGCACCCCCAACGACTCGGGCGACCCGCGCCCGCTGTTGATGATGGTGTTCACGCGCAGCTGGTTCCGCGACCCGAACCTCGACGACGTGTTCCCGAGCGTCGTCATCTCTCCGCGCGCTCTCGCGCGCGTGCCCGAGCGGTTCCGGCCGCTGTTCATGCTCGCGCCCGCCGCGCGCCGCGCGCTGTGGACCCCGCGCTGAGCTGACCCGGCCGTCACGGCCGGTCCATTCCCTTCGCTCCGCCAATTTCTGTAGAGTCGCGCCATGCCCAAAATCGCGACCTGCCTCTGGTTCGACCGCGACGGCGAGAACGCCGCGCGCTTCTACGTCTCCGTCTTCAAGAATTCCCGGATCCGCGCCGTCACCCATTACGGCGAGGGGATGCCGCTGCCCGCGACGACGGTCCTGACCGTCGCGTTCACGCTCGACGGCCGCGAGTTCCTGGCGCTCAACGGCGGTCCCGTCTTCAAGTTCAACCCCGCCGTGTCCTTCGTCGTCCCGTGCCGGACGCAGAAGGAGATCGACGCGTACTGGAGGAAGCTCTCGGCGGGCGGCGCGCCGGGCCAGTGCGGCTGGCTGACGGACCAATTCGGCGTCTCCTGGCAGATCGTTCCCGCGGAGCTCCCGAAGCTGATCTCGAGCGCGAATCCCGCGCGGGCCCGGCGCGTGCTCTCCGCGATCATGAAGATGGAGAAGCTCGACCTTCGCGTCCTGAAGCGCGCCTACCGCGGCGGGGCTTGACAAGACGCGCGTGACGGTATATACTTAACCTAATGGTTAACTATAGCCAGCGCCATCTCGACCTCGCCTTCGGCGCCCTCGCGCATCCCATCCGCCGCGGCATTCTGGCGCGCCTGTCCACGGGGGACGCCACGGTCGCGGAGCTGGCCAAGCCGTTCAACGTGTCGGCCCCGGCCATCACCAAGCACATGCGCGTGCTGGAGAAGGCGGGCCTGCTCTCGCGCCAGAAAAAGGGACGCGAGCACCATTGCCGCCTGGAGCAGGAGCGCATGAAGGAAGCCGAGGCCTGGATCGAGGCCCAGCGCAAGTTCTGGAACGAGAAGTTCGACGCGCTCGAGCGCTACTTAAAGGAGAACAAATGAAGACCAAGACCGCGGCCAAGCCCGCATTCGAGCTGATCCTGACCCGCGTCGTCGACGCCCCGCGCGAGCGCGTGTTCGCCGCCTGGTCGGAGCCCGCGCAGATCGCGCGCTGGTTCGCGCCGTCGCCCTACACGCTTCCGAAGTGCGAGATGGATTTCCGCTCCGGCGGCAAGTTCTCGATGGCGATGCGGTCTCCGGAGGGGGAGGAGCACCCGTTCACCGGCACCTATCGCGAGGTCGTGAAGCCTTCGCGCATCGTTTGGAGCGGCGAGTTCCCGGACGGGCCGAAGGAGCAGATGCTCACCGAGGTCGATTTCGAGGCGCAGGGCAATAAGACCAAGCTCACGGTGCGCCAGACGTTCTCGGTGCTCACGCCGGAGACCGCGCCGCGCGCGAAGGGCGCCAAGCAGGGCTGGACCATGACGCTCGACCAGCTCGCCGCGCACTGCGAGGGCTCCTCCGACCGCGAGATCGTGGTCTCCCGCCTCATCGACGCGCCCGTGGCTCGCGTGTGGCGCGCCTGGACGGACAACGCGGAGATCGTGAAATGGTGGGGCCCGCACGGCTTCTCCGATGAGACGTCCGCGCGGGAGTTCAAGCCCGGCGGCCACTGGAAGCACACCATGATCGGCCCCGACGGCGCGCGCTTCCCGAACTACGCCACCTACAAGGAGATCGAGGAGAACAAGCGCATCGTCCTGATCAACGCCGGCAGCAAGGAGGACGCGGAGAAAGGCGTGGGCTTCCGCGCGGAGATCACGTTCAAGGCCGTGGGGAACAAGACCGAGATCACGATGCGCAACGTTTTCCCGACCGCCGAGATGCGCGCGCACGTGGTGAAGGAGTTCAAGGCGATCGAGGGCGGCCATCAGACGCTGTCCCGGCTCGCCGCGCGGGTCGAGGGCGACTTCGTCATCTTCCGCATGATCGACGCCCCGCGCGAGCGCGTCTGGCGCGCCTGGACCACGGAGAAGGAGCTCGCGGCGTGGATGGGGCCCAAGGGCGCCGAGCTCGGCCACGCCAAGCTCGATTTCCGCGTCGGGGGGAGCTACCACTACTCGAACAAGTTCAACGGCGTGGAGATGTGGGGCCTGGCGACGTACGAGGAGATCGACGAGCCCGCGAAGATCGTCTTCCTCCAGCAGTTCTCCGACAAGGACCGGGGCCTCGGCGTCCATCCGATGTCGCCGACGTGGCCCAAGCGCCTGCGCACGACGGTCCACCTCCAGGACTTCGGCGCGAAGACGCTCATCTCGCTTTACTGGAAGCCCGTCGACCCGACCGAGATCGAGACCAAGACCTTCACGGCCGCGATGGACGGGATGAAGGGCGGCTGGGGCGGCTCGTTCGACCGCCTGGACGAGTTCCTCAAGTCCTAAGAAGGAGAATATCCGGATGAGAAGGCATGGCCCGCGTCGGCCGTGCCGACGATCCTGACGCTCGAGAGCGTCTGCCTGGTCCTGTACCTGATCCCGGCGACGTCGGTCCTGGGCGCCGTCCTGCTCACCGGATACCTCGGCGGCGCCGTGGCGACGCACCTGCGCGCGGGAGAGAGCCCGGCGCTGGCGGCCGTCGTAGGCGCGCTGGTCTGGGTCGGCCTGTACCTGCGCGAGCCGCGGCTGTGGGAGCTGCTGCCGCTGCGCCTCGCCCCGCGCGAGAAGCGCTAGGGGGCGCCGAACAGCGCGCCCGAGACGTCGATGCCGCACTGCTCGCCCTCGCGCAGAGGCGGCGCGATCTCGAGCCGTGCGACCTGCACCGCCTTGCCCGATGGGAGCTCGACGTCGGCCTGGACGAGCTGGTCGGGGCGCGAGGGAGCGCCGGCCGAGGTGAAGCGGAAGCGGATCTCGCCGCGCAGCCGCAAGGGCCGAGGGCCCTGGTTGGACGCGAAGCCCTGGACCGAGCTCGTCTCGACGGCGGCGCAGCGCGTCACGACGCTCGTCGCGGGGACGGCCGGCGTCCACGGCGCGCCGGCGCCGGCTTTGCCCAGCGCCGCGAGCGACGCCGCGCCGAGCGCCAGGATCCAGACCTTTCTCTTCTCGATGGGAATCCCTCCTTGTCCGCTTCATGATGCCGGATCGCGGCCGCGGCGCCCATAGAGGGAGTGTGGAATCCAGGTAGAGGATTCCTATAATCGCGGCCGCGTTCCTCTGCAGCGGGGAGATGGCCGCGGCGTACCTCCAGTTCCACTGGAAGCTGCGCTTCGACGCGAATTTTTTCCCGGCGATCAACAAAGGCGAGCTCGCCGTCCTCTACTGCTTCGTCTTCCTGCTCATCTGCTGCAACGGCGCGGGGCGCTGGAGCCTCGGAAAAAGGTAGGCCGTTTGCCGTCGAGGAACAGGGACTCATGGCCCGGCCGCCGCGCGCTCCGGCGGGCTACACTGTGATCATGGAAAAGATGGCCATGGTCCTTTTCGCGTGCGGCATCGGGGCGTTCTGCGTCGCGGCGTACCTGATGCGCGAAGCCCGCTCCGTCTAGCCGGCCGACTCGCGAATCGCTAATATTGCGGGGTGATCTGCCCCGCGCTCCTCGTTCTCGCCTCGCTGGCCGGCGCCGCGCCCGCCCCGGCCTCCGCGCCGGAGACCGTCCGTTTCTCCGTGACGGAAGGCTCCGTCCAGAACTTCTTCTACCGCCGCGGCGGCGTCGCCGCGCACCTGCTCGCCGGCTCCGGCGACGCGCCGCGCCTGATCGTCGCGTTCCCCGCGGATAATTCCGGGATCGGCGTCTGGTTCGAGAAAGGCGCCCGGCCGGTGCGGCTCGACGTGCTCGGGGCGCTCAAGCCCGTCGAGCGCCGGGACGGCATGCGCGGAGTGACCGCCCGTCTGTCGGCCTCCGGCGAGATGCGCACGCGGGGCGTCGTCCTCGGCAGCGTCCGCACGCTGCGCGACTACGTCTACACCGGCGCGGTCCCGCCCGAGATCTCCTCGTCCGCCGTGCAGGGGCCTCCGCTCGTCGTGCGGCGCACGACGCTGGACGGGAAGCATCATCTCGAGCTGCGCGTGGAGGGCTTGAACGGCGCGCGCGTCGCGCTGGACGCCCGGGGAAGCATCTCCTTCACCGCGGCGTCTCCGTCGGCCCCGCTGGCGTTCCTCGCGACCGCGCTCACCGACGCCGCCCCGCTCGACCCGCTCCCGCTCGGGGAGCTCCTCAAGACGACGAAGCGCGGGCGAGACGTGGACGCCTTGGCCTTCCTGTCCTATCGCGAGAAATTCCTGGCCGGCTCGTGGCGCTTTCTGACGTACTTCGGGCGCGACACCTTGCTGTCCGTGCGCCTCCTGCTCCCGGTCCTGCGTCCCGAGGCGGTCGAGGCGGGTCTGGGCGCGGTGCTGGACCGCTTGAGCCCCGACGGGGAAGTGGCGCACGAGGAGGACATCGGCGACTACGCGGCCCTGCGCCGCGCGCGCGCCGGGCAGAAGGAAGGCGATCTCGACAAGCCTTTCTACGACTACAAGATGATCGACGGCGACTTCCTATTGGCGCCGGTCCTGGCCTCCTACCTGCTCGACACGCCCGAGGGCCGCGGACGCGCCGCGAGATTCCTGGCGCGCAGGACGCCGTCGGGCCTCACGTACGCCGCCGCGCTCGAGCTCAATCTCGCGCGGGTCCGCCGGCTCGCCTCCCCTTACGCGGCGGCGCCGTCGACGGCGACGCTCGTCGCGCTGAAGCCCGGTGAGATCGTGGGCGACTGGCGCGACAGCGGCGACGGCCTGGGCGGCGGGCGCATCCCGTTCGACGTGAACGCCGCGCTCGTTCCGGCCGCCCTCGAGGCGGGCGAGCGCCTGGAGACGGCGCCGCCGCTCGGGCCGCATCCCGGCGCGGCGGCGGACTTCGAGCGTCTCGCCCGCGCGTGGGCGAACTCCGCCGATCGGTTTCAAGTCGAGATCGCGGCGCCGGAGGCGTGGACGCGCCTGCGGGAGTACGCGCGCGAGCAGGGGCTCGACATGCCGGCCGGAGCCGCGCCCGAGGCGGCGGTCCGCTTCCACGGCCTCGCGCTCGACGCCCAGGGCCGGCCGATCCCGGTGCTGAACACCGACGAGGGCTTCGTGCTCCTGTTCACGAACCCCGAGCCGCCCGCGCTCGACCAGATCGCCGCCAACCTCACGGCGCCGTTCCCGCGCGGCTTGGCCAGTCCGGTCGGCTTTCCGGCGGCCGATCCGGCGTACCTCTCCGAAGCCGCGGTGCGCGCGAAGTTCAGCCGCGCCGCGTATCACGGGACGGTGGTCTGGTCTTGGCAACAGGCGCTTCTGGCGGCGGGCTTGGCGCGCCAGCTCGAGCGCAAGGAGCTCCCGCCGGCGA
>DATNGC010000031.1:0-15829 GCA_035606075.1 Elusimicrobiota bacterium
ATCACGGTCAAGAGCGATCCCTCCGCCAAGACCTACGAGTTCAGCTACGGGGACGGCTCGCCGGCCGTCAAGGTCGCCGCCGACGGCGAGCGCAAGCGCGCGGGAAAGGTCTGGTCGAGCTACGTGTGCCGCGACGGGGCGCTGATCCAGATCGTCTTCAAGGACGCGAAGACCAAGAAGGCGAGCGGCGGCTCCGAGCAGAGGCTCGACAAGGACGGCGCCTACGCGGTCAGCGGTCCCGACGGGAAGGTCACGCTGCTGTGCCCGCGGGCGAAAGCGCCCTAGCTACTGGTCGATCTCGCGGCGCGCGTCCGCGTTCAAGCGCTTCTTGAGCGCGGCGCGGGCCTCCGGGGTGCCGGCGCGCGACAGCGCGAGAGCCGCCGCGTAGCGGACGTCGAGGCTCTTGTCCTTGAGGGCTTCCTCGAGGCGGGGGATCACGGTCTTGTCGCCGGCGCCGATGTTCCCGAGGGCCAGGCTCGCGCTGGCCCGCACGCGCGGGCTGCGGTCCTTCAGCGAGACCAAGAGGGCGGGGACGGCGGGCGCGGCCGCGCGCCGGAGGGAGCCGAGCTCGTCGGCGGCCCGGGCCCGTGCGATGGGATCGCCTTTTTTCAGCGCGAGGATCAGCTCCGGCACGGCGTCGTGCGGCGGCTTGCTTCCCGCGGCCTCGAAGGCGGCCGGCGCCGCGGCGGGCGCCTCCGGCGCGGACGCCGTCGCCTCCGGCTTCGGCAAGGTCTCCGGCGGCGCCGTCCGGCGGGCGAGGACTTCGGCGGTGGCGATGCCCGGCCGGGGCGCCGCCGGCAGGGGGGCGGCCGGGGCGGAGGGCGCGGCCGCCCGGCGCGCGGCCCGGGCCGCTGCGCCCAGCGCCTCCGGCTCGGGCTCGGCGAGCAGGGCATCGAGCTCCGCGTAGCGCTCGGTCTTGGTCGGCGCCGCCGCGACGGCCTCGACCTTCGGCGGCGCGGGCGCGCGGGGGCGCGGCACGTCGGCGGTCACGACCTTCTCGTGCGACTCGGCCGGCTCGCGGACGCGCCGCGCCGCCGGCGCGCGCCTCGGGAACGGGGCGGCCGGGACTTCGGGGGAGGAGTCGCGGAGGCCGAAGCCCGCGGCCCACGGCGCGCGTCCGGGTTCGGGCTGGTCGCGGCAGGCGTTGACCTGCGAGGTCGTGGCCGAGAAGAACCAGCTCATCTGCTTCTCCTCGTCGCCCTCGGCGGCCCGGCTGCCGAGGTCGTGCAGCGCCATCAACCGAACGACGGGGCACGGCTCGTTCTTGAGGACGGACTTCAGGACCGGCACCGCCTTGGGACCCAGCGGCGCGAGGGCGTGGACGGCCGCCATGCGGACCTGCCAGTCTCCGTCCACGGCCGCGACGGTCAGGACGGGGATGCCGTCCTCCTGCATGTATTCGAGCTCGTGGACGGTTCGGATGCGCGCGTTCCAGTCGCCCGTGTCCAGCTGGCGCAGGGCTGACCGCAGGTCCTGGTCCTCGACGGGCGCCGCCCGCGACCGCGGGGCGAGGAGCGCGAGCACACTCGCCGCCGCGATCGCGTGGAGCACAACTCAGTTTAGCCCGGAACGGCGCGAAGTCAAGCCCGCCGGAGGGCTACTGGAACAGCTTTCGGAAGGAGGCCATCTCCATCGGATGCATCTCCTTGTCGCCCGGGGCGCGGACGCTGATCTGAATCTCTCCCTGCTTGATCCCGAGGGCGAGATACTGAGCCTCGTTGGGGTTGAGCTCGAGCTCGACGACGCCCCTTTCCTCGATCTTGGCGGGCTTGACCGCCTCGAGGACGAGGACGTTCTGCAGGATCGTGGCGGTGACCTTCTCCTTCCCGGTCTTCGTCACGGCGTCGAAGGTCACCAGCACGTCGACGCGGTCGCCCTTCTTCACGAACGAGGCCTGGTCGCCGGGAAGGGACAGGGCCATGCCGCGGTAGCCGGACTGCAGGACGTCGGGATCGGCGGAGTCGGCGCTCCGCGCCGGGACGGCGGCGAAGGACGCGAGCAGCAGGACGGCGGCGGCGGTTCTCATGTTCATCGGGTTTCTCCTCGCGGCGTGGTTTGAGAGCTCATCCGAACGTCAAAGGCGGCGGGTCTCGAAGATGTCCTGGAGGGTCACCCTCCGCGTCTCGAGGCGGTACGTGGCCCCGTTCATCTTCCAGACGACGGCGACGGCGTCCTTCTCCCGAACGACCACCCCGGGGCGGACGTCGATGACCCGGTCGACGGGGCGGAGGTCGACGAGGCGGTCGAGCGGGCGGCTGGAGAGAGGGGACTCCGCGGCGGCGCCCGCGGTCTCGGCGAGAACTCCGGGGAGCACGGGCAGACCTTGCCCGCCGCGTGGAAACCGCGGAGCGCGCGTCCTCTCCCGCGGGGGAGCGGCGGGCCGCGCGGGGCTCGGCGCGACGGCGACGGCGACCGGCGCGGCCGGCCGCGGCTTGGCGCGAGGAAACACGAGGACGAGCAGGGCCGCCGCCGCGAGGGCCAGGGAGAGCGACGTGGCACGGGCGGAGCCGCGCGGCGCGGCGCGGCGGCCCAGGAGCTTGGCGCGCAGGGACGTCCGGACGCGGCTGTCGGCGCTGAAGTCCGTGGCGGCGAGACGGCTCTCGAGATCGTCGCTCATGGCTGTTTCAGAGCCTCGCGCAGTCTGCCGACGGCGCGGTGCAGGATCACGCCGACGTTGCTCTCGCCGACGCCGAGCTGAGCCGCGATGGCGCGGTTGGTCATCTCGGCTCCGTATTTGAGGGCCAGGAGCTCGCGCTCGCGCGGCGAGAGGCGCTCCAGGGCGCGGCGCAGCTCGCGGTGGGACTCGTCCTGGACGAGGGCGTCCTCGTGCTTGGCGTCGCGCGAGGACGTTTCATGGAACAAGTCGAGCGGCAGCCACGAGAGCCAGCGCCGGGAGCGGAAATGATCCGCCACGGCGTTGCGGGCGATGCCGAACAGCCAGGCTTCCACGGGCCCGGACGCGGCGTCGTAGGTCGCCAGGCGGTCCAGGGCGCGCTCGAAGACCCGGCTGACGACGTCGTCGGCCGCCGCGGCGTCTCCCACGCGATAGGTGACGTAGTTGTAGACCTTCGTGTAGTGGCGATCATAGAGGACGGCGAATTCGTTGTCGCTCACGGGACCAGGGGTCGGGCGCCGTCTATTAACATACGCCGCTCGGCCGAAAGTATTACACCCAGGAGCTACAGGTGCTTGGAGGCCTTCCGCGCGGCCGTGATGCCGCTCAGGCCGGCGTACAGGAAGTCGGAGACCTCGCCCATGGCGTCGGAGTGTCCGAAGTAGATGGGGGAGAAGTCGCGCCGGCCGAGGGGCTGGAGCTTGGTGAAGTAGCCGGGCGTCGACATGGGCATGGGGTGCCCGCGGCGGTAAATGCGGACTTCCTTCAGATGGCTCTCCCATCCCGGGAACAGTCCCACGAGCTCGTCGGCGGCGGCGTGGGCCATGCCCAGCACCTTGGAGTCGTCCAGGAAGTTGGAGCGCTCGAGCTCAGGGCGGGGGGCGTACACCGTGACGACCTGCCGGCGCGACAAGTCTCCGCCCTCGGCGTGGGTCACCCAGTCGGCGGGGATGAAGTCGGTGAAGTTCTTGGAGCCGATGGGCCAGTTGTCGTAGCCCTGATTGTAGACGACGCGGTCGAAGCACAGGTTGTAGACGAGATAAGGCGCGTAGCGCATGCTCGACATGGCGGCGAACTGGTCGGTGGGCAGCTTCTCGACGAGCATCTTGGTGATGAACTTGGGCGTGGCCATCACGCAGGCCTTGGCCTCGACGGTGTGCGGCTTTCCGTCGCGGAAGAAGCTCACGCGCACGTTCTTGCCGTGCTTGGCGACCTTGTACACGTAGCAGCGCGTCAAGAGCTTCCTCATGTTGCTCTCGCCGATGGACTCGAGCACCTTGAGCGAGGCCTGGCCGATGCCGCCCTCCCAGGTGTAGTGGGGAAAGCGGAACCAGTCGCGCGCGCAGGAGAGGCCGACGTACAGCGAGGTGTCCTCGGTCGTCGCGCCCCAGTTGGACGGCCCGAACTGGTCCCAGAACTGCTTGAGCTGGGGCGGCCGGCCCTGCAGATAGTCGGAGAAGCGGCGGGAGTCGAGGTCCGCGACCAGCTTCTCGTCGTCGAAGTTCAGGTGCTCGAGCTCCGCCACGAACCGCCGGAACCCGTCCTTGACGGACTTGTCGAACGGGAGCTGGTCGTACGCGGGGTTGTCGGCGCGGCCGGTCCAGAAGTTGCGGATCCACTTGCCGTCGAAGCAGGCCGAGTCCTCGCCCTCGATCTTCTTCCAGTCGAACTTCCAGCGCTTGGCCAGCGCCTGGAACTCCGGGGTGGGCAGGGAGTCCCAGGCCGCGGCCGTGGAGTACTTCAGGCCGTTCCAATCCTCGGAGTACGAGTTCCCGCCGAGGTGGTCCTCCTTCTCCAGGAGCAGGTAGTCGCCGCCCTTGAGCTCGTCGGCCGCCGCCAGGCCGCTGGGTCCGCCGCCGACGATGACGACGCCGACCTTCTGGTCCGGCGCGGGCGAGGGGAACGCCTCGCCGTCGCGGACCTTGTGGCAGATCGAGTTGTCCTCGCTGTGCAGCTGAGGCGAGGGGATCCCGTCCTGGGACTTGCCCGCGGCCGCGTCGGACGCTCCCGCCGGGATCGGACAGCCCATGGCGGCGCCGGAGGCCAGGACCCACTTGATGAACGAGCGGCGGGAGACGGACATGTCAAAAGGACGTTACGATAAACATGGCCGCCCGTCAATGCGGCTCACCAAGCGGCCACCTGGCCCAAGTCGCGTAGGCCTTTCGCCTCTACTGTACGCCGTCGTTCCGTCCTACAATAGTTCCATTAGCCAAATGAGAATCTCTGCTCTTTTCGTCCCGTCTATCGCCGGCGTCCTTATCGCGACGTCCGCTTGCCGCAACAAGGCGAACACGACTCGCTCTCCGAACCTCTCCGCTCCGGAACGCGCGTTCAATTCCTCGTCGACCTCCGGAACTGGGAGGACGATCCCGCCTGAAATCGAAGTCAAGGCATCGAGCGGCCCCGTTGAAATAACCCTGAGTCTATACAAGACCAAGATTGCCGGGGAATTGCCGTGGTTTCGGGTCAGTCTCAAGAACGTGGGCAGGAATAAGATTCGCGTCCTGAATGAACCGTTCCTTCATCCGTATTCCATTCAAGCTCGGAGCGGGCCGAACAACTCCGGAACTTTTCTAGAGATCCTTAACGCGGCCGGTCAGGCGCCTTGGCCCAGAGGGATCTCGGACGCTAATTTCGCCCTCGACCAGTCTCTCTCTCAGCCGATTCTCTCTGACGATGCACATGCGCAAATCGCACGATGGAGGAAACAAGGCGTCGGGGGCGTCGAACTCGCTCGTAGAGTCAGGGAATTAATTCAGCGCGAGCATCCGCCGACCTACGCTGAACCGTCGGCGTTCTGGCTAGAGCCTGGCGCGTCAACGGCGACGGTCGCATGGTCATACCAGGATGCTTACGAGATTCGCCTTGGAAACTCTGCAATAAAACCTGTCGGGGATTTCGCGGAACTCTACTATTACGTCCTGCCACCCGGGACGTATCGTATTCGCGCGGTTTATGATGCTTGGGTGTCTCCCGATTATTACCCTACAAAATCGAATCTCAAGCCCGACGAATGGAACGTTCGCGTCAAGACTCCGTTCATAGACTTTGAGATATTGCGATGAAATCGATCGGACTGCTCATCGCGGCGCTGATGTCGACGAACTGCGTCTGGGCGTTAAAGACGGCGACAGACGTCGAAAAGACGGCGATCAGCTTTGAAATTAAATCGGCTCAGTTGACCCAGGATGAGATTGATAGGAAAGAAAGCGATTTTCGTGCTGCCGGTTGGAAATTGGGCGAAGCGGATAAGGTCGCGAAATTAAGCGAGATATCCGAACTTAAGAAGAAGCGCAATGTGTCTCGTGATCGGGCGATCCATCTAACGCTGCGGGCCTACGATCTGTTGCCGATTCAGGACGGCATCTTGTCGTATCCCGAGGGTAAGGTCGTCATCTCGGGGCCTTGGAAGGGAAAAGACGCCTACTGGATTCCCGTCGCAGGAGACAATGACGGACGTTGGTCCATGGATGTGAAGGGGCGACCAATTCGCCTTCCGCCGCAGGTCGATCCGTCCGGATTGGCTGTCCCGCAAGCATACACGTTTCCCGACGGCGTCACGACGGTCCTTCCGATCGATTTCAAGACGCCCGGTCTCCTGGCGTTGTCGTTGCTTCATGAACAGACGCATTTTCATCAATACACAACGGCCGGCGCCGGCGACAAGACCACGCAGGCCGAGCGTGAGGTCGAAGCGTACGAAGCGGAATCGACGGCCATGGATCAAATCGGGCTTACCCCTGCGGAGAGGACGTACGAGCAGGATTATCTTTACGGCGAGAAAGGCGAACTGAAGAAGTGGCGCGGAATACGGGATGAAGAGCGCCGCACTGGAATTGTCCGGGCGCAGCCGTGGGGGAACAACCAGATGTCCCAACTAGAGCCGCACTCCGGCTCCGATACAGAGACTCGAATGGTCGTTTTGCGACAAGACTTCATCAATGTCGAGGCGGCCTTCGTGCACGAAAGGGATTTGGCGCGCTGGCAGGCCGAGAAGCAAGCCAAAGAGGAAGCCGAAGCGGCCGCGCGCGAGCGCGACGAGGCGGCCCGGCTCGCGAAAGAGCGCTCGATCGCCGCGACGTCCGCGGCCGCCAAGGAGTGCGGATTCAGGGAGACGTGGGATTATCCGGCCGTGTACGGCTACGGTGAGCAGAAATTCGTGGGGTACTCGCTTCACGATGGGACATACGAATATAGGGCCTATCAATTCGCGGCCAAGACCATGGATGAGTTCAAAGTCAGCTTGATGCTCGCCCGCACGTGCGACGAGGTCAATGGTTGGAAGAATGACCGAAGGCCCGCGCAGGTCGCCTCTCCGTGCAACGACGGCATCGCTATCTTCAACGCTCACGCTAACGATCCTCAATTCCTCGATCATATCGGCGCCGCCCTGAACATGCGGAGCAGTTCCGAGCATACGGATGTCTCCTACTACGCTTGCGTCGAGGAAAAGGCGAGACAACTGCGTATCCCGGCGGATGAGCAGCAGTACAGGCGGCTGTTCGATCCCGAAATCAAGCGCAACAAGAAGGGGAACGCCGCGCGCGAGAATTGGGAGGAGGAGCAAGCCGAGATCGACAGACGCAAGCGAGAAAACGATTCTTCGCCGCCTCCGCGCCGGGACCGCGGAGACCGTAAGCCACCGCCGTCCGACCCTTGCACGTATTACGGGGGGATCCGGATGTGTCCGCAATAGTGCTTGTGACGCTGAAGGTCTGCTAGGATACGCCTTATCCGTCTCTGATCATCATGACGCTTCCCGTGGCCGACCAACCGAAAATCGACCAAGACGCCGCCGATCTGGCCAAGATGGGCTACGTGCAGGAGCTCCTGCGCGGCATGGGCGGCTTCTCCAGCTTCGCCGTGAGCTTCTCGGTGATCTCGATCCTGACCGGCGCCATCCAGCTCTACGGCTACGGCCTCCAGCACGGCGGCCCTCTGCAGATGAGCGTCGGCTGGCTCGTCGTGTCCTTCTTCACCATGACCGTGGCCCTCTCGATGGCCGAGCTCGCTTCCTCTTATCCCACCGCCGGCGCCCTGTACCATTGGTCCAGCTTCCTCGGCGGACGCGAGCTCGGCTGGTTCACCGCCTGCTTCAACACGATCGGCCAGTTCGCGATCCTGGCCGGCATCGACTGGGGCCTCGCCGCCTTCTTGATCCCTTTGTGGGGCGGCGAGCCCACGCGCGCCATGACCTTGACCGTGTTCGCGGGGCTCATGCTCTCGCACGCCGTGCTGAACCATCTCGGCATCAAGGTCGTCTCCTGGCTCAACGATTTCTCGGCCTGGTACCACATGGCCGTCGTGCTGTTCGTGCTCGCCGTCCTGGCCATGAAGGGCTTCGCCCAGCCGGCGAGCTTCCTGCTGAAGTTCAACAAGAGCGACGCCTATTCTCCGACGTACAGCTTCGTGATCGGCCTCCTGCTCGCGCAGTGGACCCTGACCGGCTACGACGCCTCCGCGCACGTGAGCGAGGAGACGCGCGACCCGCGCCGCGCGGCGCCGTGGGGCATCTTCATCGCCGTCGTCGTGTCCGTGGTCTTCGGCTTCCTGATGCTCGCCGCGATCACGCTCTCGATCCCGGACCTGGCGCAGGCCACCGCCTTCGGCGACGACGCGCTGGCCGCCGTCCTCAAGCTCCGCCTCGGCGCCGGCATGGGCACGGCTTTGGTCGCCGCGATCTGCGGCGCGATGTGGCTGTGCGGCCTGGCCTCGATGACCTCGGCCTCGCGCATGGTGTACGCCTTCTCGCGCGACGGCGGCCTGCCCGGGCACGCGTTCTGGGCGCGCATCAGCAAGCGCTTCCGCACGCCGGCCAACGCCATCTGGGGCCTGTTCGGCTTCGCGATGCTGGTCGCGATCCTGGTGAAGGAATACAGCGCCGTGCTGTCCATCGCCGTGATCGCGCTCTACATCTCCTACGGACTGCCCATCGTCGCGCGCATGCGGGCGCGGCTGCGCGGTCAGGGCGGCGAGATCGGCCCCTGGAACCTGGGGCGCTGGAGCAGCGCGGTCGCCGTGACGGCCATCCTGTGGATCGCCGCCATCTGCGTCGTGTTCATCCTCCCGCCCAACCAGCAGGCCGGGCAGATGCTGGCCGCCGTCTTCGCCATCCTTCTCGTGATCTGGTTCGGCTGGTCCCGCAAGAACTTCTCCGGACCGAAATATCACCCCGCGATGTCGCGCTGAGAGGCACCCGATGAAAACCTCGCTCAAGACCCCGTCCAAACCCGCCGCCAAGAACGGAATGAAGCTCTCCGAAATGCTGATCGGAGGGAAGTTCGTCCCCGCCGCCGCCGGCGGCACGCGCGAGATCTTCGACCCGGCCAGCGGCGACCTCGTCGGCGTCGTCCCCGAGGCGACGCGCGAGGACGTGAAGAAGGCGATCCTCGCAGCGCGCGAAGCCTTCGACAAGGGGCCGTGGCGCAAGACCTCGGCGCTCGAGCGCGGCAAGCTCCTGCTCAAGGTCGGCGACCTGATCCGCTCTGAAGCGAAGGAGCTCGCTGAATTAGAAGTCCGCAACATGGGCAAGCCCCTGGCCGAGGCCGAGTTCGACGTCGCCGACGCCGCGAACTGCTTCGAGTTCTACGGCGGCCTGGCCACCAAGATCCACGGCGAGACCATGTCGGTGCCCGCCAACTCGCTCTCCTTCGTCGTGCGCGAGCCCGTGGGCGTCTGCGGGCAGATCATCCCGTGGAACTACCCTCTGCTGATGGCCGCCTGGAAGATCGCGCCCGCGCTCGCGGCGGGGTGCACCGTCGTGCTCAAGCCCTCCGAGCTCACCCCGCTCACCGCCCTGCGTCTCGCGCATATCCTCGTGGAGGCCGGCCTGCCGGCGGGCGTCGTCAACGTCGTCACCGGCCCCGGCGCGGGCGCGGGCGAGGAGCTGGCCGAGAGCCCGCTCGTCGACAAGGTCGCCTTCACGGGCGGCACCGTCACCGGCCGCAAGATCGCGACCGCCGCGACCGGAAATCTCAAGAAGACCACGCTCGAGCTCGGCGGCAAGAACCCCAACATCGTGTTCGCCGACGCCGACTTCGAGGCCGCCGTGGACGGCGCCCTGTTCGCCGCGTTCGCCAACCAGGGCGAGGTGTGCTCCGCGGGCTCGCGCTTGCTCGTGGACCGCAAGATCCACAAGAAGCTCGTCGCCGCGATGGTCGCCAAGATCCCGAAGGTCAAGCTCGGCCACGGCCTGTCGGCCGGCGTGAAGATGGGCCCGCTCGTCTCGGCCGCGCACCGCGACAAGGTCGAGTCCTACATCAAGGTCGGCGTCCAGGAAGGCGCCAAGCTCGTCTGCGGAGGCTCGCGTCCGAAGGGGACGGAGTTCGCCAAGGGGCACTTCGTCGAGCCCACCATCTTCGACGACGTGAAGCCCTCGATGCGCATCGCGAAGGAAGAGATCTTCGGGCCCGTGCTTTCCGTCATCCCGTTCGACACGGAAGAGGAAGCCGTGCGCCTGGCCAACGACACCGTCTACGGCCTGGCCGCGGCGGTCTGGACTCAAAACATCACGAAGGGCCTGCGCGTCATCCGCGAGCTGCGCGCCGGCATCACGTGGATCAATACGTATCATCCCACCTATAACGAGATGCCGTGGGGCGGCTACAAGCAGAGCGGCAACGGCCGCGAGCTGGGTCTTTACGGCATCCAGGCGTATCTCGAGACGAAGCAGGTCAACGTGAACCTCGACGAGGCTCCGATCGGCTGGTACTAGGGTCAGGCCTTTAGTTATTTAAGTTATTTCAAAAAGTCTGGAGCGAAGATGAGCGGCGAAACCATGACTCATTCCATCGATCTCAAGACATCAATCCCGGGACCGAAGAGCTCGGCCTTGATGGCGCGGCGAAAGGAAGCCGTGGCGAGGGGCCCGTTCCACGCCACGCCTATTTTCGCGGAAAGCGCTCACGGCGCGCTGATCCACGACGTCGACGGCAACACGCTGATCGACCTTGCCGCCGGCATCGGCGTCGTCAACGTCGGCCACACCGCGGACTCCGTCGTCGCCGCGGTCGTCGAGCAGGCTGGCAAGCTGCTTCACGGAAGCTTCAATACGACCGCCTACGAAAGCTATGTGTCGCTTTGCGAGCGGCTCAACGCCGCCGCCCCCGGCGCGTTCGCCAAGAAGTCCTTCCTCGCCAACAGCGGCGCCGAGGCCGTCGAGAACGCGGTCAAGATCGCGCGAGCCCACACGGGCCGCCCCGCCGTCGTCTGCTTCGAGCACGCGTTCCACGGCCGCACGTACATGGCGATGACTTTGACCGCGAAGTTCAAGCCCTACAAGACCGGCTTCGCCCCGTTCTGCTCCGACGTGTACCGCGCCCCGTTCCCGTATTCCTACCGCGGCGTCGAGCCCCGCGACGCCTTCGCGGAGCTCGTCGAGGCGATCGAGTCCGCCGGGCACGACCAGATCGCGGCCGTGATCGTCGAGCCCGTGCTCGGCGAAGGAGGCTTCCTGCCCGCGCCGCCCGAGTTCCTGAGGAACATCAGCGAGTACTGCGCCAAGCACGGCATCGTCGTCATCGCCGACGAGATCCAGTCCGGCTTCGGCCGCACCGGCGCGCTGTTCGCGAGCGAGCGCCTCGGCTTCGTCCCCGACCTCATCCTCTCGGCCAAGGGCCTCGGCGGAGGCCTCCCGATCTCGGCCGTCACCGGCCGAGCGGAGATCATGGACGCGCCGGTCGAGGGCGGCATCGGCGGCACGTTCGGCGGCAACCCCGTGTCCGCGGCCGCGGCGCTCGCGGTGATGGACCTTTTCCAGGACGGCAAGCTGCTCGCGCACAGCAAAAAGATCGGAGAACAGATCGAAAAGACCCTTTTGGGCTGGAAAGAGAGGTATGCGATCATCGGCGACGTCCGCGGGCTGGGACCGATGATGGCCATGGAGTTCGTCAAGGACCCCAAGACGAAAGAGGCTTTCCCGGAGGCGGCGAAGAAGCTCGCCAAGCGCTGCTATGAGCACGGGGTCGTGGTGCTCACGGCGGGGACTTACGGGAACTGCATCCGCCTGCTGCCGCCTCTGGTCATCACCGATGAGCAATTGGACGAGGCCTTCGCCGTGATCGAACAAGGCCTCAAGGAACTCGCCTCTTGAACGAGCATCGTCTCTTCATCGACGGGCAATGGGAGGACGGGTCGTCCTGGCGCGAGATATCCTCGCCGTACAGCGGCAAGCCCGTCGCCCGCTGCGCCCAGGCGTCGGCGGCGCAGATGGAAAAGGCCCTGGCGGCCGCCGGAAAGGCGGGCCAGGAGTTCCGCAAAGTCAGCCGCTTCGGCCGCTCGCGCCTGCTGTCCGCGATGGCGCGCGGCATCGAGGCGCGGCGCGCGGAGCTCGTGGACTCGATCGTCGCCGAGGCGGGCAAGCCCCGTACGCTCGCCGACGGCGAGATCGGCCGGGCGATCATCACCTTCACGCTGGCGGCGGAGGAGGCCAAGCGCCTCGGCGGCGAGGTCGTTCCCGTCGACGCGGACTCGGCCGGGCGCGCCTACGCGCCGGCGGTCAGCCATTGGGCGCCGCGCGGACCGATCCTGGCCATCGCGCCGTTCAACTTCCCGCTGAACCTCGTCGCGCACAAGGTCGCGCCCGCGCTCGCGGTCGGGGCCAGCGTGATCGTCAAGCCGCCGCCGCAGGCGCCCGGCGCGTCGCGCCTGCTGGCCGAGATCTTCGCCGCGGCCGCGGCCGAGACGGGCGACGCCCGGGAAAAGGTCCCGGCGGCCGCTCTTCAGGTCGTCAACGGGCCCAACGAGGTCGTCGCGAGGGCCGTGACGGATCCGCGCGTCGCGATCCTGAGCTTCACCGGCAGCGACAAGGTGGGCTGGATGCTGCAGGCTCAGGCGACGCGCAAGAAGGTGATCCTGGAGCTGGGAGGCAACGCGGCGGTCATCGTCGCCTCGGACGCGGACCTCAAGCGCGCCGCCGCGCGCTGCGCGTTCGGCGGCTTCGCCTACGCGGGGCAGGTCTGCATCAGCGTCCAGCGCGTCCTCGTCCAGAAGGAGGCGCTCCCGCGCTTCACCGAGCTCCTGCTGGCGGAGACCGCTAAGGTCGCCTGCGGCGATCCGGCGCGCCCCGAGACGCTCGTCGGTCCGATGATCGATTCGGGGGCGGCCGACCGGGTCATGGCTTGGATCGAGGAGTCCCGCCGGGACGGGGCGGCCGTGCTGTGCGGAGGCGCCCGCGCCGGCAACGTGATCTCGCCCGCCGTGCTGTCCGGCGTGAAGCCGACCGCGAAGCTCGCCTGCGAGGAGGTCTTCGGACCGGTGGTCGTGGTCGACGCCTACGGCGGCCTCGGCGAGGCGATCGCCGCGGTCAACGCCTCGCGTTTCGGCCTCCAGGCGGGCCTGTTCACCGACGGCGCGGCCGCGATCCGGAAGGCCTCCGAGGAGCTCGAGGTCGGGGGCCTTATGATCAACGAGGTCCCCACCTACCGGGCCGACAACATGCCCTACGGCGGGCTCAAGGACTCCGGGCTGGGGCGCGAGGGCGTGCGCTACACGATGGAGGAGTACTGCGAGCGCCGCACCGTCGTGGAATGGCGGGGCTGATGCGCCGCGGTCTCGCGCTCGCCGCCGTCCTTCTCTGCGCCGTCCCGGCCCTCGCCGGTTTCTTCGGGCGCAGCAAGCTCGTCAGCCGCTGGACGGCCGCGAAGCTCAGCGTCAACGGCGACGACGCCGACTGGGCGGACTCCTCGGCTTTCGAGGAGGACGGCCTCGCCGTCATGGCGATGAACGACGCGTCGGACCTTTACTTGATCGTGACGGCCCACACCCGCGACGCCCGCGACCAGCTCGGCGGCGAGTCCCGCCAGGACCTCACGCTGTGGTTCGTGAAGGAGGACGGCAAGACGCGCGACTGGGGCGCGCGCATCCCGTACGGCCATCGCGCGCCGCTGACGAGCTCCCTGCGCGACCCCGCGGGGATCGATCCGGAGCCCGAGCTCGTCCATTACGACGGCGCGCAGATCTCCTCCGGGACCCTGCCTGGGGACATCGTCGACCGCCTCGCCGAGCAAGGGCGGCGTCCCATCTGGGAGCTCAAGGTCCCGCTCAAGCGCGTCGCCGTCATCAGCAGGAAGAAGGAGAAGTCCGTCGACCTCGACGTCGTGCTGAACGCGCCGCCCGGCGGCGGCAAGCGCGCGGCCCAGCCCCGGCCGCGGAGCGAAGACCGGGATGGGCGCGAGGGGCGTTCGGACTACCACCCCGAGGAGCAGGTCTGGAACGCGCAGAGCTACACTCTGTCGATCCGGCTCGCCCCCGATCCCGCCGCCGCGCCGCATTAGGAGAGAACGCGATGTTGAAAGGCAAGGCCGCCGTCGTGACGGGCTCCACCAGCGGGATCGGTCTGGGCATCGCGCGCGCCCTCGCCGCCCAGGGCGCCGCGGTGATGCTCAACGGCTTCGGCGAGGGGAAGGAGATCGCGGGCCTGATCGAGGGGCTCGAGCGAGTCTCGGGGGCCAAGGCCGCCCACCACCCGGCGGACATGACCAAGCCGGCCGAGATCGCGCGCCTCGTCGCCGACGCGGAGAAGGAGTTCGGGAGCGTGGACGTGCTCGTCAACAACGCCGGCATCCAGCACGTGGCCCCCATCGAGGATTTTTCCCCGGAAAAGTGGGACGCGGTCCTGGCGGTCAACCTGTCCTCGAGCTTCCACTCCATCCGCGCCGCCCTTCCGGGGATGAAGAAGCGCGGCTGGGGCCGCGTCGTCAACGTCGCGTCGGCCCACGGCCTCGTCGCCTCGGCGCAGAAGGCCGCCTACGTCGCCGCCAAGCACGGCCTCGTGGGGCTGACGAAGGTCGTGGCGCTGGAGACCGCGGCGACCGGCGTCACCTGCAACGCCATCTGTCCCGGCTGGGTGCTCACGCCGCTCGTCCAGAAGCAGATCGACGCGCTCGCCGCGCGCCACCGGATGACGCTCGAGGACGCGAAGGCGAAGCTGCTGGCGGAGAAGCAGCCCTCGCTGGATTTCGCCACGCCCGAGCAGATCGGCGGCATCGCCGTGTTCCTGTGCTCGCCGGCGGCCGACCAGATCCGCGGCGCCTCGCTGAGCGTGGACGGCGGCTGGACCGCGCAATAAGCCCCGGATGACGCTCCGCAAGAACCTGCCTTGGACCGAGGCGCGCTCGGTCCTGACCCTCGCGATCCCGATCGCGCTCACGCAGATCGGCATGGTGCTCTACGGCACCGTGGACATGGCCTTCGTGGGGCGCCTGGGCTCGGTGGCCATCGCCGCCGTCGGCCTGGGCTCGATGACGTACTTCACGGGCTTCGTCGTCGGCATGGGCGTGGTCATGGGCATCGACAGCCATTCCTCCAAGGCCTTCGGCGCGGGGCGCCCGCACGACTGCGGCGAGCTCCTCGTGCACACCTTGGTCCTGGCCCTCGCGGTGGCGGCCCCGATCTTCCTGCTCTACGCCCTCGCGGGTCCCGCGTTCCGGCTGATCGGCGTCGATCCGGTCGTCGTGGACGGCGCGATGGCGTACATCCGGATCCTGCGCTGGGGAGTCTTCCCGGGGCTGTGCTTCGTGGCCTGCCGGCAGTTCCTGCAGTCGATGAGCGTGACGTCGCCGCTCGTCGCCGCGATCGTGATCGGCAACCTGGCGAACGCGTTCTTCGACGACGCCCTGATCTTCGGCCGCTTCGGCGCGCCCGCGCTGGGCATCCGCGGCTCGGCCTTCGCCACGCTGGCGGCGAACTTCGTCATGCTCTCGGTCGCGGCCGCGGCCGCGTGGGAACGGCTCCGCGCGATCGAGTTCAGGTTCTCCGGCTGGCGCCGCCGCCTCTTCGCGGACGTGTTCGAGACCGGCTTGCCGGGCGGCCTGCAGATGCTCGTCGAGGTGGCGATCTTCTCGCTGGTCACCGCGCTGGTCGGCCGCTTCGGCGCCGAGACGCTCGCCGCGCACCAGCTGACGCTGAACCTGGCGAGCATGACCTTCATGGTGCCCATGGGCCTCTCGCACGCGGCCTCGGCGCGCGTCGGCCAATCGCTGGGCCGCGGGGATCCGCGCGAGGCGGCCGCGCTGGGGCGCGCGGCGACGCTGATGGCCGTCGCGTTCATGGCCGTGATGGGAGTCTCTTTCGCCCTGGCTCCCGGGTTCTTCCTCGGCCTCTACGGCGCGACGGCCTCGGTCGTGCTCATCGCCACGCCCCTCCTGTACTGCAGCGCCGCGTTCCAGGTCTTCGACGGCGCCCAGGCCGTGCTCACGGGCGCGCTGCGCGGGG
>DATNGC010000032.1:0-13545 GCA_035606075.1 Elusimicrobiota bacterium
AGGCCGTACTTGCGGTAGATCGCGTTCTTCGGGGAATTGGCCCGCCCGAAGATGTTCATCGTGCGCGGGTACCACTTGTCGAACGCTGTCTGAAGCTCGTCATGGGTCTTGGGGTCTTCGGACAGTTTTTTCGTCCACTGATCGCCGTGCGCCATGTGCATCTCCTCTTCCTTGAAGATGCCCTCCATCCCGTCGCACCAAGGCTTATAAGAGCAATCGAGCGAATCCTCGAGCTGGTGCCCCGCGCCGCGGTCCATGCAGAAGTTGAACATGATGAAGTCGTACCACGTCTCGATCGGGTAGTAGAAGATGTTGACGCGCTTATCGTCGGCGGCGCGAAGGGTCCCGATGTCGTCCTTCTCGACGCGCAGGGAAAAGTTGTGGGACTTGTAGTACTCGTCGACGTCGACGCCCATCCCCTCGAGGAGGCGGTACATCACGCGCGCGTGGCGCACCTCGTCCTTGACGATTTGGGCGACCTGGAGGGTTTCTTTGATATCCGGAGACTTCGTGATCCAAGGAACGTAGCCGAAGGCGCCGGCCAATTCGGAATCGGCCTGCATCGACATCAGATTGGTCAGATGCTCGCGATACTCGTCGCTCATCTCCTCGAGCGTCTCGATCTTGCCCCCCTTGGCGATCTTGGCCAGCAGCTTCTCTTCGCGGACGCGATTGGGTTCGAGAGTCATGTCATTCTCCTGTGAACTTCGGGGCGCGCTTCTCGAGGAACGACGCGACGCCTTCGGCGTGATCCTTGGTCTTGCCCAGGAACGATTGGAGCTGGGCCTCGGTCTCGAGCTGGTCCTCCAAAGAGGGCGCTTCGAGCGATCTGTTCATCGCGCGCTTGGTCAGAGCCAGCGCGAGAGGGGGGACGGCGAGCAGGGAGGCGACGAGCTCATCCACAGCGGCGGGCAAATCGGCGGCGGCCACGACGCGGTTGACGAGACCGAACCGCAACGCCTCGCCGGACGGGATCGGCTTGCTCAGCCAGGCGTGCTCGAGCGCGAGCGAGAGGCCGAGGGCTCGAGGCAAAACCCACGTCATCCCGGAGTCGGGATTCAGCCCGACTTTCGAGAACGCGTTGAGAAATTTGGCTTCCATGGCGCAAATCTTGAGATCGCAGGCGAGCGCGAGGCTCGCCCCGGCCCCGGCCGCCGTGCCTTGGACGACGGCGATCACGGGCTTCTCCACCCGCCGGATGGCGAGGATCAGCGGATTGAAGGCCTTGCGCAGCTCCTCGCCGTGCTCGAACTTCCCGGAGGCCATGCGCTTCTTCACGTCGCCGAGGTCGGCGCCCGCGGAGAAGGCGCGCCCCGCGCCGGCGATCACGATGACGCGGACCGCCTTGTCTCGACCGGCCTTGCTCACCGCGTCGGCCAAGCCCTTGAGCATGGTTCCCGTCAGCGCGTTCAGCGCGTCGGGGCGGTTCAGCGTCAAAGTCAGGACGGCATTCTTCGTCTCGGAGAGGAACTCTGCCGCTATCGCTTGATTGCTCATCTTATCCTGGCCAATCGGTCGGACTCGCTCCGGAGCAAGCTCTTCATTTGCCCGTGAACGCGGGCGACCGTTTCTCGGCGAAGGCCCGCATGCCCTCTTTCTGATCGTTGGAATCGAAGAGACGGTAGAACAGCTCTCGCTCGCGCGCCAGCCCCGCGTCGAGCTGGCGGTCGACGGCCGCGTTGGCCGCGGCCTTCGCGGCCTGCGCGGCGAGGGGAGAGGCCTTCGCGATCTCGCGGGCCGTCTTCTTCGCTTCCTCGAGCAGAACCTCGGGCGCGACCACGCGGGCGACGAGGCCCGCGGCGAGCGCCTCTCGCGCGGTGAGACGGCGGCCGGTTAAAATCATATCCATCGCCAATGCCTTTCCGACGGCTTTCGTCAGACGCTGCGTGCCGCCCGCGCCCGGGATCACCCCGATCAAGATCTCCGGCTGGCCGAAAACGGCGGTCTCGGAGGCGAGGATGAGGTCGCACGCCATCGCCAGCTCGCAGCCTCCGCCCAGGGCGAACCCGGACACCGCGGCGACGACCGGCTTCTTGAGCTTTCCGATGCGGTCCCACGCGGCGAGGTGCTTGGACAGCGCCGTCTCGGCGGCGATCGCGTCCTTGATGTCCTTCATCTCGTTGATGTCGGCGCCGGCGGCGAAGGCGCGCGCGGAGCCGGCGACGATCATCACGCGGATCTCCGGGTCGGCGTCGAACTTCTCGAGCGCGCCGGCCAGCGCCTTCATCAGCGGCATCGACAGCGCGTTGAGCGCCTGCGGGCGGTTCAGCGTCACGAGGCCGACGGCCCCGTCGCGCTCGATCAGGACGTCGATCGGCTCGGTCGCGGACATCAGTTGAGATCCACCCAAACGGATTTCAACGACGTGTAATTGTCGAGCGCCCACTGGCCCTTCTCGCGGCCGTAGCCGGACTGCTTGACGCCGCCCCACGGCGCGGCCGCGTCGACGAACTGGTAGCAGTTGATCCACACCGTGCCGGCCTTGAGCCGGGCGGCCGTCTGGTGGGCTTTCTTGACGTCCTTGGTCCACACGGCGGCGACGAGTCCATATTCCGTCGCGTTGGCCCGCTCCATCACTTCATCAACGGAGTCGAAGGGGAACACGGAGACGACGGGGCCGAAGATTTCTTCCCGCGCGATTTTCATCTCATCTTTCACGCCGCCGAACACCGTGGGCTGAACATAATAGCCCGCGCCAGGTGCGGCTGCGCCGCCGGACAACAATTGAGCGCCTTCGGATTTTCCCGATTCAATATAGGAGAGAACTCGCTCCCTCTGCTGAGCGGAAACCAACGGACCCATATGCATCTTCGGGTCCAACGGATTGCCCATTTTGATGGTCTTGGAGCGGTCGGCCAGAGCGCTCATCAATTTATCGTAAGCGGGGCGCTCGATGAAGACCCTCGATCCCGCGGAGCACGTTTGGCCCTGGTTATAAAATATCCCCATGAACATGCCCCGCGCCGCGGCTTCCATGTCGGCGTCGGCGAACACGATGTTCGGAGACTTTCCGCCGAGCTCCATGGTCACGCGCTTCATGTTGGAGGACGAGGCTTTCACGACCTCGCGTCCGGTCGCCGTGCTGCCCGTGAAGGTGACCTTGTCGACGCCCATGTGCGCCGCGATGGCCGCGCCCGCGGTCTTTCCGTAGCCCGGGACCACGTTCACGACGCCCGGCGGCACGCCCGCCTCGAGCAGGAGCTCGCCCAGCCACAGCGCCGACAGCGGCGTCTGCTCGGCCGGCTTGAGCACGATCGCGTTGCCGCAGGCCAGCGCCGGCGCCAAGCGCTCGACGGCCATGAGCAGGGGGAAGTTCCACGGGATGATCGCGCCCACCACGCCCACGGGCTCGCGCACCGTATAGTGGAGGAACTTCGCGCCCGGATAGTAGGGGACCGACACGGGGGTCGTATCCCCGTTGAGCTTGGTCGGCCAGCCGCCGTAGTAGCGGAACAGCGCGACGGAAAGGGGGAGGTCGCCGCTCTTGGCCTCGCGGATCACCTTTCCGTTGTCGAGCGACTCGAGCTGGGCGAAGGCCTCGGCGCGCGACTCTAAAAGATCGGCGGCTTTGTGAAGGACGCGCTCGCGCTCGGCCGGCGACAGCTTGGCCCACGGCCCGGACAGCGCGGCGCGAGCGGACGCGACCGCGCGGTCGACGTCGGCCGAGTCGGCCTCCGCCACCGTGCCGAGCAGGTCGCCGGTGGCGGGATTGAGAGTCTTAAAGGTCTTGCCGGAGGCCGCGTCGACGGGCTTGCCGTCGATCAGGAGCTTGTGGGTCGGGCGCGCCAGGAATTCTTTGAGAAGGGGGTGGACATCGGGAAGGGCGGCGGTGGTCATGATCTCACCTCGAGAGTTCGCCGACGACGACGGCCAGATTCAACCAATTCCGCGCGGCGTTGACAACGACGCCGGCGTGACGCCTACTCGCGCTCCAGGACCTCGTTCATGGCCGCGGCGAAGCGGCCGGCCAAGGCCGAGAACTTCGCGATCCGCGGATCTCCCTTCCGGAAGGCCACGATGAGGGGCGGCTGGCGCCGCGTGGAGGGATCGGGCTCGTAGCTGGCGAAGAACATGTACCAGACCGACTCATCGAGCGGTTCGTCGTGGCGGACCGTCGAGGCCGTGCCGGGATCGAGCTTGGCCAGCGCGGTGCGGGCGATCGGTGCGGCCTCCCCTCCGAAGGCCATCTCCGACGGCTTGAGCTTGAGCACCTCGGCGCAGAAGCGCCCGAGTTCCTCGTCGCCCCAGCCGTCGAGATAGGCGAGCACGCCCCCGCGGGGCCGGGCGGTGCCCGCCCAGCCTGCCGCCTCCTCGGGGATGGACAGCACGGCCAGCCAAACCTCCCGGCCGTCGTGCTCGGCGACTTTCTCGAAGCTCATCGAGGGGGATTATACAAACACCGGGGCAAATGCTAAAAAGCCTCATGGCGATCTGGCCCGCGGCCGATTGGAAGCCCGTTCAGCCCTTTCCGTTCGCCGCCGCCCGCGGCGCCTTCGCGGGCATGACGTCGAGCGAGGGCCGCATCGTGATCCGCTACTACCAGCGGCCCGACCGCTCGCTCGTCGCCACCGCCGAGTTCGGCCCGCTCAGCGAGGGCGCGCCGGGGCTCGTGCACGGCGGCGCGATCCTGACCGCCCTCGACGAGGCCCTGGGGGCCGCCGCCTGGCTCGTGGGCCGGCGCTGCATGACCGCCCGCCTGACCACCGAGTTCCGCAAGGGCACCCCGCTGGGCGCGGAGCTGCTCGTCGTCACGCGCGTGGTGGCCAGCCGCCGGCGCCTGATCGACCTGACGGGAGAGCTGACCGGCCCGGACGGGACGGTCTACGCCGCCGCGCACGGCCGCTTCATGGAGCTCGAGGAAGCCCAGCTCAAGCGCATCTTCGGCCGTTCCGTTCCATCCAAATCCCCAGAGAAAAGCTAAAATCAATCATGAAACTCGCGCAAAGCTTCTCCCGCCTCGGCACCGAGACGGCCTTCGAGGTCCTCGCCCGCGCCCGCGCGCTGGAGGCCCAGGGCCGCAGGATTATTCATCTCGAAATCGGAGAGCCGGATTTTGATACGCCGACCAATATCCGAAACGCAGCCAAAAAGGCCATTGATGCGGGGTACACCCATTACGGTCCGGCCGCCGGTCTGCCGGAAGCGCGCAAAGCCGTCGCCGAGTACGTTTCCAAGACGCGCTGCATCTCCGTCAAGCCCGAGGAGACCATCCTCGTCCCCGGCGGCAAGCCCATCATCTTCTTTACCATCCTCGCGCTGATCGACGCCGGTGACGAGGTCATCTATCCGAATCCGGGTTTTCCGATTTATGAGTCGATGATCAACTATGTCGGCGGCAAGGCGGTCCCGCTGCCCATCCGCGAGGAGAACGGCTTCGACTTCGACCCGGCCGAGTTCGAGCGCCTGCTGAGCTCGAAGACGAAGCTCGTCATCCTCAACTCTCCGGCCAACCCGACGGGCGGCGTGATGGCCGAGGCCACGATGACGCGCGTGGCGGCGGCGCTCAAGAAGTACCCGGACGCGATGGTGCTGACCGACGAGATATACTCGCGCGTCGTCTACAAGGGCAAGCACCGCTCGATCATGAGCCTTCCGGGCATGCGCGAGCGCTGCATCCTGCTCGACGGCTTCTCCAAGACCTGGGCGATGACGGGCTGGCGCCTCGGCTACGGCGCGGGGCCGAAATGGCTCATCGACGCGATGGCCAAGCTCGCGACCAACGACCACTCCTGCGTGGCGTCCTTCGCGCAGATCGCGGCCATCGAGGCGCTCGAGGGCCCGCAGGACGCGGTGACGGCGATGGTGGCCGAGTTCAAGAAGCGCCGCGACGTGATCGTTAAAGGTCTGAACTCCCTGCCGGGGTTCAGCTGCCTGACGCCCGAGGCGTCCTTCTACGTGTTCCCGAACATCAAGGGCACGGGCATGAAATCCAAGGCTCTCGCCGACGCGCTGCTGAACCAGGCCGGCGTGGCCTGCCTGCCGGGAACCTCGTTCGGCTCCTTCGGCGAGGGCTACCTGCGCTTCTCCTACGCGAACTCGGTCGAGAACATCCAGAAGGCTCTGGCGGCGATGAAGGACGCGCTGCCCAAGCTGGCGGTCCCCGCCGCTCGGTGAGCTCCGACCGCGCCTCGATCCGGCGCATCGTCTCCTACGTCCGCCCGCACCGGGCGCGGCTGTTCCAGGCCTGCGTGGTCATGATCATCGTGGCGGCCTTGAACGGCCTCATGGTCAAGGTCCTGGACCCGGTCACGAGCAGCCTGTTTGGGTCCGCGAACGCGGACCCGGCCCAGCTCATCCGGGTCGCGCTGTATATCCCCGGCATCTTCTTCCTGATGCTGGTCTTCAAGTACACGCTCGCCTACCTGATGAGCTGGCTGGGACAAAAGATCACGCAGGAGATCCGCGAGGACCTGTTCAGGCATCTGCACGCGCTGTCGATGGACTTCTTCTGGAAGTCCAAGGGCGGCGAGGTCATGGCCAAGCTCACCAACGACATGACCGCGCTGCAGTCGGCGCTGCAGTTCGCTCCGCTCTACGCGGTCCGCGACTCGCTCACGGTCGTGGTGATGCTCGGCGTGATGTTCTGGACGAATCCCAAGTTCGCGTCCATCGCGCTGATCGCGATCCCGATGGCCGGGGGAGTGCTCGGCGTCCTCGGGCGCAAGCTGCGCGCCGCCGGACGCCGGGGGCAGGAGGTGATGGGGGAGATCTACCATCGCTTCCAGGAGAGCCTCCAGGGCATGCTGGTCGTGAAGTCGTTCAACTTCGAGCAGGGCGCGATCAAGAAGTTCCGCAAGGAGAACGACGAGTTCTTCCACCAGATGATGCGCTACTTCCGCGCCACGGCGCTGTCGGGCCCGCTCATGGAGTTCCTGGGCTCCTGGATCATCGCGACGATCGTCTATCTCGGCGGCAAGCAGATCGGGGCGGGGACGCTGACGCCGGGGCAGTTCTCGGTGTTCCTGGGCTGCTTCTTCATGGCTTATGGGCCCATCAAGAACCTCGCCCAGATGAACTCGACCATCCAACTGGGCCTGGCCTCCGCCGAACGGATCTTCTCCGTGCTCGACGAGGTTCCGTCCGTCGTCGAGCCCAAGACTCCGGTCTCTTTCCCCGCGCTGACCAAGGGGATCAAGTTCGAGAACGTCTCCTTCCGCTACCCGAGCCGCGAGACGTGGGCGCTCCACGACGTTTCATTGGAAATCAAGCCCGGCGAGGTCGTGGCGCTCGCGGGACCGTCGGGCTCGGGCAAGACGACCTTCGTCCATCTCCTTCTCCGTCTCTTCGATCCGACCTCGGGCCGCATCACGATCGACGGGGTCGACCTGCGCGAGATGTCCTCTCACAACCTGCGCGAGCATCTGGGACTGGTGTCCCAGGAGACAATCCTCTTCAACGACACGGTGATGGGCAACGTGGCCGTGGGCCGCGAGGGCGCGACGCGCGAGCAGGTGGAGAACGCGCTGGCCGTGGCCGACGCCGCCGACTTCGTCAAGTCGATGAAGCACGGCCTCGACACGCCTCTCGGCGACCGGGGCGCCCGGCTCTCGGGCGGGCAGCGGCAGCGCCTGGCGATCGCGCGCGCGGTGCTCAAGGACCCCAAGCTCCTCATCCTCGATGAAGCCACGTCGAACCTCGACACAGGCTCCGAGCGCGCGGTGCAGACGGCGATGGAGCGGCTTTACCCGGGGCGCACGGTGGTCATGATCGCGCACCGGCTTTCGACGGTGCAGAAGGCCGACCGGATCGTGGTCATGCGCACGGGCAAGATCGAGGAGATCGGCACGCACGGCGAGCTGATGGCCTTGAACGGCGTGTACGCGACGCTGCAGCGCTACCAGCAGCTGGAAGCGCCCACGGTCTGACGATGCGCGCGGTCATCTTCGACATGGACGGGGTGATCGTCGACAGCGAGGCGCAGTGGAAGGCGCTCGAGGCCGAGTTCTTCCGGGCGGCGGTGCCGTCCTGGCGCGCGGAGCATCACGAGAAGATCGTCGGGATGGGCGTCGAGGACGTCTACGAGTTCCTCAAGCGCGAGTTCGACCTGCCGATGGGCAAGACGGAGTTCCTGCAGCGCAGCGACGAGGTCGCGCGCAAGGTCTACCTGCAGCGCGTCGAGCTCGCCGAGGGGTTCATCCCGCTGGCCCTCGGCCTCAAGCACAAGGGCATCCGCGTCGCGATCGCCTCGTCCTCGCCGTCGCGCTGGATCGCGCTGGTCGTGGACCGCTTCAGCCTGTCGCCGCTACTCGACGAGATCGTCTCCGCCGACGACGTGGGGGGGCGCACCAAGCCCTTTCCCGACATCTACTTGGAAGCGGCCGCGCGCCTGAAGTTCCCGACGGTCGAGTGCTTGGCGATCGAGGACTCGTCGATCGGCCTTCTCGCCGCCAAGCGCGCGGGTCTGCGCACCGCGGCCCTGCGGACCACGCACAACACGGAGCAGGACCTGTCGCTGGCCGACTTCGAGCTCTCCAGCTTCGACGGCCTCGACTACGACCGACTCATCGCCCGCCTGAAACTCGCTTCGTCTTAACGCAGGCAGTCGTTGTACTCAAAACGGCAAGCTAACGTATTGCCGGGCTCGTTAGACCTGCCGAGCGTCCGGTTAATTGACAGCGGCCACGTTCACAATCGGCTTCAGTTTGGGTGTCATATGTGACCACATAATTGACACGAACATCCTTGTACGTGTTCTCTCTGTCAGAAATCCCACAACGACCCGGATACCCGCATTTCATCGTGATAACTAGAGTCCATGGGTCTTGCCACGTGACCTTAGATTCGAGGCCATCATCGGCCACAAGGATGGGCTCTCGATGCTGCATCCATGATGGACGCCAATTTGTCTCGACAATTTCCACGCCCGTAGTTCCTCCGACAGCTCCGGCGTCGTAAAATAGCGATTCGGCTCGATACCTGTGGTCTGGTGAATTAGCTTGGTTCTCAACAACTTGCCTGCAGCCGGCGAGCAAGGCTACTCCGAGAACGCTCAATGAGACGACAACGAATTGCTTCATCTTTCCGTGTACCGCGGGCCTAGATAACGCCGGGCTGAACGGCGGCGGCTAGGATTCCTTGATTGCCGCCGACCGTTCAAGCAGATGTTAGATGGCGTCACTTGCGTTCCAACCGACCTCGCCCGAAAGAGAACAATACGTAATCGGTTACTGCCATGTTTCAAATTGCAGAGCCTTTCCGAATGCGGGGCGAGGGCCCTATAGCTCAGTCCGATTCGGATGGACCGGAATTCGTCGATCTTCTTTGAAATGGAGGGAGGGATGATTGCGATCCGCGACGCCTTATGCTTCAAAGCTCGCGAGATTTTCCGGACTTATGAGCCGCGAGCGCTTCGTCCGAGAATTTCTTGAGCTTGCCTGTCCGCGCATCCCGTCCGATCTGGCGGTCCCAGGCCGCCGCGTCATAGTGTTGGAACCAATCTCGCAGAGCGCCGAGAGCCCGCTGATCGAGCTTCCGAATCTCGCGCTCCAGCAGTTGAACTTTGGTCATCTTCGGAGTTTAATCCGAATTCTCATGAAGCGCAAGATCGAGTACGCCGCTGACGGACCTCAAGCCCTTCAGCTCCTCTGGACAGCATCAGCTAAGGTCGCTTCTCAACGAGCCTTCCTGTCACATACTTGTGCAGGACGCTCGCCATGAGAGTCTGGTAGGGGATTCCCTCTTCAATGGCCTTTTTCTGCAAATGTTCGAGGTCCCACTGAGATAGCCGGATGTTGGCACGGCGGTTCTTTCGAATCTTGTCGAGAGTGTTGCGGGCATAGCCTGCGTACCGCTTCATCTCGGCGTGCATATTCTTCACTGGACGCCATTCTCCCGCGTCCAGCGATCGAAGGAGCTCCCGCTCCTCTGCATCGAGTTTTAGAGGCCTTCTCTTAGCCATATCTCAGTGACCTCTCAGATATCGTTTCTTCGCCTTGCGGCTCGGAATGAGAGTCTTCAAGAAGATCTCATCATCCGTCTCGACGAATGGCACATAATAAGCGTACCCTTCGATCTCGAGCACATAAATCCACTGATGGGGATACCGGATGGTATTCCAGTGTTCGACAAGCGCTATGTAGTCGAGCTGCGCGATCTTTTCAGCCGCTGTCTCAAAGCCGAAGCCACGCGCATCCAGAAGAATCTTGTCCTTTTCCGGATCCCAACGAATGTCCTTGGAACGCCCTCGAATGATAACACGATGTGTGCCTAATGTCAACAGAGCGCTCCATCGGCACTCTCGGCTTGATTCCGCAGAGCGGCGCGCTCCTTGCGCCGGATACGGCGCTCCCAGGCCGTCGAGTCGTACCAGTAGATCCAACTGCTGAAGACGGCGAGCGAGACCGGGTCGAGCCGGCGCACCTCGCGCTTGAGCATCTGAATCGCGCTCATCGGCCGAGACCTTCGCGAAGGACCGGGGAGTTGCAGGTCGAGAAAGCCGAGCTTGCGGTCGCGGACGAATTCGAATTCGAGGGGTTCCATATCAATCTTACGGAATGACCCCCGAAAAAGTTCCAGGCGGGAACGGCTAGGAGAGGCTGATCTCGCGGCTGAGACGCTGCGTGGCCTCGACGAACACGGTCCACTCGCCGCGGCGGCGGGAGCGCGCGGCCTCGTCGGACTTGGGCGAAAACTTCTTTTCGACGGCGGCGTCGGAGAGCTTGTCGGCGTCCGGCACGCCCGCCGCCTTGGCCGCGAGGATGGCCGCGCCGAGCGCGGTCGCCTCGACTTCCTTGCGACGCTCGAGCGTGGCGCCGAGCGCGTCCGCCTGGAAGGACATCATCGCGTCGGCCCGCGACAGCCCGCCCGCGACGCGGGCGCGCGTCACCGGCGCGCCGGCCGCCGACATAACCGCCGCGGCGTCGGCCAGCAGCATACAGAGGCCTTCAGCGGTCGCGCGGACGAGATCGTGCCGGGACGTCTGCGAGTCCAGCCCGAAGAACGCCGTTTTTGTCTTGTAGTCCCAGCGAGGCGCGCCCAACCCGCCGATCGCCGGAAGCATGAGGACTTTCTTCTTCGAGCGCTTGAAGGCCGCGTCGATCTCTTTCGCGTCTCCCATGAGCCCGAGGTTGTCGCGCAGCCACTCGAACGACGTCCCGGCCGCGTGCACCGTGCCCTCAAGATAGTAGCCGCGGAGCTCGCCGGAGGTCGCGGCGCAGGACGCCAGCAGGCCCGGCGCGCGCTCCGGGCGCGGCCCCGTGTGCCGCAGCAGGAACGCGCCCGTGCCGTAGTTCGCGACCGCCTCGCCCTCGTTCGACGCGCCCAGCCCGATGGCCGCCGACTGCTGGTCGCCGACCGTCGCGAGAAGGGGAAACTTGCGGCCTTTGCGCTCGATCATGCCCCAATCGCCGACGGAGGAGCGGATCGAGGGGAGCACGTCCTCAGGGAGGCCGAACATAGCCAAAAGTCCCGCGTCCCAGGACGTCGTGTCCAGGTTCATGAGAAGCGTGCGTTGAGCGCACGTCGGATCGGCCGCGACGACCGCGCCCTTCGTCAGGCGAGCCGCGACAAAGGTGGAGACCGGAGCGCAGAGGAGCTTGCCGGCGTCGGCGAGAGCGCGAACCTTCGCGTCTCGATCGAGGAACCAACGGATTTTGGGAGCGGAGTAATAGGGCGTGGCGTACAAGCCGGAGAGACCGTGGATCTCGCCCTGACGCTCTTGCAGCGGCGCGACGAAGTCCGAGGCACGGCCATCCATCCAACTGGGAGCGGACGCGACGGGCTTGAAGGAACTACGATCGCAAAAGATGATGGTTGAGCGCTGCACCGCGAGACCGGCGCCCAGCACCTTGTCCTTGGGGCCCAGCTTGGCCAAGGCGGCGTCCATGGCCGATTCGAGGGTGCTCGCCAGCTCCGAGGGGTTATGCTCCGCCCAGCCCGCTTTAGGGCGCTTGGTGACAACCGGCTTCTGTGCGAGGGCGATGACCTTGCCCTTGAGATCGAAGACGACGGCGCGGGAAGAAGAGGAGCCCTGGTCGAGCGCGAGGAGGACTTCGCGCGCGCGCGGGCTCACAGCGGCTTGAGCTTGAGCTCGGGCGACTCGACGCGCTCGCCGAGCTCCGTCAACCGCGCGCGCAGGTCGGCGTCGGCGCCAGTCTCGACCAGTTTGGTTACGAGCGGCGCCGACGGCGCGAGGACCTGGTCGTAGACGCCGGCCTTCTTGATGATCTCGAGGACCTTTTTCTTGTCCAAGAACTCCCACTTCACCGCCGCGCTCAGCTCGACCTCATAGCTCGCCCCGAACGCGCGGACGTAGTTCTTCTTCTTGAGCATCACCGCGAGCGCCTGGCCGGCCGCCTCGGCCTCTTTCTTGGCCGCCGCCGCCTTGGCCAGGGCGTCCCCGTACGCGTCGACCAGCAGCGCCAGCTCCGGCTCGCCCGCGGCCTTCGCCGGCGCCATGGCCACCCCCGCGTACTGGTCCTTGAAGATCGGGCAGATGGGCTTGTAGTCGCACCAGCGGCAGACCATCTCGTCGGGCTTGGGATCGAACTTCTCCTTGGTGATCGCCTCGGCCGTGTTCACGATCGAGCTCTTGAGCTCGTCGACGAGCTTGGCCGGCCGCCGCGTCGTGCGGTGCTCCGTCAAAGTGGGAAGGTGGTAGAAGGTCAGTTCCCCGACCTCCGCACCCAGCAGGGACTCGCAGGCGTACTGGTACATCGTGAGCTGCGCGTCCAGCTCCAGACGGCCGGTTTTGAGCTTCTTGCCCGTCTTATAGTCGACAACGGCCAGGCGGCCGTCGGGCAGCTTGTCCACGCGGTCGACGAAGCCCTTCACCGGCACGCCCTCGACCTCGAACTCGAAGCCGTACTCGACGGAGAGCGGCACGTGGAAATCCTTCACGTGCTTCTCGTGGAAGCCCTTGAGGATGCGGCGGCCCTCCTCGAAATACTCGACCTCCTGCGACTGGTCGCGATAGCCCTCCTTGACCCACTGATCGCGATAGGACTTGAGCAGTTCGTCGAGGGTGGGTGGGACCGGCGTCTTCACGCCGTAGAAGAACTCGAGGGCCGAATGGACGCTGCGGCCGAACGAGAAGAAATGCCGCGGCTTCTCCGGCACGGCGTCGACGTAGCGGAACTTGTACTTCTGCGGGCACTCGGCGTACAGCGAGATCGAGGAATGCGACAGCGGGCGGGGGAGCTTCAACGAGTCATTTTACCATACCGCAGAAGCTCGGTATTCGGGTTCTCGTAGCCCTTGCCGCCGATGGTCGTCTTCACGCGCCCCACGTCGGGGCAATAGTAGTCGTAGCGCCAGCTGTTGGGAAAGCGGCGGTCGAGCTCGCGCACCTTGAGACAGTCCGTGAACTCCCCGGCCGCGACGTTCACCGTCGCCGTCGCCGAGACCACGAGCCACTGGACGGAAGAGCCCGCCCGCTTCTCGGACCACGCCTGGTCCTGCCCGAAAGGGTAGCGCAGGATGGGCTCCGGGGGCTTGGAGTCCGTTCTCCAGATCGCCCAGTCGCTCTTCTCGTAGCTCTCGTACCCTTCGCGGTTGCGTCGGCTGCCGGCGAAGAGGACGGTCTGGATCGCGCCCCGTGAGGAGCCC